>LLYT01000025.1 GCA_002049545.1 Deltaproteobacteria bacterium tcs-42 | reverse complement strand
TAACCGGATCCCCGTGAAAAAGAAGCGAAACGGATTGTCAAAGATCGTTATGCAAGCAAAGCCGGTGCTGGAGCAATTTCAAAATCTTTTACAATATGCTGTCGGTACTCAGCTCCGGAGAACCATCTGGGGCGGTATCGCGCAACCGCAACCTTTGTATTGTGGATAGGACCGAAGATGATTTGCTCCCTTTGCACCCTTATTCATCACCATTGATTTTATTGGCGAGGCAACGAATCTAAGACGAATTGATCCACGTTATTGTTCTAAGTCATTAATAAATAGAAGAAAATATTCCATTTTAACTTGCTATTTAATGGAATTCCGCTACTCTTATATTATAAAAAACAGGCTGTCAGAAGGGAGGTCTCCGGATGGGTTTTATCAGACAAAGTCCCAGAATTAATGTTGTTTATAGGAATGGTGTCAAAGATCGTGTCAGTCCTGCCCTGCTCGGCACCTTAATTAATGGAAAGCAGATCGAGCAGTTTGAACGTTCAAGTGGCTGGGTTAATGTTGCGACTGATGCCGTACGTCAGGTTGGTGAAAGCAGTTTTGCTGGAACGGAGCGGAGACGCTGTTGAGAATTACCAGCTTCCCCCCGGCTTTGTGATCGGATGTTGGTATTTGCTCTTGTTGTCAACGGATTTACCCGCGAAGTAAATCCCCAGGATAATTACGCCGACAACAATGATTAGAAGTATTAGTTTAATAATATCTTTTCCCATATGTATCCTCACTTACATCTTATCGGCTGACCGAAGAGCAGAATTTAATGAAGGTGGTAACGAAATTCAGTTGACGAAGCAGCCATACCTTCTTAATCTCTACATTACAATCTACAAGTCTACACGAATCTCCCGAATAGTGCTAGTCTCCTGTAATTCTTAAAGATTCGACAAGATTGCGCCGCTACTTTTCAGCGCAGAAGCATTTGTATTAAACTGACCTGACACTATAAAAGGGGTGACCAATGCATAAAGCGCTCTACGATAAACTCTGGGACAGTCACATTGTCAACCAGGCTGATGATGGCACTTGCCTGCTCTATATAGATCGTCAACTGTTGCATGAGGTGACCTCACCACAAGCCTTTGAAGGGCTGCGCCTGGCCGGACGCAAACCATGGAGGATTGATGCCAACCTGGCGGTACCGGATCACAATGTTCCGACTGACAACCGTGCCGCCGGAATTACCGATCCGGTCTCGCGCCTGCAGGTTGAAACGCTGGATCGAAATTGTCAGGAGTTTGGTATTACTGAATTCGGTCTGCACGACACCCGTCAGGGCATCGTTCACGTTATCGGCCCGGAACAAGGGGCAACCCTCCCCGGGATGACAATTGTCTGTGGCGATTCACATACTGCAACTCATGGCGCATTTGGTGCACTCGCTTTTGGCATCGGCACCTCTGAAGTCGAGCATGTTCTGGCAACCCAATGTCTGATCCAGAAAAAATCCAAAGCGATGCTGATTGAAGTCGACGGGGAGCTTCCTCCCGAAGTGACGGCAAAGGATATTGTTCTGAGCATTATTGGTCGAATCGGCACAGCAGGTGGAACCGGATACACAATTGAATTCGGCGGTTCAACAATTCGCAGTCTGTCAATGGAAGGACGTATGACCATCTGTAATATGGCGATTGAAGCCGGAGCCCGAGCCGGGATCATGGCCGTCGATCAAACCACGATTGACTATATCAAAGGCCGTCCATTCGCTCCAGAAGCTCACTTATGGGACCAGGCAGTCAATCATTGGCAACAGCTGCATAGCGACCCGGATGCTCGATTCGACCAGACCGTTAACATTGATGCCCGCGATCTACGGCCACAGGTCTCCTGGGGAACATCCCCGGAAATGGTCGTGTCAATTGAAGGCAAAGTCCCTGACCCTGCAGCCGAACCGAACAAAATGAAACGCGATGGAATTAACGCGGCCCTCAACTACATGGGCTTGAATCCCGGAACTCTGATGACAGACGTTTATCCGGATAAAGTCTTCATCGGCTCCTGTACTAATGGTCGGATTGAGGATCTTCGCGCCGCTGCGGCTATTGCCAAAGGGGGGACGCTGGCAAAAAACATTAAACTCGCACTGGTTGTTCCGGGTTCAGGACTGGTCAAAAGACAGGCCGAAGCAGAGGGCCTGGATAAAATCTTTATTGCAGCAGGGTTCGAATGGCGAGAGCCTGGTTGCTCCATGTGCCTGGCCATGAACAATGATCGCCTTGCGCCAGAAGAGCGTTGCGCATCAACCTCAAATCGTAATTTTGAAGGTCGGCAAGGGCAAGGAGGGCGGACCCACCTGGTCAGTCCTGCAATGGCAGCTGCTGCAGCCGTCACCGGACATTTTGTCGATGTCCGCCAATGGGAGGTCAGATAATGGAGAAATTTACGGCACTCACCAGGGTCGTGGCCCCACTTGACCGTTCCAACATAGACACTGATGCCATTATTCCAAAGCAATTTCTTAAATCGATAGAGCGAACCGGTTTTGGCCCTTACCTGTTTGATGAATGGCGTTATCTGGATCATGGAGAGCCGGGGATGGATTGCAGCGACCGGCCTCTGAATCGAGATTTCATTCTCAACCAGCCTCGTTATCAAAATGCACAGATATTACTGACACGGGATAATTTTGGCTGCGGATCTTCCCGTGAGCATGCCCCTTGGGCACTACTCGACTATGGCTTCCGGGTGATCATGGCTCCAAGCTTTGCAGATATTTTTTATAATAACTGTTTCAAGAACGGCATCCTTCCTATCGTTCTTGAAACCGTGGAGATTGATGACCTTTTCAACTCTGTTGAGGATCAGCCTGACTATCAACTCGAAGTGAATCTCGAAACAACAACCCTGACCCTGCCCGGCGGTGAGCAGATAGCCTTTGAAATTGATCCATTTCGCAGACATTGCCTTTTGCATGGGCTGGATGATATTGGCTTGACCCTGGAGAAAGTCGATCAGATCAAAGCTTACGAAAATTCTAGACGCAAGGTGACTCCCTGGCTCTTCGCAAGCAGTTCATAGCTCAACAATGCTGGCTTGCTGCAAGATGAAACCCTTGAATCAATCGATCTTAAAAAACGCGGAGTTGCGGTGCTATTCGCTCTCTAATCTACGAAAATCTGCCCCTTTTTTGCGTATTTTCTCAATGACCAGTTCCGTTCAATGACTGGACGGAACAGATCAGGCACTGACAAGGCTGGATTCTTTTTCCGGGAGATAATAATAATCGATTACGCTGTAGAATGCGCTCTCAATTTCAATCGGGTTGCGAGCTTCGACAGCCACACGCAGGTCCAGCAAAACATTTTTCAGGGCAAAGACATGCGGGTTGCCCTGTCCTTCTTCCAGGATTGCAGCAAAAGTGTCAATAATGTTCAAATCCTTTGGCAGATCATCTTTTCCGAAGGCGACAGGAAAACTTTTGGCAAACTTTGTATAAGCTTTTTTAACTGCGTCTGGCCATTTAATCGTAGGTCCGATTTTCTCGATTGCTTCGATAATCGTCTCGACTTGTGACCTGGCATCGTTATGCTGCCCACTGGAATAAAGATTAAGGGCCTGGAAGATATCCTTTCCGACTTTAAAAGCTTTTTTTCTTTTCGGATGGAGGTATTCACTTTGCTCGATCCCCACTTTAATGATGTGCTGACAAATCTGCAGAGTTGTTATGGGATCATTGAACAGTTTACTCCTTTTACCGAAACGCTCACTCAGAATACCACCAACCAGTTCAATACTCCCCGTCAGGTAAGACGCCATTTTAACTTTCTCCTCTTTTAATAATGTTCCGAAACATGGACACTGTTTTTATATGCGAATCTATCCAAGCGGACCTGCCCTTACAGTTGCAGGCACCCAGACTTTATCAAGTTGCAATATACTGTAACAATCCTGTAACTGTTCAGCAATGCCTTGAGGCACCCATTCCAAGGGCCACTTTGCGCCGTCCATGGCCGATCGACTGTCGCCGTCCGTGGCGACAGACGCCCTTTCCATGGGTACCACAAGCCCCTATCAGTCGTGGTGGTGAATAGTTACACAATCCTGAGCATAAAAATACATCTTTCAAGTCGCCAAATCAACTTTCAACTCTTTACCCAATTGCGCAAATATCCGATATTGCACTATCGACTATTATTGCGACGTGCTATTTAATTATTCACCGATTTTGAGTATGCATGCGGCAACAGGCCTCTGCTGCCTGGTGTCGGGTCATGCATAGACACATAAAGATTGATGGAGCCGTATTGTGGTTAAATTAACTGACACCGAAAAGAATATCCTCCGGGGCGATCAGGGACGCTTGCAGCAGAAAGCGCTGGAGAATATCGTCCGCTATGCCGAAGTGCTTGGCGCTGAAGAGCTCTGCAAAGTGACAAAAGCAACGCTTGGCCTTGGAGCTCAACCCTATCTTGATCACATCCGGTCCGATAATTATGATCAAATCTTTTCCCGCGTTTATATGTGTACCGATGAAGTCCTCGATGTCAGCCATAATAAATTTTCGGCCTCATGCTTTTGTATGACCTGTACCGAAAACTGTGATGCGGAAGATTACGCAGAGGTGGGTCTATCGAAAGAATATTTCGATAAAAACAGCAGTTTTCTGGAAATTGCTCGTGCCGCAGGGGTCAGTATGGCGAGCACCTGCGCTCCTTACCTTCTCGGTTGGCTCCCTTTGAAAGGGGAACACTTTGTAACGACAGAGTCGAGCAATGCAATGTTCTGCAATTCACTTTTGGGAGCCTGTGGTAACCCCGATGGTGTTGAAGCGGCAGCCTGGTCGGCAATTTGTGGCAGAACCCCAAAATGGGGTCTTCATTGTGCCGAAAACAGATACGCAACCCATGAGTTTAAAATTGAATGTTCCGCCCAGTCGGCTATCGATTGGGATGTGATTGGCTATACGATTGGCAGAATTCTCCCCACAGGGGGGATCCCTGTCATTACCGGTCATTTCGCTTATCCCAATATCGCTGCAGTAAAGCAGCTGTTTGCCAGTATTGCAACAACCAGTGGTGCGGTTATGTGTCACATTCTCGGGATGACCCCCGAAGGGCAGACGCTGGATATGGCAACAGGTGGTCGCGGGGTTGAGGGGACCTTCAACATTACTGCAGACGACTACGCAGAATCGCTGGTGATGCTGTGTGACGGGACTCAGGGCGCTGTGGATTATGTCTCTCTGGGCTGCCCCCATTACACCCTTGAGGAGATTCAGGATGTTGCAAATTATCTTGCCGACAAAAAAATCAAGGACGGTGTTCGATTTCATGTCTGGACCGCATATCCGCTTAAAGAGATGGCACGAGTCAGCGGCTATCTCACGATTATTGAAAAAGCAGGGGGGCGGATCATGACAAGTTCCTGTCCGATCATGGTGGGGGAATCTATCATGAAAAACAGCAAAGGTGTCGCTCTGGATGGAGCCAAGCAAGCTCACTATATTCGGTCAATGACAGATGCTGCTGTATACTATGGTGATAAATATAGGTGTATCGATGCCGCTCTTTCTGGAAGGTGGGATAGTTAAAATGAAGACAGTCATCAAGGGGCGTGGTGCTATCGCGGGGGTTGCTGAAGGTGAGGCTCTTGTCTGTCCTGACAGCATCCAGGGGTGGGCCGGGGTCGATGAAATCACCGGTGTTATTATCGAAAAAGGGCATATTGAAGAAGGGACATCAATAGATGGCCGCATTCTGGTCATTCCCTCTTCAAAGGGATCAAACTGCTGGTCCGGACATTTCAACTCAGCAATGATTAACGGGGTGAAACCGGCGGGATGGGTTGTCAGACAGATCGATTCACGGGTTGGTGTTGCTGCTGTTGTTGTCGGCAGTCCAATGGTTGTTGATTTTCCTGGTATAGATCCGTGTAGAGCGATAAAAACAGGTGACTGGGTCAAAGTGAACGGTGATACCGGTGAGGTTGAAATTTCTCATAAAACATAACCGGTTGTGCGGTTTGAGAGAGCCCTGGTTTCCGGACAGACACGATCCATACTCGGTGGTTTTTTCAGAAACGTTGTGCTGAAGTATTGGTTATAACTATCTGCCACCACTACCGATAGGGGGTTATGGCCCCCACGGAAAGGGCGTCTGTCGCCACGGATGGCGACAGTCGAACGGCCATGGATGGCGCAAAGGTTCCTTGGAATGGTAACTGAGATATCATTAACCATCAAAGGGCGAAAACAACCTGAAAGGTTTTGAGCAATACGACGACACAAAGGGCTTTTAAAACAAATAATTGCTCTGGATGTTTTGAAAAATATTCGTCAAACACTCCTACCCCCCCTTCACACCAATACGGGATTCACAAACGATCTGAATCAAACCAAGGTGCTGCCCGATTCAAACAGCCTTATTGGCACATTAGTGATCTTGTGGAATAACAGGGGGAAAATAAACTTAGAAAGTTTTGAAATTTTTAAATTTAATGGTCTAGGATTGCTGCAAGGAAAGAGGTTGGGCAATGAAAATTACGAAACAATTTTGGCATATTGTGGTGGTTTCGTTGATGGCAAAGGGAAGTGTGGTAATAGCCCCTTGATTATTGGTGAAAATGAAACTTGCACTGATTGCGGTCACGGTAAATTTGTTCTTACCGGTAAACAGCCAATTTCTGAATTTTTTTTATTTTCAAATCGACTAACCTGTTAATAATACTAATTATTCTATTCGGAAACTGCTGTTATTTGACAATATATCAGATTGTATTGAATCTCCAGCATGCTCAACGCTTCACGCCGGAGAACAAATTTACCCTGGATTGCGGTAAGTTGATCTGTGAAAAATGTGGTCATTGCAGTAGTTATTGCTCTTTATGTGGGGAACGCATGGCAGATCATCTTCAGTGAAACGGGGGAATTAAACGAAAATACTAGGCAGCAAAAAATATGCAGACATGTTTAATGCGATGCACATGCAATGCGACGACGAGCCTGGCATGCCTACCTTTCCTCCCGAGTATGCCACAATCGCAGCACGTAAATCGTGGATTGTTCGATTTCGTAGCGCATCTCGTAATTTCCAACCAATATTCGCCGAACTTCACGTGGATTGAATTCTTCAAGTTTTCCCCCAAGGCGGGGGTTGTTGCATAACTTTGCCGGTGCTGCGGTGAGAGATCTAACCGTGTTGGCAGCGGCACGCTTGTCTATCGGAGCCAAAAACTCATAGAGACGTGTAAGATCAGACAGGGCTTTATTTGTCCATTTCAATTCCATTAGCGCGGCACATTCAGGGGATTGTCGCTATCAAGACTATCTGCCCAAGCCTGTACTGCCTGGTGGTCGATAACGCGACCGGCATCGACATCTTCCAAGGCCTCTCTGGTTAAACGGTTACGCTCTTCCTCCTGATCGATCCAGGCTGTAAGAGCCTGTTTTACAATCCATCCACGCGATCGTTCCAACTGCGCCGCCAGGTGATCAATTTTTTCAGCTAATGGGAGTGGAACATGCGTTGTTACAACCTTGGTTTTTGCTTGAGCCATGATTATTTCCTGACTTAATATTTATGTTAATCGTTGTGATTACTTTTCCATCATAATGAATGAAATTGATTAAGTCAATTGCTGGTGGGCAGATGAATGCCTTGTCGATGTGATAATGTAATTTATGATTAAATAATATTGTTTACTATTGTTGTGTCGATAAAACTATAATTCCTGTGATATCGAACAGTTATAAGGTTGGCATGTGTGCCAAAAAGGGTCACATCTTAAAATTAACTATTGATCAAACCAAACCTCATACGCCATACTGCCCTCTAACCCGAATCCCACCCAGAGGGCAGTATGGCGCGACCATTACGGATCGAATATCCCGGTGCTTACTACCGTGTAAACAATCGTGGCAATGCCGGTGAAACCATCTTCACATCCGATCGCGACCACGAAAAGTTCCTCGAATACCTGGCAACGCTGCACGAGCGCTTCAGCGTCAAGATCCACAGCTACTGCCTGATGTCCAACCATTACCACCTGCTGATCGAAACCCCGCAAGCTAACCTCAGCGCGGCCATCCAGTGGCTGAATGTCAGCTATGCCGCCTGGTTCAACAAAAATCGTAAACGCCAGGGACACTTGTTTCAGGGACGATTCAAAGCGGTTCTGGTGGATGCCGATGATTACCTGGCGCAGGTGTCTCGCTATATCCACCTTAATCCGGTCAAAGCCGGGATTACCGCCGCTCCTCAGGACTACCGATGGAGCAGCTACAGCGATTTCATCAAAGAAAGGACGCCGCCGGAGTGGCTGGATTGCTCGTTGCTGACCTTCTTCGGCAGCCAGCGCAAATCGGCCGTCAAAAAGTATCGGGACTTCGTGGAGGTGGTCGATACCCTGAATCTGGAAAACCCGAACAGCCTCAGCCTTGCCGGCGGCATTATCGGGGACACTGATTTCGTTGACTGGGTTCAGGAGATGTTTCTAAACGACAAATCGAACCTGAAAGAGATTCCGGAAAGCAGAAAACTGAATCCGGCTATCGCTGTCGACACGATTGTCGATAGGGTTGCCGGCGAAAACGGCGTCGCCCAGGAACTGATCCGCAGCAAGGGAAAAAAGCGCAACCAGCTGCGCGAGATAGCTGTCTATCTGTCGCGCAGACTGAGCAATCTGTCCGGTGTGGAACTGGGCCGCTACTTCGGTGGCGTTTCCGGAGCGGCCATCAGTGCCGGCTGCAGGCGGTTTGAGAAAAAAATGGAGCTGGACGCGAAACTGAGAAAGCGGGTTGAGCAACTGCAGAGCCAAATAGTTAATTTTAAGATGTGACCCTCCTAGCCATGCTACATTATCGACTGGAATTTCGATGAAGATCGCAGCCGAATACGTACAGGCCATGGCCCGGAAAATATCTCACGACTCAGGCGCTTTGCCATCGGGCTCATCAAGTCCAAAGGAGCTTCCAGTGTGCCACAAAAGATGAGGCAGCTCGCGATGAATGACCGGGCTGTTCTTGATTATCTGAAAGTAACAAAAAATTCTGCCGTCACTCGCTAGAATGAATTTACAGTGATCGCTCCACTTAAAACACTAGCAATGCCGGTCTCCAGAGATCGGCATTTTTCACTTCTTGGTTGTATGTTTCAACACCTGACACATCAAGTTCCATCCAGATCTATCTTTATCGAAGAGATGACTGGAGCTGCCTCAATAGTCCTGCCCCTAAAAGGAAAATTCACGCTTTCCTGTCATAGATCAAACCAACAAAACAACTCGAAAAAATAATTTTTGAAAATCTCTCAATCGCTGCCGTGTCTTTTGTCATCAAACAAAACATCAAGGAGGCAAAATCATGGCAAAACAAATTCCGCAAATCAATCTTCAAATTTCCAAGCACGCAAGCAGTAGAATGAGTGAGCGCTCAATCAAAGAGTGCCAGCTAGAGCACGTTCTTTATTACGGCCGCAGATCTCATAACCGCAAAGCTGTCATTTATGCTGTGGGACGCAAGGAGGTACGAAAAAATGGTCAATTTCTTCAATCATGTGAGGGTATCCATGTGGTTTGCTCACCACAAGACGGAACTATCCTTACGACCTATCGCAACCATGACCTGAGTGGCTTGCGTCGATAACTTGAGACATACAACAGCAAAATAAACGTGGAGGCACAATGCAAGGCAAGAGCAAAACAATTCGGAAAATTAATAATGGATGCCTCAAGGCATTACTGAACAGGTAATTTAAATCGCCAACATCTTCAAAGCCGCGCGGATATGGAGCTCTGTACCAATAATCAGGGCATCTTCATCAATGGCAAACTTTGGATGATGATGTGGATAATCGGTGTTCTTTTCAGGATTATTAAAACCAACAAAAGCAAAGGCTCCAGGGGCATGGGCAAGATAGTCTGAAAAGTCTTCGCCAGCCATGGTGCGTATATTGGTGGTGACATACTCTGGACCGACGACCTCAGCCGCCGCAGCACGAGCAAAGGTCGCTGTTTCCGGATGATTTTCCAGTAGCGCATTGCCTTTATTCAATTCGAGCTCGTATTCGGCCCCATAAGCAGCACAGATATGGCTGATGACTTGCTCAAATCGTTCCAAAAGGGCTTCTCCCCCCGCATAGAGAAAGCGAATCGAACCTTTAAGCTCTGCCTGCTCAGGGACAATGGTTGTACTTGTTCCGGCATTCATCCGGGTGAACATAATAACCGCGGGATCAAGGGCATTGACTTCGCGTGTCTGGATACCTTGAACCGCCTGCATGATGAGACTTGCAATAAAAACCGGGTCGGTTGATTCATGGGCAAACCCGGCATGCCCCCCATGACCCTTAATCTTGAGGTCAAAATAATAAGAGGCTGCCATTTGCGGGCCATCAATAATATCGATCTGCCCGATCGGACATTGCGACCAGAGATGAAGGCCGAAAACAGAGTCAACCTTCGGGCTATTCATGATCCCTTCTTCAACAACCTTCCAGGCGCCGGCTTCTTCTTCATTCGGCTGGAAAAGAAATTTAATGGTCCCCGACAATTCTTCACGCATACCGGTGAGTATTTTTGCAGCGACCAGCAGCATTGCCATATGGCCATCGTGGCCGCAGGCATGCATCACTCCGGGATGTTGTGAGGCAAAGGGGAGCCCGGTCTCTTCCGTGACAGGGACAGCGTCCATATCGCTGCGCAACAGGATGGTTGCACCCGGTTGGGATCCGTGCAGTTCTGCGACCACTCCGGTTCCGGCAATTTCCCGTGGTTCAAGACCGCATCTGCTCAGATAAGCGATAACCTGTTCCTGGGTACGGAATTCCTGAAATCCCAACTCCGGACAGCTATGAAAATCGCGATAAAGTCCAATCAGTTCGGTGTGACAGCCCTTTACCAGTGGTTTGATCTTCATCGTTGTCGCCTCGAAAAAAAGCGGGCACTCAATATCGCCCGCTTGCTGGTTGTTTCAATCTTTCAGTCGGTGCGATTTCAGCTCTGCATCTGTGCTACCAGAACCTTCAGGGTCTGTTCGTAGTTTTCCAGATTAACGGTAATAAGAGCCGTCATTTTCGAACCGCCGTAGCTGATGCTGCGAACCTCAATACCGTTTTCATCCAGCGCGTTAAGCATACGACCGAGCAGGCCGGTCTGGCCTGGCAACCCGGCACCAACGATGCCAACCAGAGCGACACTCAAGCCGAAACTGCAATCATCGACATCGGTATTGGCAGCGATAAATGTACCGATCTCTGCCGTGTCAAAGTCATCACTGCTATCGACCAGCATGGCCAGGGTGTCGAATCCTTTCATGTCGAATTCGGCAAACAGGTTCTTCTGTTTCAGGGCAGCTTTGATCTGGCCGGGCAATTCGGGGTAACGATTCAGCATGAACTTCTCGGCGTTCAGAATCCGGTAGGGTTTCTTCCCGGAGACACCAACAACCGGTTGTTGGTCGGTTGCTCGCGTCGACACGATCATGGTGCCGCTGTCGGACGGGGCGTTGGTATTTTTGATATTGATCGGAATGCCGGCATCGCGGACCGGAGAAATGGCCTCTTCGTGAAAGACGCTGGCCCCGCATGAAGCCAATTCACGGACTTCGGCGTAGGTGATTTCCGGAACCGCCTGAGCTTCTGCGACAATACGTGGATCAGCCTGAAGGATGCCGGAGACATCGGTCCAGTTTTCGTAGACATCGGCATTGACACCACGGGCAACAATGGCACCTGTGATATCAGAACCACCGCGGGAAAAGGATTTAACTTCACCGTCCGGACCGGTGCCAAAAAATCCCGGAACGACAAAGCGCCCCTTGACCTGCTTAATACGATCACTGATCAGGTTATACGATTGCGGGTCGACGCGACCGTCTTCTGTCAGCCTGACAACATCGGCAGCATCGATGAATTCAGCGCCGAGAACCTGGGAGATAATCAGGCTGTTGAGGTATTCGCCCCGCGATTCGACATAGTCAAGGGTGGTGCCTGCATCGATTTTTTGTTCAATGATATTCAGTTCCGCTTCGATATCGACAGAAACTTTCAGCAGGTCGACCAGTTCGACAAAGCGGCTGCGGATTTTGGAGAAGGTGGTTTTGTAATCCTGACCGGTGGTCTTTTCCTTGTAACTGTTTATCAACAGATCGGTTATTTTAATATCCTGGCTGTTACGTTTTCCCGGGGCGGAAAGGACAACCGCTTGCCTTTGGTCATCACCCTGAATGATTTCAACTGCTTTCCGGATCTGGACTGCAGTGGCTAGGGAGGTGCCACCGAATTTGACTACTTTCATTCCTAAAACTCCTTGATTTTCTGTTTTTTGGCCAGGTCAACCATCAGCTGTTTTTCAAAAGCTTCCTCACCTTGAGGAGGGTAAGATTGAAATTGACACTATATATATCAGCTTCCAGTTTGTCACTTATGAAAACGGTTGATTCCCCGTCATGCCCGGTCAAGGGCATACCTTTTACCGTGTTTTTCCCATTGTGCATCGGGGACAATCACAATTTTACCGATGTAGCCATGTCCCCGACTGACAAAATATTCTTCTGCTTCTCTCAGTTGAGACAGCTTGAAGGTTGCATGCAGGATCGGTTTTAATTGCCCCCCTCTGATCCATTCCATCAGTTGTTTTGCTTCATTCCTCATGCCGTGGGAAACACCATGGATTTCTACCTGGTAAAGATAAATTTTAGTCCATAATATTTCGGTCATATTGCTTGAGCTTGCCCCGGTAATGCTGAGTCTTGGGTAGTCGTCTCGTTTTTTCATATCGCTGATCATGGTATCGATAAAGATGTTTGTATACCTTCCACCCACCATATCCATAACGGCGTCGACAGGCTCTCCACCGGTCGCCTTCAGAATATTTGTTTTCAGGTTCTGCAGATCACCCCTGTCGATAACTTTTTCGGCTCCCAGTTGCAAAAGGGTAGCGGTCTTGTCCATGGAACTCAGCGCATAAGGGATCGCCCCCAGAATTCTACACATCTGCACCAGTGCCGTCCCCACCCCTCCACTTGCACCACTGATTAACACCCTGTCGCCCGATTTAACCCGCGATGCTTTTAACATTCGCAGGCCTGTCTGGTATGAACACATCCCCATAGTGGCCAATTCAGCATCACCGATTTCACTATTTGGTATCGAATAGAAGTTTTTACTTGGGACTGCCACATACTCAGCATAGCCACCATCAGCTCCGTGACCATAGTAGTCAGGGGTCAGATTCAAGTTGTCGTTGTCGTCAAGATAAATATTGAAATCTAACAGCCCTCTCTGGCCAATCCGGTTGGGACTGACTCCTGCGCCAACCTCGACAATTTTGCCGGCCACGTCGGCTCCCTGGATTCGGGGGAACTGAAACGTTTCACCTCCACCGACATTGAACGATGTTGTCTCGTGTCGATTGTCATCATCCACCGGATAGAGCCCTTCTCTGGCTTTGCGATCAGTATTGTTTTTTGCGGTTGCGCTCACCTCTATCAGAACCTCCCCTTTTTGTGGTGTCGGGCGTTCAACGTCCTGGTAGATCAGCTTATCCACTCCCCCATGGCCGGTTAAAACCATCGCTTTCATTGTTTTTTTCATTGGTTATTGACCTCTCCTGGAGCAGGTGGCTTTGGCATCCTGACCGACTCCCCTTTCCCTGTAACAGCCAATCAACAGGTCGGTTATTTCAATGCCCGGCGCAAAATCGAGACCGGGTGGGCAACCGGGAGACCGGAAACATCATGCATGCGTAGCTGGCAAGGACCGCACTCGCTCAGCCCGATTTCTGGTTTGAGCTCTTGCATTGACTCCTTCAACTCCTGTCCTACTGCTTCACTGATCGGATACTTTTCAGCTTTATAGCCGTAGCTCCCCGACTGCCCGCAGCACTTGTTGTCCATGGCATCGACCTTGAAATCTGGAATCTTTTCCAGTAGTTCGATGAACGGCATACCGATTTTTTGTGATTTCAAGTGGCATGGGGTGTGGTACGCGGTGCGCATGGGAACCGATGTCAATTCCAGCTCGATCTCGTTGTCGGCGACCAGCTTGTTAATGTATTCGGCAAGATCGTAGGTGCAGTCTGTCAGTCCCTCAATCCCGAAAACCTCTTGGTATTCGGCTTTCAGCATCAGGCTGCAACTGGTACAGGTGGAAACAACAGCATATCCTTTATCTACCCAGGGTTTCAATGCAGCAACATTGGACCGGGCTTTTTGTTCGGCGGTTGCCATGTCGCCATTGGCCATGAGGGGCAATCCACAGCAGGACTGTTCCGGAATTTCAACCTGAATTCCCAGTTTTTCCAGAACCGCAATGGCATCTTTGCCCGCCTCGGTATCGTTGTAGCGGGCATAACAGCCGGTGAAGAATGCGACCTTGTGTTTTTTTCCGATCGGACTCGGCTCTTTATCAACCGCCCTTTCAGACGTTAGTGGTTTAGAAAATTTGACCAGCGACGGTTGACTGCTGATGCTCAGAGTTTTCTCCAGAGTTTTACGGACCAGAGAGTTTTTGACGACGGCGTTGTTCAAGCCAGGTGTCAGGGTTGCTACTTTATCAGCGAACTCTGCATGCCCCAGTAAACGGTCGCGAAGTTTTTGTCCTTTGGTCTGAATGTAGGCACCTTTGCTCTGGGCATTGGCACGGTTCAGATGAACTCCTGCGGGACAGGCTGTATAGCAATTGAGGCAAAGGCTGCAATAGTCGCTGTTCTGCCCGACAGGGAAGGCCGGTTGACCATCCTTGTTGGTGAGCACCCCTGAGCTTAAAACGGTGACGAGCATCGATGGGTTCGGGCCATTCTCGCTCATCTGCGCGTTATATGGACAGGCAGAGGTGCAGACCATACAGCCGAGGCAGCGGGACAGGTTGTCATAGTCAATTTTCGACTCGGCAAGAACGGCCTCCGGCTCTTTGTGATTGTGCCCGTTGCAGGAACCTTCGCAGGATCCGGTTTGAGACAACATTGCAAAAAAGTAGTCTTCACTCTGGCTGCGGTCAACGATCAGATCGCTAATAACCGGAAAATTCGGCAACGGCCCGATGGTGATGTCCCGGCCGTCAACCATCGTGTTACAGGCCAGAACCGGCCTGCCGTTGAGCGCTACAGCGCAACTTCCGCACTTGGCTCCCTGGCAGGAGGAACGAAACGAAAGGCTGTCATCAAGATTGTCACGAATCAGGTTCAGCGTTTGCAAAACAGTCTGGCTGGGGACAAACTCAACCGCATAAGTTTGAGCGGAGGCCTCTTTGGTTTCCGGATTATAGCGGTCAACAACGACCTTGAAGGTTTGTGTCATGATATCACCTTGTTTTTCTGTTTAAACTGCTTGTTCCGGCGGAATTTCCGTCATTTTTACCGGTCTGGTTGTAACGACCGGATCCTTGCCTTCCAGGCTGGTCAGGGTACACTGTGGTGCGGTGGAGGTATCCCACTCCGGATAATCTTCGCGGAAGTGTGCACCACGGCTCTCTTTGCGGACGATGGCCGATTCAACCATTGTCTGCGAGATGGTCACCATTTTTTCCAGCTCAAGATAAGCCTGCAAGCTCTGGTTGAATTGAAGTGCTGTGCCTTGAACATAGATTGACGGTAGCAGTCCTTTGAGCTTCTTCAACTCTTTGGTCGCTTTTTTCAGATCTCCTCCGTCACGGGTGACCCCCATGTAATCACCCATGATCTTGCGCAGTCGGTTTTTTCCTTCATTGGGGGTCAGGTCAGACTCGGGACGATCAAGTATTTCGAGAATTCGGGTTTCTTCAGCTTTGCCCTGCTCTTCGCAGGAAGCCAGAGTAGTTTCTTTGGCATGCTTGACGGCAGCGTCACCAGCGCGTGAACCGAAGACCAGCAATTCTGAGAGAGCGTTGCCGCTGAGGCGGTTCCCACCCTGCAGTCCGCTGGAACACTCACCGGCAGCAAACAGGCCAGGGACTGATGAGCCGGCATCGGTATCGATCTCGATTCCCCCCATGAAGAAGTGGGCCGATGGCGCAATTTCTACCCGCTGCTGACGATAATCAAAGCCACGTTCAGCGGTCACTTCGATTTCATGCATAAAGCTTTTGTAGGTGTCGTCACCCAGGTTCATTGCATCGAGCCAGACACCACCGTGCTCGGTCCCACGGCCCGCTGTAATTTCCGCATGGATGCCGCGGGCCAGACGATCACGGGTGGTGAGCTCAAGCTTTTCAGGTTCATACTTCTCCATGAAGCGCTCTTCGTCTTTATTGAACAGTCGAGCACATTCCTGAATGCCAAGAATGAAGCCTTGCAACGACGGTGGATGGACCAGGCCACAAGGGAAAAACTGAACCTGCTCCATGTTAAGCAGATTTGCGCCCGCTTCGTAAGCGATCGCCATGCCATCACCGGTGACCTGAATCGGGTTACTGGTGACCGGATAGAGTTGACCGACACCGCCGGTTGCTAAAACAACGGAAGGGGTGTTCATGCTGACTGTTTCACCATTGCGGAAATCGACACCGACAGCTCCGCAAATCTTGCCGTCTTCGACCATGATCCTGGTCGCCAGCATATCTTCGCCAAAGGTGGCGTTTTTAAAAGTGTGGAGTTTGGTGCGTAGAACCTTGCACATCTGCAAACCGACACGGTCACTGATTTCCATAACACGTGGGTAGCTGTGCCCCCCGGCGAGGTAGACCGAATTGGAACCGTCACTATTTTTATCGAAACGGATACCCCAGTCTTCCAGCTCCTTGATGCGGTGTTGGGTCTCCTCAACCAGGACCCGAACCAGGGGTTGATCACTCAGGTAAGATCCACCCTCAACCGTATCGCGAAAGTGACTGTCGGTTGAATCCTGCGGGTCGCTCCAGGAACCGTAAGCAGACGGCCCTGCGCCGCTGACCGTTCCGCCGCTGCGGCCGGCAAGCCCTTTTTCCCACAGGGTGACCCGTAAACCCGATTCGGCCGCCCGAATCGCAGCATAAAAACCCGCCGCTCCTGAACCGATCACCAGTACGTCTGTTTCGGTGAACTTCATTGACAATCTCCTGTATGAAAAAACAAACGAGCAGAAACCTGCTCTCGAAGCCGTGGATGGGTAGATCAAGGGTGGGCAGTGCCCACCAAGATTTACACACAAATCGTATTCGGTGGGCAGTGCCCACCCTACCTCTCGGAGCTGGGGATGGATAGTCCGACAAGCTCCCGGGAGGGATTTAATCGGCAATCGCCTTAATGGACTGCTCTTTGGGGGTTGGCAGCCCGTTAATTCTGACCTGCAATCTTGGGCGACCTTCCAGTGGTTCCGCTCCAAGGATATCAATGTACATGGTTGAACCGATGGGTGATTGAATTTCCACCCGATCTCCCACTTTGACCTCACCGGAAACATGGCGCATCAATGTATGAGCAGATGCTCCCGTCCCGGTCGGGCAGTAGCAGATACAATCGGGGTAGACAAAGGTTGCTCCAACATAGTGACCGGATGGTTGCTTATCTGCCATGAAGTTGACAAAAGAAATCGGACCAACATCACCAACAGTCAGGTGTTTGGGGTAGTAGAGTGCACGAGCATCATCGACCGCCTGTTTACCGATTTTGATAAATTCGTCGTAGTTTTCCGGTTTCAGTGTCGTTGAAATTTCTTTAGCCGGGATCGTCAGGTAGAAACCACCACTGTAAACAACGGGAACATTGATCACCTTATCACAGATGGTCAATTCCAGCCCGTCATGAGCCAGGTAAACGTCTTGACCGGTGATGCTGACCATTTGGATCACCCCGCCTGCAGATTCATAGGTGATCTCAGATAATCCTGCAGCACACTCAATAAAAAAACTGTGTATCCCTTCTTGTTGCTCAACAAATCCATTCTGCAGTAGTGAGTAGCCGGTTGCCAGGGTATTAGAGCCTGAAAACGGGGGATAGCCCATCGTCTCCATAATGATGTAGCCGGCAACCGCACGTGGATCTTTAGGTGGCACAATCAGATCTCCACAGTTGGTTGGATCGTCACCGAGAAGCTGAGTACGGATATTATCCCGATTATTTTTCAGATAATTCATCTGCTCAAGAATCGATGCTCCGGGAATATCGATTTCAGCGTAAGTGATCAGATGGTCATCACCATCGTAAGTCACATTATCGATATGAAATTTCTGTGGCTCCGCGCTGTTGAAGTAGTCGCGAATAACGCGCAGGTTGTTCTCTTTGAAACCCTCTCTCGGGTCCATACCTTCCTCCGTGGTTTCCACTATGTGAACATGAGTTTATATAGTGTTACATTCAGTCAACTTATAACACTTTGTTTTTGTGAGTCAATTAAAAAATATTTGCGGCTGCATCCATTGGGGTTGCTGGCAGCCGATTCTGCTGGTCTGATGGAGAATCTCTGGAGCGATTGACAGAAGAATACAGGTCAGAGGAACGATCGGTTGCTGAAGAACGCCCCCTCACAGTTTTGTGAGGGGGTCTGAAATGGCTATCGATGTTTCGTTAACTGTTGTATAGGCGGCTCAGGTGCCCCTTGACCGACACCATCAAATCATCCTTCTGGCTGCCGCGATAAGTCATTGAAGAGGCAATTTCAGCGGCCTGGATCGCGTAGAGATATTTTGTCGGCATTTTCCTGGCGCGCTCACGATAGTCTGCGTTACCACTGAGGAACTCGGGCAAATGGCTGTAGAATGCCTTCTGGATCAGGGGGTCGTCACACGTTTCCGGGTTCTTCTGGAAGTAGTTGAACAACTCACTGTACTGCCGATTGATCTCTTTGCTGATACCATCGGATATTTCGGTGTAGAGCTTACGTCCCGCAGCTTCGCGATAGCGTTTGAAGATCAAACGTGCTTCATCTTCAGCCCGACGCTCAAGGATATCGAGAACATTGGCAACATAGGCCTTCTTGTTCTGGATAAATTCGGCTTCGCTCATGACCAGGTTGGCAATGATTTCATAAGAGGAGGAGATCACGCCACACTTATTGGCTGAGGCGTCACGCATGATGATAACGCCCTTTTGTTGCAGCTTGGCACGGGCTTCCGGGGTGATGAAGGAGTTGGCACCTTCAATAATCGCACGGGCGGACGGAGTGCCGTCAGCGGCAAAGTATTTGTGCCAGTTGCCGCCATCGATGGTTTCGGGACGCCCACCACCGGGAATAAAGAGATCTGCCTGCACGGTAAAGGGCAGTTCGTTGAATTCACGGTAGAATTCGTCAACCGAAATCCACTGTTCTTCGAGACCGTTTTCAGTACGAATCACCTTTTTGTAGAGTTCGTGCAGCCCTTCGGTGCGCCGCCGCCCGCGATAGAGGATGAAACCGCCCCGATGCAGTTTTTCGGCCTTGAATTCTTCAATATCGTTTTTCAGGATGATGCGCCGCAGTTCGTCGGGATCGGCCCCTTCGGGATCGAACAGCGCTCCGGTGCCATCAAGGATCAAGTTGATTTTGACCTTCGGACTGTGATCGAGCAACAACTGCATGGCGTTACCGGCGACATCGCCACCCGGGCCACCTGTCATTTTAACGGTGAACTGATCTTTGCTGTAGTCGATCCCCAGTTCCTCCATGGTGATTTCGGCAAACTTGACCACCCCGGCGGATGTCACGCCAAACTCTTTATGGTTGATCCCCACTTCTTTCCCCGACATGATACCGATACCCAGAACATAGCCGCGTTGCAGCGCAAGGTCGGCAACGGTTGCGATCATGATATCGTGCATGTTCTCATCGGGGCCAAGCTCAATCGCTTCTTCCTCTCCGTAGTAGTCGATAACATTCGCGTCCTGAACCTTACCGTTACCATCACTGGCATAGATATCGAGGAACGCGTTGATAAAACCATACTGCAGTTTGTAGAGGCGCTGGTTGACCATCACCGGATCTTTGACACTGACAGCGTTCAAAACGGCGACCATCTTGGAACCACCTTCGTAAATATCCTTGTTCTTCAGGTGCTGGGTATGGGCGAGGACGTAGTTTTCCTTGAACATGGTGTCGGCGCAGGTGACATAGTCGTCACGGCCATTGGTAATCAGCGTTCTCCAGCCACCGCGAGCGATATCGGAGAAGCCGATATGGTAACCGACACCGTAACGACCGAAGAAAAAGGTGATCCTGAATGGACGTTCCGCGGGCAGACCGTCAGTGAATAAAGTGTCGAGCTCAGCCAGGTAGGCCGGGTCGAGCCGGAAGGAGAGCGCCTGTCTCTTTTCGACGAAGTAATTGGTCTTCAGCGTATTGCGGATAAATGTGAGGGCGCAGCGGAAAATTGTCCGTCGAAACGCATCAACCCCCTTGTGGCCGGTATTATACTCTTCCACGGCATAGACCGTCTTCTCCAGCAGCTCAGCGTAACGCTCTTGACGATTGTTGATTGTCGGATCAAAACGGGCGTGGAACAATTCCAGAAATTGCAGGCAGAGATCGCGGTGGTGAATAAATGCGCGCTCAACCCCTTCGAGGGCGTAAAGATCGCTGCTGTGAGCCAGATTGGTATGACAGAAGGCGATCAGAGCGTTGACCAATGTTGCCGCCTCTCCGTCCATGACTCGCGGGGTGACAAATTCATTGTACGCTTGTGAACGGGTCTGCAACAGCTGCGTGTTGAAGAGTTCGGCCTGGAGTCGGTTGAAGAGCCCGGAACCTTTGACCAGCTGTTCGGAATCCTCTTTACGGACATAAAAGGTTCCCAGGAAAACGGGGTGAGTGCCGTTGTTCAGAGTCAGGCAGTAGGTCCGTTTGGTTTCGATGCCAAGGCGGGTGAAGATTTCCATGATCTGGAGCAGGAAATCACGCTGTGGCGGGTTGCTGACAGCAAACATAATCCGGGTTTCTCCATCAGCTTTACCAAAGCCATCGGCGACCTCAACATCAAGATGGATCGCATTATTGTTTCTGGTTTGTTGATAGAGCCAGAGAATCTGGACGACACGCTCAACGGGAGAGATTGACACATAGGTCGGATTGTTCAACCAGAGAATCCTTAACAGATGGTCAAGGTTAGCCTGATCGAAGTCGGGGTAGCGTTTTGCCATGGCGGCAGCAACGTTCTCACGAATATCCACAGGGATATCGATCTCCCCCTTCAGGCCGGCGGCGATTACCTGGGGATCTTTTCGGTCGAATTCAAACCGTTGAACTTCTAAACCCGTATCGAGACCGGGAATCGGTGCGTAGGAGTGGGCAATATGAACATAGGAGATATCGCGTTCACGCATGGTGCGCAGGGTGTCATAAAGAGCCCCCGGCTTGCTGGGGCGTGCCAGAATCAGTTTTTTCTCGGTATCGGCAAGAATTCTGCGGCGGTTAACGCCTAAAGAATTCAAAATTGTCGCGAGAATCGCGATGGCCTCCTCTTCTTCATGCATGGTGATAAAAAAGTAAGGATGCATCGCCTTTTGCAGCCAGGCCAGATTTTCCCTGGCGGTTAACAGGTTTTCGCCGATCAGTTGATCAATCTTCCGGTACATCGGGTTTTCGGTTGAGAAATTCATGTCGCTTCCTTAAATCGGGCATCCCCGCATTGACGATCAACATTGCAGGGAGAGGCCTTTTTCACCCATCAACTGGGCAAAAAAATGCCAGGCCGTTATTGGCCTGGTGTTTAATCTATCCGGTGTCGTCCTGACCGTAACAGGTATGACACAGAAACTTGAGTCACCGGGGTCAGATCGAGTCCCACCCCGGTATTCCAATCACTTCAGCACGAGATCAATGGGATAATCAAACAGGTGCTCGTAGCCGTTTTCGGTGACAACGACACTGGCGTCAATTTCAAAACCGACATTGTCGTACCAGATCCCCGGGATCAGGTGCAGACACATGTTGGGTTCGATAAGGGTCTTGTCGCCAGGGCGCAAACTGATGGTTTGCTCGCCCCAGTCGGGCGGGTAGTTGATGCCAATCGAATAGCCGAGACGTGATTCTTTAACGACACTGGAGTGAGCAATCGCTTCACGCCAACGGGCTTCGACATCCTCCGCGCGAATTCCGGGCTTGATGATTTCGAGTGCAGCAGCAAGACCTTCGGTGACGACAGCCGCTGTTTCGGTCATGATCGGTGGCGGATTCTGCCCAAGAAAAATAGTCCGTGCAATCGGTGTGTGGTAGTGACGGTAGACACCACTCAGCTCAAGCAGCACCGCTTCATCGGCTGCAAATTTCTTTTCGGTCCAGGTCAGATGTGGCGTTTTGGTTTTTTCCCCGGCCATCATCAACGGCACAATCGCCGGGTAATCTCCAGCATGTTCGGCAGTGCCGCGATACTGGGCACGGGCGATTTCGGCAGCCGCGTCACATTCACGGGCTCCGACATTGATGGAATCGACTGCCGTCTGCATGACATTTTCTGCTATCTCGCCGGCAATTTTCATAAACTCGATTTCCCGGTCCGATTTGACACTACGGACCCAGTTAACCAAAGTATTGCCGTCAACAAATCTGATATTGGGGAGCTTGGCTTCGAGTTCGAGATAGGCTCTGTGGGTGAAGTAGAACTGATCCATTTCGACCCCGAGGGTCTTGTTGCCCCAGCCCTTCTCCTCGATGATTCCAGCCACGTAGTGCATTGGATGTTCAACGGTGTTATGCACCAGATGATCCGGATATTCATAGATATTGTCTTCATCCAGAGTAGATAGAATCCGCGCACCATTGGCATCCATCCCCCGGCCAATCCAGATGGGCTGTTCCTGATCGAGAGAAACGATAACGCACTGATGGACATAAAAACTCCAACCATCGTAGCCGGTCAGATAGTTCATATTCGCTTGCTGTGAGATGAGCAGGCAGTCCATTCCCCGTTCCTGCATCAATTGTTTGGTTTTGGCAATCCGCGCCCGATATTCCTCACGTGGAAAAGTCAACATCTAAAACTCCTTTGATTCTACATCGGTACACGCTCAGGCAAGGGAGGCGCGTGCCGGGTTGTTCATAAATGGCATATCAAGTCACGGGGCGAGGCAGAAGCCCGGCCCCGTGAAAAGGGCTGAACCTTAACGCCTGCCTAGCCGCCGAGTGCCATGTTCGGCAGGAACAGGGCGATCTGTGGAAAGGTCACCAGGAGCACTGTTGCGAGTATGAGAATCAACAGGAACGGCAAGGCATGGCCGATAACTTCCAGATAGGGTCGGCGGAATATCAGCTGTGCGGTAAAAATATCGCAACCGAACGGAGGAGTGGCGGAGCCGACCGCGGCCTGCAGAGTCACCAGGACGCCGAGGAGGATCGGGTCAACGCCGGCACTGACGACGTAGGGCTGGAAGACCGGACTGAGAACAAAAATTGCGACGATCGGGTCGACGAACATGCAGGCGATAAAATAGACGACCACAATGATGGTGATGACCCACAGCTGTGACGGCTCAGGACCGAACAGCGGTGGCAACAGTTTCGCCGGTAATTGCAGGAAGCCGATCAGGAACGAAAAAGCCTGACCTGCACCGACCAGAATAAAGACCACACCGGTAATGACACCGGTCTGCAGAAAAGAATCGACCAGACGATTAAAAGTGATGGCCTTGTAGATAAAGGATTCAAGAATGATTGCGTAAAGAACGGCAGCAGCCGCAGCTTCCGTCGGGTTGAAAATGCCGGTATAAATTCCGCCGACAATGATGACCGGGAAGCCGAGAACAGGCAAACCGTCTTTAATGGCTTTCCTGCGTTCTGACCAGCTCGCCTTCGGCAGGGTTGGAATTTTTTTCGCCTTGGAATAGGCGTAACAGTAGGTCGAGAACATCAGCAGGATCATCAAACCGGGGATGATTCCCGCCAGGAATAGAGTTCCGATCGAGGTGCTGGTTGCCACGCCATAAACAATGAATCCAATACTTGGCGGGATGAGGAAAGCAATATCACTGGAGTTGATGATCAACCCAAGAGTGAAAGAGCTTTTGTAGCCGGCATCGAGCAGCATCGGGCGCATGGTGCCGCCGATGGCAGCCACCGTTGCCTGGGTTGATCCCGACACCGCGCCGAACAGGGTACAACTGGCGTTGGTGGTGATCGGCAGCCCGCCGGGTAAATGACCGACAAAAACTTTCAGCATATGGATCAGGCGTCCGGCCGATTCACCGGAGGTGATGATACTGGCTGAAAGGATAAACATCGGTACACAGACCAAAGCTGGCGGAGTGACACCGGTGATGACCTGTTGCACCATGATGAGGAGCATCTTCGGGGCCATGTCGGGCATGAAGATAAAAAGGTAGAGCATGATCGACCCGAGCAGGGTGACCATAAAAGGAAAACCGATGAGCAGCATCGAGGCCAGACTGATTCCAAAAATACCCATGGTTATACTCCTCCTATCTCTTCGTCTTCATATTCACTCTGCTGATCGGGCGATTGCCAGGGTTCCGGCTCGGTGAAATTTTTAATAATGGTACGAATGTACTGAATCGTTGCCAGGCCAAAGCCAACAGGGATAACCACATAAAATGTCCATTTTGGGACACGCAGTGCTTGAGTCATGTGACCGCGATCAAAAGCGTTCATGAGATATTTCCAGGAGGCCCAGGTCATGATCGCCAGAACCACGGCGCTGATCAGCGAGATAATGATGATAAAAACCTTTTCCATTTTTGAAGGCATGGAGTCAAGAAACGCCCCCATGCGGATATGACGAGCTTTTCTGACTCCGTAACTGACACCGGTGAAGGTAATCAGCAATACCAGAAAAACCGAGACTTCCTCGGCAAAATAGATACTCTGGAAAAAACTGCGGGCAAACACATTGGCGATCAGCAGAATCGCCAGGGCGGCGACGCAGAAAACCATAACCGACACTTCCACAGCATTGACGATCAGGCCGATGTAATGGTTGATTTTTTCAAACAGGCTCATTGTCGATGTGTCAACATGGGCTTCAGGATTCATCTTTTCGATGGAAGACGATTTTTGTGGGTCCGGGTGCGTATCTGACATGATCGATCTCCACTGTGAATAAAACATCGAACGGCTCGCGGCAAAAAACGCCGCGAGCCGATGTTCAGGTTATTTGATGCCGAGAGCCTTGCTGGCACTCGCTACGTCGTCGAGCAGGGTGTCGAGCATTTTCTGAGAACCCTTGCCACCGATCTCAATGTATTTGGGATAAACGGTTGCGGCTTTGGCTTTGAAGTCAGCCACGGCAGCATCGTCCAGGGTGTGGAATTTGAGTGAGGGCTTTTCTTTCTTCATTTTTTCACCGTCACTGGCGTTTCTTGCGATAATCCACTCGCCGGCAGGAATAATAGCGTCTTGCCACCAGCGGATGATCTCTTTCTGGGCTTCCGGTGTCAGACCATCGAAGAAGTCTTTGTTGAAGGCTGGAATGCCGAGGAACGGCTCACTCTTCAGCTGAGTGACGTAATTCTGAACCTCAAAGAACTTCATGCTGTAGATGGCGAACAGAGGGTTAACCTGACCATCGATCAGACCCATTTGCAGACCACTGTAGACTTCGCCATAGCTCATCGGGGTTGGGGAAGCGCCATAGGACTTGTAGTCTTCCACCAGGAGCTTGGAACCCATGACCCGCAGCTTGGTACCCTTGAGATCGGCCAGAGACTTGACCTCATCCTTGGTGGTCATCCACTGCCAGCCTTCAAACATGATCGATGCCGGAACCAGGCCGTTTTTGTTGAAGTGCTTTTCCATAAGTGGCATGAATTTGCCGTTTTTCATCATCCAGTCGAGGGTTTGTGGCACCTTCTCGGTCGGGAAAATATAGTTCAGAGCCAGAACCTGGGCCTGGGGGACAAATGCGCTGATCCAGGCATAGTCGGAGAACACACACTGAACCACGCCCAACTGAGCCAGCTCGTTGATGTCGCCGGTTGCCCCCAGAGTTCCGTAGGGGTAGACCTCGAAGACGATCTTGCCGTCTGACCACTCCTTCATATGGTCTGCGAACTTGTTCGCCCAGACCGTCATGAAGTCACCTTCGATCTCTTCCGATGCGATCCGTGCCATCACCGTGGGGCCGGTGTAAGCACTGGCTAATGCGATGCCGGACGAAAGGATCATTGCTGCCATTAACAATACCAGTATTTTTTTCACATCTTCCTCCTTGGGGTTGTTGGCTCCTGATTGAGCCGGTTTACGAACTTTGACTGCTGTCAATCATGTTCCATTCCTGTTTTTAGCGATAAAGGATAAAGTATCAGCCTTCTCGAAAAAGTCGAGTGCTCCGAGGACGTGCATTGCCACTCCCTGCTTCATAGTCGGCTCATCGATGTTAAAGCAGTTGTTGTGATGGGCGTAATCGGAGCCGACATCGGGGTTGGCCGTGCCGATAAATATGAACACACCGGGAACCCGGCTGGTAAATTCGGAGAAATCTTCGCTGGCGAGCGAACGGTTGGCCTCAATCGCCCTGGCGGCGGGAAAGACTTTCCGGGCAGTTTGATCAGCCAACTCAGTCATCTCTGCGTCGTTGATCAGCGGAATATTTTCATGTTCAACAGAAATTTCACATTCACAGCGATGAGTTGCACAAATACCACGAACAATGCGGATAAAACGTTCCGTTGGCCGCTCTTCGCTGTCCGGTCCCCCTTTGTAGAGGAAGCGGATGGTCCCTTCGAGTTCGACCTCGTCGGGAATGATGCTTCCCTTGGTGCCACCTGAGAGTTTGCCGAACATGACTACGGTTGAATTGAGATCGCTGATCTCTCTGGTTTGTAACATCTGCACCGACTGGATAACATTAGCGGCACAGAGAACCGGATCGATTGAATTTTCCGGCGCGCCGGTATGTCCCCCCTTGCCGATAACCCGGATTTTAAACACATCCAGTCCGCCCATAACCGGCCCTGAGGCGACACCTATCTTGCCCGATTCCATGAAAGACCAGATGTGCTGGCCCATGACAGCGTCAACCCGAGGCGATTCGAGGACTCCGGCGTTGATCATATGGATAGCTCCGGCAATCTCTTCATTCGGTTGAAAAACCAGCTTGATAGTCCCCTTGATCTGATCTTTTCGTTCGACCAGAATCCTGGCGGCAACCAGAAGCATGGCGACATGGGCATCGTGTCCGCAGGCATGCATCACTCCCGGGGTGCATGATTTGTAAGAGACTTCGTTTTCTTCCTCCATGGGGAGGGCATCCATGTCGGCGCGCAGCATCAGGACCGGCCCGGGCTGTCCCCCTTCGATCAGGGCGACGACACCGGTTTTGGTCATACGCTCGGTCTTAAGCCCCAATGTTTGCAGATATTCTTCGACAATCCCGGCGGTACGCTGCTCCTCAAAGCCGAGCTCCGGGTGCATGTGGAAGTCACGACGCATGGCAACCAGTTCATCGTAGAGCTCTTCAATCCGATTCAGTATATCCTGCATTAATCTTCCCTGCTTAAAAGGAGTCTGGAAACTGTCTTTGTGCTACCGCTGAGTGGACAAAATCGATCATGGTTAAAAAATCGTAAACGGGCAATCGGGTTGCCTGTTGCACGGCATGGCTATAAACCGGGAGGAGACTGCACTCAAGTAATAGCGCACCGACATCCCCGTTGCGGGTCAACTGCAACGCAGCATCCACGACCTCTTCCCTGATGCGGTCGCTGTCGAGGGAACCCACCTCATCTATTGCCGCTTCACGGAAGTAATGGGTTTTTTCCAGCCCCTGAATCACCACATTATCGTTCTCTGCATAGCCGACCGCAGCAAACAGGTGCGCTGTTAAAGGCGCTACATTGGCGGTCACAACACCGATCTTCTGATCATTTCGCAACGTCTGATTGATAAACGGGAGCTGAATGAGGCTGCTGAGAAAAACCGGGATATTGACGGCTGCCTTGACCTCCTGCTGGAAGAGCGCCATAAAGCCGCAATCACCGGTAATCGCCTTGACCCCTTCCCGCTCAAGTTCCTGTGCTGCGCTGATCATGGCATCGATGAAACTGTATTCGTGGGCAAAAATTGCTTCTGCCGTCAACTTATCGACCCGCTTGTATCGAACCGGATAATTATAGCTTTTGGCATTGGCTACATCCCCTTGAATAAAGGGAACTTCCGTATCCAGTAGCAGAATACCGATATCCTCACCGTAGGAGGTCTGATTTTTGTTGGCTCGAAAAAGCATAACCTCGTTCTATCCCTGATCTGAGAGCTAAAGAAAGGGGAAGTGCCACAGGCGCTTCCCCTCAATTATATCAGATAGCGTTGCGTTGTAACAGCGTCTCGGCAATCTGGACAGCGTTCAATGCCGCACCCTTGCGGATATTGTTGGAAACAACCCACATGTTCAGGGCATTATTCAGGGTATTGTCTTCGCGGATCCGACCTACCATGGTCAAATCTTCGTTATCCGATTCGCAAGGAACCGGATAGGTGATCTCGGACGGATCGTCAACCACCAGCAGACCCTCCGCTTTTGAGAACAACTCACGCGCCGTGTCGGCGCCGATTTTCTTCTCAGTTTCGACGTTAATCGACTCTGAATGCCCATAGATCACGGGAATACGAACGCAGGTCGCAGTCACGGCAACCGAGTCATCCTTCATGATCTTTTTCGTCTCATTGACCATTTTGTTTTCTTCTTTGGTGTAACCACCTTCCTGGAAAACATCAATGTGTGGCAGACAGTTCATCGCGATCTGTTTGCCGTAGGCATGGGCAGTCTCAACCTTGCCGGTCTTGACATATTCCTTGATTTCGAGATCCAGCCCATCAAGTGCCGCCTTGCCGGAACCGGAAACGGCTTGATAAGTCGAAACAATCACCCGCTTGACTTTTGCATTGTCGTGCAGTGGTTTAAGAGCGACAACCATCTGGATGGTTGAACAGTTCGGATTAGCAATGATCCCTTTGTGCCAGTCGACATCTTCCGGGTTCACCTCAGGGACGACCAGCGGGCAATCGGGGTCCATCCGCCAGACCGAGCTGTTGTCGATAACGACAGCACCCTGTTTAACCGCTTTAGGTGTCAGTGCCAGACTGGCATCACCACCCGCTGAAAAAATCGCGATATCGATATTTTTGAAGTTTTCAAAATTTGCAGTTTTAACCGTGCAGGTTTTCCCGTCAAAAGTGACGGTTTTACCTTCATGGGCAGAAATGTCCAGAGGGCGAAATTCTGCAATGGGGAACTTGCGACGTTCCAATGTGGCCATCATTTCCCGACCAACAACACCCATTGCACCCACGACTGCTACATTGTAACCGTCTTTTTTAGCCATACGATCTCTCCTGTAATGTCCTGAGCAACTGGAACCTGTGAGCGATTCTTGTGAATCACTCACAGGTTCAGACGCTATTTTCTTGATTGGTCAAGAAGCCTTGCCGTCTTCGATGTCCTTGATGACACCGGCAATAATTTCAAGCCCCTTCATAGCCAGGTCTTCAGTGATAATCAATGGTGGCAACAGGCGGGCAACGTTGCCGTGGTGACCGCCAACTTCAATCATGACACCGCGCTGGTGAGCATGCTTGCGGATCAGTTTGGCAAAGTCGCCGGCTGGCTCGCGGGTCTCTTTGTCTTTGACCATTTCAATAGCGAGCATCATGCCGAGACCACGAACCTGACCGACAATCGACGAGCTGTTTTCCAGTTCTTTCAGTTTCTCCATGCACTTCTCACCCAGGCCGGCGGCGTGTTCGAGAACATCGTTGTCCTGGATCCACTCCAGAGCAGCGCTGCCGGCAGCAAAGGCGATCATATTGCCACGGAAGGTGCCGATAGTCAGACCGGCTGGCCAGGTGTTCAGCTCTTCGCGATAAGCGATGGCTGAGATGGGGAAGCCTAGACCACCCAGAGCCTTGCTCATGGTGACGATGTCCGGAACGATATCGCCATGTTCAAAGGCAAACATCTTGCCGGTGCGGCCGATGCCGGCCTGAATCTCGTCACAGATCATGACAATATCGTGCTTGGTGCAAATTTCACGCACGCGCTGCAGGAAAACCGGAGCCGGGATGATGGTTCCACCTTCACCCTGAACCGACTCAAGGATAACCGCAGCCGGCTTCTCGAAGCCTGAGTGTGAATCAGAGAGAACGCGCTCAAGATTTTCAGCCGCCTGGATTTGCACGTTCTCGTCCGGGCAACCGAAGGGGTTGCGATATTCGTAGGGGTAGGGAAGGAACTGGACTCCTGGAAATTGGGGGCCCAGACCCTGCCGGTGGCTCGAATCACAGGTCAGAGCCAGAGCCATACCGGTCATGCCGTGATAAGCGCCTTCGAAGGCGATAACACCGTGACGGCCGGTGTTGTACTTGGCCAGCTTGATCGCCTGTTCAACAGCGTCGGAACCGGTTGGACCGCCGAAGAAAACCCGGGTCAACTCCTTGGGTAAAACTTTTTTCAGAGAAGCAACCATTTTCTGGCGGATCGGAGATGGAATGTCGAGAGTATGAGTGACATTGTCGATCGCAGCGTGGGCTTCTTTAAGGATGTCCGGGTGGCCGTGACCCATTGCCATAACACCGGCACCGGAAAACATATCGATATAAATGTTGCCATCGACATCTTCAATTGTGGCACCTTTGCCCTTGGCCATTGCCATCGGCATCCCCTTGGAGTAGGAAATGACCGAACTTTCATTGGCAGCCTGGTAGGCAAGTATTTCCTGGGACTTTGGCCCCGGGGGGGTGATTTTGATTTGCGGCGCATCCACATGGGATAATTTGGCAAAAAGTTTGTCTTGTTTCATTGTTTACCTCACATAAATTAGTATTTACTTACTCATAGACGTATAAAATTCAGCCCGCTTCGTTCGAGCCGAACAGTCGCGATATGGTTCGTGCTGTGGTCAATAGCTCCGGTATATGCACGTGCATTTCGGTCTCAGTCAGTCGCGTTGCAGGACCGGAAATTGCGATTGTGGCGATGATATTTTGTTCAAAATTGAAAATTGGCGCGGCAATGCTCAGAATGTCATTGCTGAATTCAAACACGTCCTGGGCATAACCTTGTTGTCTGACCTCGTCCGCGCCCTGGTATAGTTGGTCTTTGTCGGTGATTGTATTGTGCGCCAGTTTGGCGAGTGCAACCTTGTCAATATATTCTCGCCTTTGTGCCGGTGCCATTTGACCTAAAAAAAGCTTGCCTGATGCGCAGCTGTGAATCGGAAATGTGTAGGTGATGTCAGGGTTCAAGGTCAGCTGATGGGCAGACTTGACATCGTCGATCGCGAAAACCATCTCTTCGACCAGAACACAGAGATAGACATTTTCACCGACCTTCTGCATGAGTTCAATCATGTGCGGTTTAGCTGTATTGCGTAAATCTTTACTGAGCGGAATGGTTCGACCCAGCTTCAGAAGCTTGAAAGTCAAACTGAACCCTTCCGCTGTTTTGACCACGTAGCCCAGATCCACCAGGGTTGCCAGTAACCGGTGGACGTTAGTCCGGTTCAGACCAAGCGCACTGACAATCTGCGAAGGCTGAGTCGGCTGGTTACTGCCAACGAATTCAAGCACCTGAAAAGCCTTCATGACAGTTGTCGAGAGCTTGTAGCTCCCTGTGTTATTATTTGAACTGTCGTTTAAATAGTGTGACATGTGGGAATGATAGCAAATGAAAATCAATTGTCAACTGAATAATTCACAAAAAAACCCCGCAGCCATCCAATGCGGGTTTTTTTTGTGAATTATTTAGGGCTTCCTGAAAAATTCAAATTCAACCCTCTGGCAATTTTTAGCTCAGAGCATAGGTGAACCGTTGCGATACACTCAGGCGGTTACGGAACGCCAAAAGCTCTTTGAAACGCCCATACAGAGCCGTCAGAGCGGCCCTGTGGAGGGTGTAACAGGCGATAAAAAGAC
>LLYT01000024.1 GCA_002049545.1 Deltaproteobacteria bacterium tcs-42 | reverse complement strand
CGGATGCGGGAAAACCGCATGTCCGGTGGCAACGGAGGGCTTGGTCTTGGTGACAGGGCCATTCTATTCTCTGATTGTTCAGCAATGCCTTGAGGCACCCATTCCATGGGTACCACAAGCCGCTATCAGTCGTGGTGGTGAATAGTTACGTTTCGATTAAAAATGGTGGACAAAGCGTAGGGTGTAGCGCTCTCCTTCAGTGCGGTGGGCGGCATCCGATTCAAAATAAGAGTTGAAGAAAACATGATTATCCTGATTGACGTGCCAGACAAAACCGGGTCCAATCGCAAAGACTTTTTCGCGACGATCAACACTCTGCCCATTCTCCTCCGAATCACCGATCTGCTTGAAAAAATAACCGTTGATACCAATCCGCAATTGTTGTGGTATAACTTCATAGGCAAAGGCAAAGTTGCCATGAACCGCTTGACCGGCCTGGGTATCGTCGAGTAAAAAGCCGGCAAAAGGATCATTGTTTTTGCCATTCCAAAGGTAGTGAATGCGCCAGCTGGCAGTCAGCTTTGGAGAGACGAACAGCGTTGCAGCCCAGTAGGGGTTAAATGACCAGAAATTGCTCCCCGGATTTATGGCCTTATCGGCATCGTACTTACCTGTCGGGATGATGGTTTGCAGCTCAATGCGATGCATAAATATCGGGCCATTTTTTCCCATGATCGGATCCCATTGGATATAAGGGCCAATCAACAGGTCACCCATTCCGGCATTGTTATCGGGCAGCGGGTCACTTTTCAGGCTGACCAGCGGGACAATAATATCCAGCCCCCATTTGCCACCGAGAAAGACGGGGGTATCTGATTGGTAGAGGAGCTGGTTGAGGCTGACCCATGCTTCAATGTCGGCAACAGGTGGGCCATCCACAAAAGTATCGGCGCTATAATATTGCAGGTATTCTGCAAAGTAGAAACCGGGACCGGCCGGTGGGCCGCCATCAAGAAAGCTGGTAAAGCCAAGATTGACGGATGGCTGGTCGTAAGACCAGGCTGGTGTTGCCAGCAGTATGATGCCGACAAAAACAACACTTGAAAGGAAGCGGACAATGGACATAATAACTCTCCTTGAATGGCAATTAAAAACGGGGACAGAAAAATGTTGACTTCTCTTATTCGTGCACTATTGTACTAGTACATGAATACAAACATAAAATACATTGAATCTTTAGTCAATCATTTGCTGGCACAGAATTCAGCGCAGGAGATGTCAAAAGCTCTTCGTGACCTTTTGACCGCCAGTGAGCTTGATGAGGTGGCAAAGCGGCTGCAGATTTTTGAAATGCTGGAAGAGGGTATTCCACAACGGCAGATTGCTGAAAGTCTGGGTGTCGGGATTGCTACCGTTTCGCGTGGCTCCAATGCTTTGAAAAATCGGAAGCGCGGTAAGTCAGGTTGAATTGGATTGACTCTTTTCATGATGTGGCCTGCCGTTGCTTGTTTAAACCAGCAACATTCGGTCTGAGACAAACTCTTCACCACGAACCTTATAGAATTGCTCCAGCAGACTTTCCACAGTCATTGCTTTTTTTTCTTCCCCCGAAACATCAAGAATGATCCGACCACCGTGAAGCATGATCAACCGATTACCGAGTTGTAGTGCTTCGCGCATGTTGTGGGTGACCATCAGGGCGGTCAAGTGTTGATCGGTAATGAGTTGCCGCGTCAGTTTCAGCACTTGTAATGCGGTTTTGGGATCAAGTGCGGCAGTATGTTCATCGAGAAGGAGAATTTTCGGTTGAACCAGAGTTGCCATCAGCAGGGTGAGGGCCTGGCGTTGTCCACCGGAGAGCAAGCCGACGCTGTCTTTTAAGCGCTCTTCCAGACCCAGATTTAATTGCGTTAGCTGTTTTTTGAACAGCTCCCGGTCGTTTTGCCGAACTCCCGGCTTTAACCCATGAGGCTTGCCACGACGATTAGCCAGGGCGAGATTTTGTTCAATCGAAAGGGGTCCACAAGTTCCCAGCAACGGATCCTGAAAAACCCGACTGATTAGGGTGGCTCGTTTGTATTCTGGCCAGCGGGAGACATCCTGATCGTCAATCACGATATGACCACTGTCAATCGGGTAGCTACCAGCCAGACAATTCAATAAAGTGCTTTTCCCTGCACCATTAGAGCCGATGACAGTAATAAAGTCCCCTTTTCGCACTTGAAGGTCGATTGCCGATAGTGCAAGGACTTCATTAATACTGCCTTGATGGAAGGTTTTGACCAGGTCGGTGATTTCAATCATCAGCTTGACACCTTCCTGCGCAGCTTCGGTAAAGTCAGTGCGCCAACCACCAACAGGGCTGTCAGCAAATTAAGGTCACTGGGGGTAAAAGAGAATTGCCCCAATTTCAAGCTGAGCGCCAGGGCGATGGTCAGTCGGTAAAGTATCGATCCAAGTAACGCGGCGAGGAGTGCTCGCCCGATGGTGCGGCAACCGAACAAAGTTTCACCAACAATAACCGATGCAAGACCCGCAATGATGGTTCCAACCCCCATATTGACATCGGCAGCTCCCTGGCTTTGACAGAGGAGGGCTCCGCTGACGGCGGCCAATCCGTTAGAAAGACCAACGGTCAGAATGATGACCCGGTCGGTGTTAACACCCTGGCTGGTTATCATCTGTTGATTGGCACCGGTTGCCTGCATGGCCAGGCCGAATGCCGTATGCAGCAGCCAGAGCAGGAGCAGTAAAGCAAGTGTGGAAAAGAGGCCAAAAAGCAATGGTGCGGCATTAAACATGCCGATGCCGGCATTGGTCAGTGGTTCCAGTATGGTCGATTGACCAAGCAGGGTGATGTTGGGGCGTCCCATAATCCGTAAATTGATAGAATAGAGGGCGATCATCGTCAGGATTGAGGCCAGCAGGTGGAGAATCCCGAGTTTGGTGCTGAGAATGCCGGTGACCATCCCTGCCAGAAATCCCGCCAGCAGGGCGAACAGGAGTGAGAGAAAGGGGTCAAATCCTGCTGTTATTGCAACGGCAGAAACGGCGGCTCCCAATGGCAGGCTGCCATCAACGGTCAGGTCGGGAAAATCGAGGACGCGGAAAGTCAGGTAAACTCCGAGAACCAGAAAACCATAAGCGAAGCCTTGTTCAAGGGCTCCCATAAAAGCAAAATAAGTCATAATTTATGTCGGGAGAGCAACAAAGAACCCAGCAGCGGCGCTATGCTCAATAAGAAAAACTCGACGTAGATCACTACGCCTCGTTCTCCTTCTTTCCGCAAGCCTCGCATCTGTCCCCTTGTACGCGTTGCTGTGATCTATCTACTCGATAATTTTGTCTGCTTTTTTCAGCAGTGCTTCGGTAACATCCAGCCCCATTTTTGCAGCTGAGGCGGGGTTGAGGTGGATCTGGAATTCGCGGAGGGTTTCCACCGGCATTTCTGCGGGTTTGGCTCCTTTGAGTACCCGGCTGACCATTTCCCCGGTCTGACGACCCATTTTGTAATAATCGACTGCCAGGGCAGCAATCGCTCCCCTCCCAACTGAGTTGGTATCTGCGGCAAAGATGGGTAGTTTAGCTTGATAACCCACTTGAGAGATGGCTTCAAATGCCGAAACCACCGTGTTGTCAGTTGGAATGTAGGCAGCTTCCACCCGGCCGATCAGGCTTTTTGCCGCTTGAGAAACTCCAGCTGAATTGCTGACAGTCGCTTCTTCAACGACAATCCCTCTTTTACCGGCCTCTTCCTTGAGAATCCGTACCAGAGTGACGGAGTTGACTTCTCCAGAGTTATAAATGACACCAATTGTCTTCAGCTCTGGCAGAAATTCAAGGATGAGTTCCAATTGCCGGTCAATGGGGCTCATATCGGATGTACCGGTGATGTTCCCACCGGGTTTCTCTAGAGATTGAACTAATCCGGCACCCACTGGATCGGTAACTGCGGCAAAAATAATCGGAATATTTTTGATCGCTTGAGCACAGGCTTGAGCGGTCGGGGTGGCGATACCAATAGCGACATCGGGGTTTTCACCAAGCATTTGTTTGGCTATCAGGTTAGCTGTAGCAATATTTCCCTGCGCAATATGGTCGTGGTAGTTGACTGACAGCCCTTGTGCAGTGAGTTCATCCTTAACCCCCTGGCGGAGAGAATCGAGAGCGGGATGTTCAACGATCTGGTTGAATGAGACAGTATAGTCAGCGGCGCAGAGCGGCAGTGCTGGCAACACCAGGGAGATGAGGAAAATTAATTGGTAGCTGAAACGTTTCATATCAATGTTTCTCCTGCGAAAGTTGGTTGATGACTTTGAAAGAATAAAACCGAAACGGTAATCTAACCAGAGTCAGAAAATAGGTCAAGGCGGACAATGAAAATTTATTGGCAAAGGGAACAGTGTTGGTATTTTTTTATTGGTAATTATTCATGCCGTGGTCTATAATCACATAATAGATGCCAAAGGAGTAAAAGAGATGTTGAATATCGCTATCATAGCGTATGACAATTGTTTGCAGTCAGGGATCGCCGGAATGTTGGATTTGTTTACCTTGGCAAACTGGGAGCAAAAACGTCTATCTGCCGATGCCAAATCGCTTTTCTGTCATACCGAGGTGATTACCCTTGATGGCGAACCGGTCACCAGTTTTAGTCGTCAGCAGGTCACGGCCAATCACAGCTTGGCGGAGTGCCAGAATATCGATCTATTGATCGTTCCAGGAGTTATGGGACGACCCGATTGGTTATTGGAACAATCCGCCCTGGTAGACTGGATTGCTACGCAGCACCAGAATGGGGTGGTCGTTGCCAGTGCGTGTTCCGGGGCTTTTTTGCTGGCCGAAGCAGGAATTCTGCAAGGGCGTCAAGCAACAACCCACTGGCAACTTGCGGAGCGCTTCAGGCAACGTTTTCCCAAGACTGACCTGCAAATCGACCGACTTATCATCGATGGCATCGATTACCTCTGTGCTGGCGGTACCGGTGCGCACAGTGACCTGGCTCTTCACCTGATTGCGAAATATGGTTCAAAGCATTTAGCCAATGTTTGTGCACGGATGATGTTGATTGACTCAAGTCGTCGCGACCAGGCTCCATTTGTCAAATTCAAGGGGAGCAGGGAGCATATTGACGAACCGATACTCAAGGTTCAGCAGTGGCTGGATCGATATTATCGAGAGAAAGTTTCGGTGCGGATCATGGCCAAGCGGTCGGGATTGAATGAGCGCACCTTTCTCCGGCGTTTCAGAAAAGCGACCGGGGAGGCCCCGCTGGAGTATCTGCAAAAGATGCGGATCGAAAAAGCAAAGCAGTTACTGACGGGAACTGACCAATCTCTCGAAGCCATTACCCGTGCGGTTGGTTACGTCGACCTCAGTTCTTTTCGTCGCCTGTTTAGCCAGATTGTCGGGATTTCACCGACGGCATACCGACAGCGGTTTGGAGATTAGTAACCTCGACGCTTTCGCACAAAACTGATGGGATGGCAAAAATTTCGTCCTGCAAGGTCTGGTGGTTTTTCAGTTTTTTATTTCGTGGTTTAACTGGCGCAAGGATAACAGGGTGTGGATGAGCAAGGTGCCAAGAATCAATACTCCCGCAACCAGAGTCTTGGCATGGGGCACCTCCCCCAGTACCAGCCAGACCCAGATCGGTCCCAGGATAGTTTCGATGAGAAGAATCAGGCTCACTTCAGGGGCTTGCAGGTAGCGCGGGCTGAGGGTGATCATGGCGAAAGAGATCGGCAGAACGACGAGACCCAGCAGCAATAAAAATCCGACATCCGCCGGGGGAACCAGAAAAGGTCGAGCGCCAAGAAAGTAAACGATCGGGACAACGCCCAGATTGCCAAGAATATTGGCTGGAATCATATTGACCGCTTTGCCGCTCCGAATAATAGCGATATTCGAACCCCACATTGCTGTTGCCCCCAACGCCATCAAGTCACCAAGTAGCAGCCCATGCTGTAGACTTTCTGAAAATATCAGTAAAATCCCACCAAAACAGGTGAAAATTGACAATTTAGTGCGCAGTGGAATCTTTTCTCTCAGAATCAGCCAGCTGAGTAAGCTGCTGAAAATTGGTGCTGTGGCCAGAATAACTAATGTGTTAGCTGCCGCTGTCTGTTTCAGGGAGCCGATAAACAGGAGCGATCCAATGGTGATCATCGCGGAGGATATCAAGCCGGTTCGGCCAATCGCATGGTTCGGCCAATCGCATAAAAACTGTGGAAAAACTGATGACGGTAACGGATTGTCAGAAACAGTGTCATCATTAATCCCGTGAGGAAACACCGCCAGAATAACAGTGTCCAGATATCGGACTGAATTAAACGGACCAATAACGCATCCGGGCTAAGAATCAGCACAGCTGTAAAAGTTAACAGCAGCCCTTTTCGGTGATCAGAGTGTCCCATGGCGGCAATTGATGTCACAGCTGTCAGCAGAAAGGCAAGCGGCTTTTCATTGGTGTGGGGTTCAAATCGGTGTATGATCCCTGTCAGGAGGATCGAATTAATGGCAATTTCTGGAAATCCAAAAAAACTGGCACAGGATGTTGCAGGTGGTTTTTACAGCCTGTCGCCACCGGGACTGAAAAAATATACTCCGGCAGATTTGAAAATCATTCTATCTAATCTGAATTTAGTTCAGAGGGAGATTAGACAGACTCAGGTACCTTTGGATGATGTTGCACTGGTAAAAGCCAAAAATATGCAGATATCACGTCTGAATCAGGCTCTCATGGTTTTGCGCAGCCACTGTAAGAAAATGCGGATTCCAATTTAATCAAGCAGCGACCTTTTTAAAGGAGGATTCTGATGGAAACCAAAATTTTGATTCCGGTGAATGATTCCCCCACCACGCAACAAACTATTGAAGATATTGTCACGTATAAAGACAAGTTCCCACCACAGCTGGTTTTATTGCATGTCATCAACGACCAGCTGGCTTATCGGATGATTCCCGATTTTCAGATTGAGATGGTCAGGGAAAATGCAGAAAAGGCGGCGAGGCAGCGGCTGGAAATCATGGCGAAGAAACTCGGTGAAGCGGGATTCAATGTCGAACAACGCCTCGAGTTTGGTGCCCCCCGACGAGTGATTCCCCGGATTGCCAACGAGGAAGATTTTCAGTTGTTAGTGATCGGCAGGAAAGTAAATAGTGGCGAAATTCGCAATGTATTATTTGGATCAGTAGCAAATTATGTTTTACATAATGTTGAATGTCCGGTTCTGCTTTTTTAAAATTTCAGTTACTGCCAGTATTTCCCCTCCCCCGACGCCAAAGCGACACCCTGAGGGAGAGGGGACGATTTTGATTTTCAGAACCTCGACATACTATTATGTATGCCTTCGCCCCTGAAACACCACCAAGTCTTGCAGGATACAATGTTTGCTTGGCGATCCCGTGAGTTTTTGCGAAAGCAGCAAAAGATGATTTTGAAATAATCAGTTGCTGTAACGCTTTCCGGAACCTTGCCCGCCACGTTTACCGTGACCCTCGCAATCGCGATCACCACCATGCTTGCCATGGAAACCTTCACCGCACATATCTCTCAGTTGTTCCGCTTTTTGCTGTTGCTCAGGAGTCAGCACTGCCAGGATCTGCTGCCTGGATTGTGCATGTTGAACCATCATTTCGGTTTTCAGATCAGCATGCTTTTGCGCCAGAGCGCGGAACTCAGATTCATTGAATTCATTACTTTGTTTGTAATCACGTAAACTTTCCCGGCTGGCTTGCATTTCTGCACGCATGGCCTGATGATTCTGCAACTGTTTTTCATGCAGATCTTCGAGTTGGTCTTTTTGTTTCTCGGTCAGATCAAGAATGACCGCCATTTTCTCCAGTCGCGTTTCGATTCGCTCCTCGTGCCGCTCCTGGGTTATGTTCTGCCCGCTACGATCGCAGGAATCGCCACAATGTCTTTTTCCTTGCCCCCCCGACCAGGCGAATGCTGTTCCGCTGGATAGCAAGAGGCCGATCAATAATGCTGGGATAAGTGTCGATTTTTTCATCATTTTTCTCCTTGGGTTACAGTGAGTGTTGGCGTTGTTTGATGATTCGTAACTATTCACCACCACGACTGATAGGGGCTTGTGGTACCCATGGAAAGGGCGTCTGTCGCCACGGACGGCGACAGTCGAACGGCCATGGACGGCGCAAAGTGGCCCTTGGAATGGGTTCCTCAAGGCATTGCTGAACAGTTACGATGATTCTACTATAAAGCAAAGAATCTGAAGTGTGGGTTAAGTGCTGTAAAAATCGGGTAAAGTTATGTAAAGTTTCAGGAGGCGGTTGCACTTAACAATTCTTTACACCCGGTACGGTTCGATCTTCTTTATGATTAACAGCAGAAACAGATGAGGAATTGTGATGAATCGAATCCTGATAATTGATGACGATATAGAACTTTGTGAATTGCTGAACGACTATCTCAGTGGTGAAGGGTTTGCGGTTGAGGCCGTTAATCATGGCAAACAGGGTGCTGCACAGGCCCTTGCTACAGAATATGACCTGGTGATTCTGGATGTTATGTTGCCGGAAATGAACGGCTTTGACGTTCTCAGGGAAATCCGGAAAAGCAGTAAAATTCCGGTGATTATGCTGACGGCCCGCGGGGATGATATTGATCGGATTGTCGGGCTGGAACTGGGTGCCGATGATTATCTGCCAAAGCCTTTTAATCCACGCGAGTTGGTCGCACGAGTTCGGGCAATTCAGCGGCGCGTCGAGGCGGTCGAGCCAACGACCTCGGTTGTTCAAAAATCTGCAGAATTGAAAGTCGGGGATGTTGTTCTTTGCAAGACCAATCGCATGGTACAACGTGCCGGTGAAAATATTGAGTTGACCTCGGTTGAATTTAATTTGCTTGAGGTATTGTTGTCCAGAGCTGGAGAGGTGATCAGTCGGGACGATCTGGTAGAAAAAGTTCTGGGTCGGCGCTTGTCGGCTTATGACCGTAGTATCGATGTGCATGTCAGCGCTTTGCGGAAAAAGCTTGGCCATTACGCGGGCCAGACCGAACGGATCAGAACGATTCGTAGTGTCGGATATCTCTACTCCCTCCCCGAAAGTCATCCCTGATGCGCAGCTTATTCCTGAAGATATTTCTCAATTTTCTGTTGATTATCCTGCTGGTTTCAACAGCAGTGGTTATTTTGACCTACTTTCGAGATCAGGAGTTTCCCCCTCTGGCACACCAGGATTTTGCCCGGCAAGCGATCGCGGAATACGGGCGAGATGCGATACATGCTTTTGAGTATGAGGGGAATCGGCAGGTCGATAAATTTGCCGGTCGCCTGTTGGAAAAATCGGGAATCCATCTGTTGTTATTTGATGGTCATGGGCGGCCGCTGACCAACCGAAGGGTGCCGCGCCGGATGCAGCACATGGCGCATCGGGCAATGCAGTCGGGTGAAGTTGTCTTCCCCATGATGGGAGCTCGAAACGGATTAGCCAGTGCTGTTCGGGGGGCTTCAGGAAAGACTTATTTTGTCGCTATCAGTCTGCCTCAGCGTCCACCATCCCGGAATTTAGTGAAGGGGGTGACGCATGGATTTCTTGGTTGGCAGCTCCTGCTTCTATTAGCGATAACGGCTGTGGTCTGTTATGTCCTCGCCCGCTCCCTGACCGCCCCGATTGGCCGTTTGCGGCAAGCGACCCGCAAGTTTGCTGGCGGGGATCTTTCGATCCGGATTGGCGATCGGGTCAAGGGAAGAAATGAACTGGCCGGGTTGTCGCACGATTTTGATGAAATGGCCGGGAAGATTGAAACTCTGGTGGAAACGCAAAAGAACCTGTTACGGGATATCTCCCATGAATTACGTTCACCTCTGGCACGGTTGGGGATTGCTCTGGAGCTGGCACGGCAGCAGGAAAAGCGGGATGGGCACAACAAAGCTCTGAGCCGAATTGAACTGGAAGCAGAGCGAATGAATACCATGATTGGCCAACTGCTCAACCTGACTCGTCTGGAAAGTGGTGTGAGTGACGTTATCTTTGAGGAAATCGACCTGCAGGTGTTACTGGCCAATCTGGTTGTCGATGCGAATTACGAGGCAGAAAGACGCCAGTGTCAAGTTGTTTATCAGGCTCCAGAAGCGGCTGTGTATTTTGGGTCGCATGACTTGCTGGCGCAGGCTCTGGAAAATGTGATCCGCAATGCCGTCAAATACACCGCTGATGGTAGTATTGTGACGGTTGATTTATCAGTCACCCCAGAGAACGTGACGATTCAGGTTGCCGACCAGGGGAGCGGGGTGCCGGATCAGGCCTTGGCAAAACTGTTCGAACCGTTTTATCGGGTGGCCGATGCGCGGGACCGTCAAAGTGGCGGTACGGGAATAGGTCTGGCCATAGCCGAGCGGGCGGTAAAGCTCCATGAGGGGACAATAACAGCTGTCAACCGAAGCACCGGTGGATTGTTGGTGGAGATCATTCTGCCGGGCAAAAATTAGAACATCTCTGAGAGGTTGTCCGGAGTCCACTTTTCAGGTTATGATGAAATTATAATCAAAGAAGGAGAAACACTATGGATTGGTTTATGTTGTTGGGAATTATCGTTGTCTGGTATGCGTTAAACCGCTGGATTCTGCCCAAAATGGGCATTCAGACATGAATGTCCGGTAGCTGTGAGCTTCCGCGTGACGGCAAGCAAAAAACTGACCTGGAAAATTCCGGGGCGAGTGAAGAAAAATGAAATAGCAACTGAGGCCGCTTGAAAGAGCGGTCTTTTTTATTGCTGTGGCCCCCGACCATTGAATCTTTTGCTGCAACGCACGGCACGCCGGTCAATCTACAGGTAGGGTGAAAACAAGCGGCAGAAGGAATCGCGCAAGCGTACGGGCAGGGGACGTTTGTCCATATCTTTGAGGGAGATTTTGTGAGCTTCTTCGCGAGATTTGTCAAAATGGAGGGTGAGTTCATTCACCGTTTCAGGATCAAAAATCTCCACGTTAAATTCAAAATTCAACCGCAAACTGCGCGGATCAATATTGGCAGAACCGACCAGGGCATATTCATCATCGATCAGCAGAAGTTTACTGTGGGTAAATGGGGGAGGCTGGAAATAGATATGGGTGTCGTGTTCAAGTAATTCAAACAGTAATGCATTTGTGGCCCAGCCAACATAGGGGAGGTTGTTTTGTTGCGGAAGGAGAATATCAACCCGCACTCCCCGGAGAGCTGCGGCATTGATAGCGGCAAGCTGCGCGCGATTCGGCAGAAAATAAGGGGTCATAATGCGGATATGGGACTTGGCACATGCCAGTGCTCCAATCAGAATCCAGTGGAGCTTTTCATGCTGTTCATTGGGGCCACTGCTGATCCCGCGGCAACAGGCAGTTCCGACCATGGGGGCGGGTGGCCAGTTATACGGTTCACGTTTCTGATCAGTTGCATAATGCCAATCTTCCATAAATGCGTCACGAAGGTGATCGCAGACCGGCCCTTCGAGGCGGAAGTGGATATCAATAATCCGTCTTGGAGCATTTCGGGCCATAGCCATATGTCGCTCACGGATATTCATCCCGCCGGTGAAGCTGAAACGATTGTCAATAATCAATAATTTGCGATGATTTCTTAAATTCAGATGTAAAGTACGTAACAGGGAGAGGGGGAGAAAGGTTGCTGTCTGTACTTTTGTTCCGTGGAAGAGATGGCGAATTTTTTTGAATGAATAGAGTTCACCGAAAGCATCGATCAGGACCCTGACGTCAACCCCCCTTTGTGCGGCAGCGATCAATTTCCGGGCAAATTGTTGGCCAATTTGATCCGGCTTCAAGATGTAGCTGGATAAATATATCGATTCTTTTGCCTGGCTGATTGCGTCCAGCATCGCTGGATAGGTTTGCTCGCCGTTGTATAGAACGGTCACTTTATTGCCAAAAGTGAGGGGGCGGCGGGTGACGGTATCACAGAGTTTGATCAGGGCCCGGCTGGTATCACTGGTGGGAAAATGTTCAATATGGTTCTTGTTTGCGGGTTGATCGACATGCAGCCAGTGCATCCCTTGCCCTTGTTCCTGAATTTCCCGGGAGCGGGTGCGGATGCGGTTGACACCTAATACCCAGTAGATGAGCGCGCCGACTCCCGGAATTGCCAGGCAGGTAACAATCCAGCCGACCGACGCACGTGGATCACGCTTAGTCAGCAGTGCATGCCCGGCAGACAGAAGCGAGAATATCCAGAGGGTGGCCAGTAACAGTGTCAGCATGTGTTTCCTAGCGCAATGATGTTCCACAGCGGGGACAGGTAAGAACCGTATTGGTCGAAACTTTTTCTCCGCAGGTCGGGCAGTTGAACCAACGGTTGCAATAACGACATTGTTGCTCGGACAGGCCCTGTTTCTTTTTACATTTTGGGCAGCGACGGTACATTTTCCGACCATTCAGATAATCGTCAAAGAACAGACCACAGCGGTGACACTCACTCGCTCCTGGTTTGATGGGAGCACCACAGCCGGGAATTGGACATTTAAAAACAGTTTTGCAGTGACTGCACCAATATTCTCCCTTGAGAGGTTCTTCACATTTTTGACATCGTTTAATGGCCATTATTTGCTCCAGTCGCGTATTTGTAGTTTTTATATCATAGGGTACAAAGTCGGGCTTGCCAAGCAGCTTATCGGTTTGTGCGGAAAGAAACCGGGCAAGGCGGATAAACAAGTCAATTTGTAACTATTCACCACCACTACTGATAGGGGCTTGTGGTACCCATGGAAAGGGCGTCTGTCGCCACGGACGGCGACAGTCGAACGGCCATGGACGGCGCAAAGTGGCCCTTGGAATGGGTGCCTCAAGGTATTGCTGAACAGTTACGCCGATTTTTTATCGGGCAGGGAAAGACTTTCTGGATCATTGAGGGCTATTCCGCCGGATCACGCTTCAGCCAGTGGATGAATTCTTCCTCCGCCTGCTCTGCATCACCAAAATTTAATTCCAGCAAGCGGCGTAAGTGTCCCATGCTTTCGGCTTCTTCAGCGGTAAAGATAAAACCATAAAAGCCCCCTTGTTGATGGATCAGCTCGCCGATAAACTCCATCCGGAGAGAAGAATCGGGAAGATAGATGTTCAAAGGAACCTGACTGCCAAGTGTTAGAGGAAGCTTTTGTTCCGATCTGAATAAGGCCCCCTGAAGAGCCAGGTCGATCAGATCGCAGCGATAGATTTGGTTGTCAATGTTGATATCTGCTTCGGTGCGGAAATTAATCCGTCGATAGTGACGTTGTTCTGTCATGGAAAATCTCCTTTTGTCGGCCATGCGACTTTGCAGCGCTGGTTGTTGGTGTGACTTCCAGTTTAACAGGAAATAGAATGTTTGCTCCTTTCTTATGAGATATTTTCTGTCTGAGAGTGTTTGTTCGGGAATTGTCACTTGCGAATCATCAGCGGTCAGGGTTACATTGTCTTAAGAATCTTAAATCTCAATTGTTCACCAATACACGGAGTTACGTTTATGTTTTATCCGGCAAAATCTGTAAGTCGAGTTGTTCTGGTCCTTTTGCTTGTGTTGTTACCAGCCAGTGTCTGGTGCAAACAGGCTGAACCGTTTGATACAAATAGAGCTCGGTTACTTGGACATATGTTGCAGCAACAACTCAGTGGTAAACATTACAGCCAGAAGCCCACCGACGATGCACTGTCCAATGCCGCCTTTGATTTATATCTGAAGCAGCTTGATTTCCAGAAACGCTTTCTCTGGCAGGAAGATGTGGCCAGGTTAGAAGCATACCGCAGCAAGATTGATGATGCGATTCGCCGTGGCCGACTCGATTTGCCACTTGCGGGTCGAGATATTTTGAGCCGGCGGGTTGTCCAGGTACAGGATATTGTTACCACACTGCTTGAAGAGAAGCTCGACCCAACGGTCGTTGAAAGCATGGAAACAGATGCCGAAAAGCTTGATTACGTTGCCGGCTTGACCGAGCTGCGCGAACGGTGGCGAAAGATTATCAAAGGGCAGACTCTGGGTCGCTATATCAGTCTGCGTGAGGATGAGATCGGTGTCGACGATGACGGCGCTTTGTTGCCTGTTGATGACGAGACGGCAGCAGACTTGTTACGGCAAGCCAGTGAGAAGGTTGGGAAAACGAACCGCAATTTGCTCAAGCGGATGCTCGAAGAGACTCCCCAGGATCATTATGACCGCTACCTGAACGTTATTTCCCGTGCGTTTGATCCCCACACCAGTTATCTGCCACCAACCTCAAAAGAGGATTTTGATATTCAGATGAGTGGTTCTCTCGAGGGGATCGGGGCAACGTTGCGTGAAGATGATGGCTATATCAAAGTGGTGCGGATTATTCCCGGAAGTGCTGCGTCAAAGCAGGGACAACTGGGGGCGGATGATATCATTCTCAAAGTCGCGGAAGGTTCTGCCGATGCTGTTGATATTACCGGCACCCGGATCCGTGATGCCGTCGCCTTGATTCGTGGCAAAAAGGGGACCGAGGTTCGTTTGACGGTGAAAAAGCCGAATGGTCGCCAGCAGGTGATACCGATTATTCGCGATGTCGTCGAGATTGCCGAAACTTTTGTCATAGGGACAACCGTGACCGACGAAACGAGTGGCGAGACTTTCGGTTACATCAAAATTCCAACTTTTTATCGTGACTACAGTGGCAAAACCGACCGCAACTGTACCGATGATTTGCGCAACGAACTGAAAAAACAACGCAACGAGAATACCGCAGGGCTGATCCTTGATCTGCGCAATAACGGGGGTGGTTCATTGTCTGATGCCGTCAGTGTCACCGGACTTTTTATCAAGACCGGTCCGGTGGTGCAGATCCGCAGCGGCGCCGGAAAAATCCGGGTGATGAGTGACGATGATCGATCGGTCGAATATGATGGGCCGATGATTGTCCTGGTGAATCGCTTCAGTGCCTCAGCATCAGAAATCGTCGCGGGGGCTCTTCAGGATTATGGCCGGGCCTTGATCGTTGGGGATGAACATACCCACGGCAAGGGGACCGTACAGGCGTTGCTTGATCTGGATCGTTTTGTCAATTTGCGCGGTATGGATAAATATATGCCACTGGGTGCGGTCAAGGTGACGATCCAGAAATTTTACCGGATCAGCGGTGAATCAACACAGGAAGAAGGGGTTCTCCCCGATATTGTCCTGCCATCACGCCTCGACGGTCTGGAGAGTGGTGAGAAATATCTCGATAATGCGTTGTCGTGGGACCATATCGCCTCGGCAGATTATCAACATTGGAAAGATTCGGCTCAAAATATTGAAGCCCTGAAACAGCTGAGTCATGCCCGTATAACGGAGAATTGCGATTTTCAGGAAATCATTTCCGATGCTGACAATGCTCAAAAGAGACGTGACGACACTCTGCAGTCATTGTTGCTGGCAGATATGCTCGCCGAGCGGGATCAGCTACGTGATGAGCGAGAAAGAATGACGCCGCATGGTATGATGGCGATGGGTGATGACGACGACAAAAAGGGAGAGTCACTGGATGAAAAAATAGCCGATGATCCCTACGTTGAAGAAGGGGTAACTCTGCTGTTAGATTTGTTGGGTGCTTCCGGTTAGTTGCTGCTTGCCCGATATTGGTCGTCGGGTTATTGGCGCCAAGTGGCATGTAGGTAAAAGATCAAGGCTCAAACCACCGATCGGTGTTAACGGGGGATGTACGCTTCGCTAAAATCGAGCAAGGTGTGCAACATCTCGATTTTTGCCATTTTTATTCCAACCGCTTGAGCCTGTTGCAACGGAATTGCATAGATCGCTTCCAGCTCGAGCGGAAGCCCTTCCTCCCGATCAATCATCATACTCGGTCGATAGTGATCCATGTTTTCGGTGAAGGTGATCAGTTGTTGACTGAATTCAGGGCCGGCAATCGGTTCTTCCAGATCTTGTGCATTGGCACCGGCAATCACTTCAAACATCAACTCTCTCACCAGTTCTTTGCTGGATGGATGGTTGAGGATATCGGTGACATCCTTTTCGAGTAATGCCGAGAGCCCGTTGAAGGGGATGTTCCAGACCAGTTTTTCCCAGCGTGCCCGACGGAGATCGCTGACTGCATCGCAGGGGACACCAGCGACCCGAAACATCTCTGCCAGATTACGCCCCCGCTGGCTCAACCCACCAGCGAATTCACCGAGCCGAATCTTGCCTTCGCCCAGATGGTGGACTGTCCCGGGCTCTCCCCGATTGCTGCAAAGAAAAGCGACTCCGCCAAGGACATGTTCTGCGCCAAATGCGTCCGCCAATAATTCTTCATTGCCGAGCCCGTTTTGTAGCGTCAGGATTGCGGTGTTGGTTCCGAGCAGGGGGCTGACCAGCTCAATCAAGTGGTGGTTGGAAATGGTTTTCAGTCCGACAATGACCAGGTCCACCTGGCCGATTTCTTCCGGGGTTTGATAGCCGGAGACCTGCGGAAGATGAAAGTCGCCATTACAGGAGCAAATCTGTAGTCCGTTTTGCTGGATGGCGTGGTAGTCCCGACGGAGCAGAAAGTGGACGTCCTGGCCGCTGCGTTGCAGCATTGAGCCATAATAGAGGCCAAGGGCTCCAGAGCCGATCATTCCAATTCTCATGATTGAATACTCCCATTCAAAAACTATCGAAAACTCGCAGTTGTTGCACTCATTGTGGTCGTGGCCATTCTTGATGGCGTCATAAACAGTCCGCACTACGGTGTTACGCTGGTTTTTCAGATCCTCGACCGACAAGATGCAGGTTTCGCCACTGAAAAACCAGGCCTTGCAGGGGCGAAATTTTTGCCTGGCCACCCAATGCTTTATCGCGACTGCATCATTCTTGCGGAAAAAATCGTGTTGAGCAACTGAAAAATCGATCAGAAAAGGCCAAATTGAGGGGAATTTTGTGAGAGTATTTTCTCTTTTGAATCAGGAGGTTAACCTTTAATTATAATTTTGACGAAATCAGTCATTTGTGTTACTATGCACAATATCTAGCCAAAGGAGATTAATTGTGTTTAAAGTCGGGGATATGGCAGTTTATCCAACTCAGGGAGTTGGAGTGGTTGAAGATATTGAAACTCGCGAGTACTCTGGTCATAGTCAACAATTCTATATCTTGAAAATCGTGGACAGTGATATGAAAATCATGGTTCCGGTGAGTAATGTTGACAACGTTGGCATGCGTCAGCTGATTGATCAACAACGCATTACCGGGGTTTTTGCTGCCCTGGCCGAACCATCCAGCGGTGGGAAGGTTGCTTCATGGAGCAGGCGGCAGCGGGAATATAACGATAAATTGAAAACCGGTGATCTGCTGGAAGTGGCACATGTTTTACGCGATCTTTACCAGATCGGGACAGGAAAAGAACTATCTTACGGAGAGAAAAAAGTTCTGGAGCAGGCTCGCAAGTTGTTGGTGACAGAAGTTTCTCTGGCCGAAGGTGCCAAAGAGGCCCAGGTTGTGCAGCGCCTGGAAAATATTTTCCACTGAATTTTTTTTGATATTGCAGTATTTAAGGCCGGGCACATATGATGTGCCTGGTCTTTCTGTTTTTGATGGCGATGCATTCCCGACTAGCAGGATGTTGAAAAAGTCCCATCCTGGTCCTTTTCAACTCCGCAAGCCGAAAATGCGATTTCCGTCTTGCTCACAAAATCAAGGACTTAGAAATCAGCCCTCGATTTTGGTCGCCCGTCCATGGGCTCCACAGGCTGTTTTTCAACAGCCTGCTAGCGATGATTCACTCTGTCCCTTTTAGAGGAAAATGATGAAAGCAACTGTCCTTATCCCGGCAGCGGGGACGGGTCGCCGGATGGGGGGCTCAATCAGCAAGCAGTACCTCGAACTTGCCGACAAGCCGATTCTGGCTCATACGTTGACTTTGTTTGAAAATCACCCCCGGGTCAATAATATTTATTTGATCGTTCCCCCCGATGATATCTCCTATTGTCAGCAGCAGATTGTTGATCGCTATGGCCTCAGTAAGGTCTGCCGGATTGTTGCCGGGGGATGCCAACGGCAGGATTCGGTGCGAAATGGGTTGGATGCCCTGGCAGAAGATGGCTTGTGTCAGCCACAGCGACCGATTTTGATCCACGACGGGGCGCGCCCTCTATTCGACTGTAAAAGCCTATCTTCGTTGATTGATATCGTTTGTCAAACCGGTGCCTGTACCATCGGGGTTCCGGTTAAAGATACGATCAAGAATGTTGAAAATAACAAAATTACCGGTTCTCCGGATCGGGATCGATTGTGGCAGGCTCAGACACCACAGGGGTTTCAGTATCATCTGATCCGGGAGGCTTTTGATCGGGCCACTGAGGATGGTTTTGTCGCGACCGATGATGCGTCACTGCTGGAGCGCCTTGGCCATCCGGTGCAGATCCTGGAAGGCGATTATCGCAATATCAAAGTCACAACTCCAGAAGATGTTCTGGTTGCTGTCGCTTTACTGGGAGATTTGACATGATGCGTATCGGCCATGGTTACGATGTTCATCGTCTGGTCAAAGATCGTCCACTGATTATGGGTGGGGTTGAAATCGACTATGAACTCGGGCTGCTAGGTCATTCGGATGGAGATGTTTTGCTCCATGCCGTCTGCGATGCCATTCTGGGTGCTCTTGGTCTGGGAGATATAGGTCAACATTTTCCCGATACCGATGCGACTTTTGCCGGAATAGACAGCCGGGAGCTGCTTCGCGAAGTGATTCACAAAATGGTTGCAGAGGCATACCTGGTGGGAAATCTGGATGTGACGATTATCTGCCAGTATCCAAAACTGGCCGCCTATATTCCGGTCATGGTTGAACGGATTGCCGTCGATTGTCGCGTTGCATCGAAGCAGATTAATGTTAAAGCAACGACGACCGAAAAACTGGGTTTTGCCGGGCGTGGTGAAGGGATTGAAGCTCATGCGGTAGTTTTATTACAGCGGGATGAGAAACGCCTGGCTGCCAGACGAGCAGCAATCATTTGATGGCTGACGGTTTAGCTTTTGGCTTTTAAGTCAGAATCATTTTTTCGGATACAAGAACGGTTATTTTTAAAATATTATTTGCCAAACAGGACATTTCATGAGCACACCAGAACGGCCCGTCAGTTCAAATTTTATCCGCACTATCATCACGGAAGATCTTGAAAGTGGCAAACGCGATCAGGTTGTCACCCGGTTTCCTCCGGAACCGAATGGTTACCTCCATATCGGCCATGCAAAAAGTTTCAGCCTTAATTTTGGTTTGGCGGAAGATTTTGGCGGTTGTTGTCACCTCCGTTTTGACGATACCAATCCACTCAAGGAAAATGATGAGTTTGTCGAAGCGATAAAGGCCGATGTGCGTTGGCTCGGGTTTGATTGGGGTGAACATCTCCATTTTGCTTCCGACTACTTTGACCAGTTTTATCTCTGGGCAGTACAACTGATCAAAGCCGGAAAAGCATACGTGGATAGTCAAACGGCGGAACAGATGCGGGAAAATCGCGGAACCTTGACCAAGCCGGGAGTTGACAGCCCCTACCGGGACCGCAGTCGCGAAGAAAATCTCGAACTTCTGGAGAAAATGAAAAACGGCGATTTTCCTGATGGAGCACATATTCTGCGAGCTAAAATAGATATGAGTTCGCCCAATATGAACTTGCGTGACCCGGCTATGTACCGGATCCTGCATGCCCACCATCATCGCTGCGGAGATCAATGGTGCATCTATCCAATGTACGATTTCGCCCACGGTCAGGGGGATTCGATTGAGGGGGTGACTTACTCCATTTGTACGCTCGAATTTGAGGATCATCGTCCCCTATACGACTGGTTTATTCAAGAGCTGGGCATTTTTGCTCCGCAACAGATTGAGTTTGCCCGCTTGAATCTCAGTTATACCGTGATGAGTAAACGGAAATTACTGCAACTGGTGAATGACAAACATGTCTCCGGCTGGGATGATCCACGCATGCCGACACTGGTAGGAATGCGTCGTCGTGGTTATCCCCCAGAGGCGATCAGGACTTTCTGTGAACGGATCGGTGTCGGTAGAGGAGCCAGCTGGATCGATCTGTCGGTTCTGGAAGAGTGTGTGCGGGAGCAACTCAACCAGACTGCGTTCCGCCGTCAGGCGGTGCTTGATCCAATTAAGGTGACCATTGCCAATTATCCGGCAGATAAAGTCGAAGAACTGGATGCGCCGAATCATCCGCAACAACCCGATATGGGGATTCGCAAGTTGCCGTTCAGTCATGAGTTATATATTGAGCGCAATGATTTCATGGAGGATCCACCCAAAAAGTTCTTCCGTCTCGCCCCGGGACGGGAAGTTCGTTTGCGCAATGGCTATATTATCAAGTGCGAAGAGGTGATCAAGGATGAAAATGGTGAGGTTGTCGAACTGAAATGTTCGGCTGACCTGGATACTTTGGGGAAAAATCCGGTGGGTCGAAAAGTGAAGGGGATTATCCACTGGGTGTCAGCGGAACAAGCAAAAGAGGTCGAAGTGCGTCTTTATGACCGTCTGTTTAATCAGGAAAACCCTGACAAAGGAGAAAACTATCTGGAGGCTTTGAATCCGGAATCGATGCAAACGACAACCGCTTTGATTGAGCCGGAACTGTTGGCTGCAGAACCGGGGACAACGTTCCAGTTTGAGAGGGTTGGATACTTTACCGTTGACAGCGAGGATTCGCAGCGCGGAAAACCGGTGTTTAACCGAACTGTGACCTTACGGGATACCTGGGCAAAGTTGAAATAATAACTGTTACCACAGAGGCACGGAGAAAGGTCAAAAGCTTCAGGCTTTCTCTATGCCTCCGTTTCTCTGTGGTTATCTACACTGTATTACTGGAGCAATACCATGACCTTACGCGTTTACAACACAATGAGTGGCAAAAAGGAAGAGTTTCAACCGCGGGTTCCGGGCAAAGTGGGGATGTATGTCTGTGGGGTCACTGTTTACGATTATTGCCACATTGGTCACGCCCGCGCCAACATTGTTTTTGATATTATCTACCGTTACCTGCAGTTCGCCGATTTTGAGACCACTTACGTGCGTAACTATACCGATGTTGACGACAAGATTATCAACCGGGCGAATGAGCGGGGAATCTCAAGTCAGGAGCTGGCGGAAGAGTTCATCACCGCATTTGATGAGGATATGGATTCTCTCGGGTTGGTCAAGCCGACCCATGAACCGCGAGCGACCGAATATATCCAGCAGATTATTGAGATTAATCAAAAGCTTATCGACAAGGGGATCGCCTATGAATCGTCTGGTGATGTTTACTACAGTGTCGCAAAGTTTCCCGATTACCTGAAACTTTCCAAACGCAATATGGAAGAGATGCAGGCGGGGGCACGAGTCGCACCGGGTGAGCAGAAACGCAATCCAATGGATTTCGCCCTCTGGAAAGCGGCCAAACCGGGTGAACCGGGCTGGGAATCCCCCTGGGGAGCGGGTCGACCGGGCTGGCATATCGAGTGTTCTGCAATGAGTTCCTCGTTGTTGGGTGAGAGTTTTGACATCCACGGGGGTGGGCGCGATTTGATCTTCCCCCATCATGAGAATGAAATCGCCCAGAGTGAAGGAGCCAGTGGCAAACAGTTTGTTAAATACTGGTTGCACAATGGTTTTGTGAATGTCGATCAGGAGAAAATGAGCAAATCGGTCGGCAACTTTTTTACTATTCGCGACATTCTTAAAATCTATGATGCCGAGGTGATCCGTTTCTTTATCCTGTCGGCCCACTATCGATCACCAATCGATTTTTCTGAGCAGAACCTGGCTGAAGCACAGAGTGGACTGAGACGTTTTTATGAGGCACTTGAAGCAGCTGCAGCGGCCACAGAAGGGATTGATCGGCCCGATGTCAGTAGCACAGAAGGTGCAAAGGTCGAAGAGAAATTCCGCGAAGCCATGGATGACGATTTCAATACGGCTTTGGCGATCGCCCACTTATTTGATGGCGTCCGCACCATGAACCGTCTGGTTACAACGAAAAAGTTCAGAAAAAAACCGGAACTGGTCGCTCAGGTGGACGATCTGTACGCGACAATTTTGCGTCTGGGAAAGGTTCTTGGACTGTATCGCTCACAGCCAACCGAGTGGCTGGAGAAGGTCAAGCTGGCTGGTCTGACGAAGTTGAATATCACTGCGGAACAGATCACAGGTTTTATCGAACAGCGACTGCAGGCACGTGCAGAAAAAGATTTTGCCCGTGGTGACGAGATTCGTGCTGAGCTTGAAGAAAAAGGCATTGTGCTGCTTGATACTCGCGAAGGGACAAATTGGAGGCTCAAGTAATTTACTGCCATCCCCTCAATGTTCCCACTGTTTCGATCATTTCTCCGGTTTTCCCTGAATCCATGTGGAAATGTGAATTGACATATAACGCACTTCGGTGTAGAAGACATATGCAGATTTTACTTATGAAGTATAATTGATCAGATAATGGAGTTAACGGATGAAAAATCTAGCATTTGTGGTTGTAGCCGTCATTTTTTCTTTTATTCCGGTTTTCCTGGCCCAGCAGAATGGGATAAAAGCTCCGATCACCAAGGTCGAAGTCCTCGAAGAGGGTGTTTACAAGTACGAGGGTGACACCAAGGGCAATGTTTATTTTGATCACAATATGCACCAGGAAATGGCCGACTGTGAGGCCTGCCACGAAGGTGAGCCTGCCACAATAGCGATCACCGATATGGCCAGTGGACACGCAACCTGTGGTGCATGTCATGCTGAAGTTGACGATATGGACGCTTGTTCCACCTGTCACAGTCAATAATCTGTACAATCTATCGTTCCGGTAAATTTATAAAAGGCGCTCGGCTGAAAAGCTGACCGCCTTTTTTAGGTTGTGGTTTGGTATGTGTGGGACATGTACGAATGACGCCGGTTTTCTCTTATACTGGTGTTGTCCGGCCTCAGTGGTCATAACCCTGGCAATGTGATGTAGGAATTGGCAAGCCAGCGTGGAGGTCGGGTGTTAGAATGGCCCCTATGCTCAGTTAAGGGCAGTATGTACAGCATGATCCCCAGAACAGCATGACGGTTTAACGTTACGCTGTTCTGGGGATCGGAACTGGTTCTTTGTCAACCAATGGTTTGTCGCTGGTCAATAGACCCGGTCTGCCTTGGGATTCAAATAAAGTAAAGGATTGACATGATTGCCAGAAAAATGACCGCCAGAAAAACACCGCCGCCAATTGGATAGGCCTGAGCCTTGGTACGGTGGTCGATCTCTTTGTTGCGACGCTTGACCTGGCTATCGTCCCCTGTTGCTTCTGCGGCCATTTGGACCAGATATTTTTGTACGTTGCGCGATGGGTCACTGAAGAAGCGGGTCAGCTGGCTCGGAACGGTTTGACCAAAGACACGGGCAGCAAAGTCGTTGATTCCGTTAAAGATCTTGTCACAACCGAAGTAGAAGAGCTTTCCACCCTTACGATAAAACCAGTCGGTATCGATGGAGATGGTCTCTGTCCGTTTCAGCAGTGGCAGCAGCATGAAGAAGGCCAATGCTGAGAACATCAACAGCTGGAACTGGTTGAGGGTGTGCTCAAAGGTGTACGCATGATAGTCCACCGCGCCGAACGGCAGAATGTCATAGAGCGGCTGCGGGTAGACGCCGATGAAGATACAAACGAAGGACAGAAACGCCATCGCCACCAGCATATGCTTGGGTGGCTCGCCCGGGCGCAGGCCGTTGTCTTTGGCGAAAAAGACGAAGTAGGGGAACTTGATCCCGGCGTGGAGGAAGACGCCCGCGGAGGCGATTTCCAGAATCAGCCAGACCCAGAACAGCCCTTCATTGACGCCAGCGTAGATGATCATCGGTTTGGTGGTGTAGCCGGAGAGAAACGGGAAACTCGAAATCGCCAGGGCACCGATGGTCCCGAAGATCATCGTCAGTGGCATGGTCTTGTACAGGCCGCCCAGGTCGGTGCATTTGCTTTTCCCGGTCAGATAGAGGACCGCCCCCGCGCTCATCCATAATAAGGCCTTGTAGATGATGTGGGCAAAGGCATGAGACACCGCGCCATTGAGGGCCATGGCGGTCCCGATACCGATACCGCAGATCATGAAGCCGACCTGGTTCATAATTGAGTAGGCGAGAATGCGCCGCATGTCATTTTCAAGAATCGCCCAGATGATACCGTAGACGGCCATGGTGCAGCCGACAAACATCAGGATCTCGCAGCCAGCGAAACCACGGATCAGGGTATAAACTGCGGTCTTAGTCGTATAGGCGGTCATGATGACGCCGCCGGTGACTGTGGCCTCCGGATAGGCATCGGACAGCCAGGCATTCATTGGTGGTGCTGCGGCATTCACCAGGAAGCCGATCAGGATCAGATAGGTCGGTAGCCCTTCCAGTGAGAAACCGTCGAAGGCGACCGAACCGGTGGCGTTGACCTGCAGGAGAATCCCCGCCAACAGGCAGAGCCCGCCGAAGATGTGAACCATAACGTAGCGGAAGGCGGCCCCGTAAGCTCTCTGGGTTTTGCGCGCCAGAACCAGAAACGTTGAGGTGATCGCCATGACTTCCCAGAACAGATAGAGGGAGATCAGGTCGCCGGCAAAGACGGCTCCCAGAGCCGCGCCGATATAGGCCAGAGCCGCCGTGTGCTCATAGCGGTTTTTCAGATGCAGCGCAAACAGGAAGCAGGCAAAGGCGTTGATGGTAAAGATGTAGCCAAAGGCTTTACTGAGTTTGTCCACTCGAAGCAGAGTAAGATCAAACCCGAACAGCTCATACCCGTAAAAGGTTCCGTGGGGGAGCTGAGTGATCGTGGCAAACGCTGCTGCGGGGACCAGCAGGATCAGAGCTTGGCGCCCACGCAGTGGCAGAACCCAGAGTAAGAGAGCCCCGGCAAAGAACAGCAGGATGGGGTGCAGGCTAGCGATCATAGTAGTCCTCTCTTTCCTTCAGAGCAAAGCCGAGCAGTTTGGATACGAGGATGATCACCACGCAGGCGACAAAACCGAAGAAGGCGTAAAAGCCAGGCCATGCTTCGACAGAGGAAAACAGACTGTGCTTGTGCATGAAGAAATCGGGAATGACTAGCAGAGCAAGAACAATATAGAAACCGATTTTAAGCCTTTTGATGTTCTGCGGATGATCAAACCAGGTCCAGACTTCCGGTTTTTTGTTTTCAGAATCCATATCTCTACCTCAGCTTAAAGGGCCAGAGCCAGCTGCGCCAGCCTGAGGAAAACGTCGGGGTAAAAGAACAGGGCCAGAGAAGCACAAGCGGTTACACACAATGGAATCAGGCAGAATGTGGGTGCTTCTTTAATCCCCTGGTCATAAACAGGGTCGGCAGCCTCAGCGAAGAAGCCACGATAGACGATTGGCAGGAAATAGGCTGCGTTCAGCAGCGAACTGACGAGCAGCACGAGCAGAAGGATCAGTTGATCGCCGTTGACCGCACCGAGGACCAGATTCCACTTGCTGATAAAGCCTCCAAGAGGTGGCATGCCGATAATACTAATGGAGCCGAACATAAACGCCAGATAAGTCAGCGGCATGCGGCGCCCCAGCCCATCCATTTGACTGATATATTTTTTTCCAGCTGCGACAGCGATGGCGCCGGCACAGAAGAACAGGGTGATTTTGCCGAAGGCGTGCATGGCAATATGGAGCAGACCACCGGTCATTCCGGCAGCGGTTAACATGCCGGCACCTAAAACCATATAAGCGAGTTGACCGATGGTTGAATAGGCCAGGCGGCGCTTAAGGTTGTCCTGGGTCAGGGCAATCAAAGAGGCGACGATAATAGTGATCGAGGCTAGCGTCGTGATTATCCAGCCGATATCGGCCAATACGAGTTGTTCCGGGCCGAGAATATGGAAGATGATCCGCAGGATCGAAAAAACCCCGACTTTAACCACGGCAACACCATGCAGGAATGAACTGACCGGAGTTGGGGCAACCATTGCTGCCGGTAGCCAACCGTGGAAAGGCATGAGCCCCGCTTTGGCAAAACCGAACAGGAACAGGATCAGAATCAGCGCCAGTGTTTGTGGTGCGACCCCGGTTCCAGTCAGAATCCCGCCCACTTTGAAATCGAGGGTTCCAGCGATTGAGTAGACGATCAACATCCCCGGCAGCGCTAAAGCGATTGAGGTGCCCAGGATATAGGTTAAATACTTGCGCCCCGATTTACGTGCCTCAGCGTTCTGTTCATGAGTGACCAGAGGGTAGGTAGAGAGTGATAGAATTTCGTAAAACAGGTAGAGGGTCAACAGGTTGGCCGCAAAAGCGACTCCGAGGGTTGCCGAAATAGCGACCGCGAATGAAGCATAAAAACGGGTTTGTGCATGCTCATTGAGGGCGCGCATATAGCCGATCGAATAGATCGACGTTAACAGCCAGAGGAGGGAGGCTACCAGGGCGAAGAACATCCCCATGGCATCGACGCGCAAGGCGATAGGAACGCCGGGAATAACTTCAGCAATAGTAAATTCAAAGCCGCCACCAGCTAATACCGCAGGGAGGAGTGAGGCGACAATAATCACCTTGCCCAGGGCAATCAGTATGGTCCAGCTTTCACGCACATTTGGACGGCGACCCGATAACATGATCGGGATTGAGCCGACGAGTGAAATCAATACAGCCGCCAGTGGCCAGATCGATGTTTGATAACTCATAGTGGAGTTTGCCTTGTCTGTTAAATCATTTGATCGGCTGTAAAAGTATCTTCAACCGCCAGCAGAAAAACACTAAAAACCGATCGGTATCGTCAGCTTGATAATAGCGTCTACGAGAGAGCCGGAACTCAGACCAATAATAATCAATGTTGCCGCGCTGACCATCAGAGGTATCTGCATGCTCAGTGGTGCTTTGGCAGCTTCTTCGTGGCTGTGAGGTTCGCCATCCCGATGAAAAAAACCTATTTCTATAATCCGGAAAAAGAGGATCGCATTGACCAACGAGCTGAACAGTAACGCGACAACGTATCCCCACTGACCTGCTTCTATGCCACCCAGAAGCAAATACCATTTGCTGAAAAAACCAGCGGTTGGGGGGATTCCGATCATCGAAAAAGCACCAACGGTAAAAGCAGCCATGGTAATCGGCATTTTCCGGTAAATACCTTGCAACTGATCGAATTCGCAACTGCCGAGTCGATAAATGATGGCTGCGACGGCCAGAAACAGGCAGAGAGTCATCAGGGCATCATTAACAATGTGCAGGATTGCTCCCGTCATTCCCGTTTCATTGGCAAGCCAGATACCGCCGACCATATAACCGACTTCGGCGACAATAATATAGCTTAGCATCCGCTTGAGATCACGTTGTGCCAGTGCCATGGCAGAGGCGCAGATGATTCCGACTGCGGCAGTCCAGACGATGATATTTTGTGCCAGTTGATGTTGCACGAAATTGTATTCGGCAGAAAAGACCGAAAACATAACCCGTACCATCAGGTAGATAGTCACCTTGGTCATTAATGGCGCCGCAATCAGTGCGACGCCGGTTGGTGCCAGGCTATAGGCATTGGGGAGCCAGCCGTGCAGGGGGAAAAACGCCATCTTGATCCAGAGGCCAATCAGGATAAATGCAAAAGCGGTGGCCACAGCAGCACCGCCATCCATGGTCTGCAAAATCTGGTAGATATCGGCCATATTGAGACTACCGGTCATCAGATACAGGTAGCCAACCCCGAGCAGGTAGAAACAGGCACCGACAGAACCCATGATGACGTAGTTAAAACTGGCCAGAGGGGCACGTCCCTTACCCATGGCGATCAAGCCATAAGCGGTGATCGAGGTGATTTCGAGCATAACGTACAAATTGAAGGTATCGCCGGTCAGAACCAGACCCATCAATCCGGCAATCAAAATCAGATAGAGGGTAAACAGTTGGTGTTCGCGCCCGGGGACCTCCTGGGAAACCGATTTAAGGGCAGACATTGAAGCGAGTAGAGCCACGACCGAAATCAAAACCAGCATCAGTGCCGATAAGTGGTCAACCACCAGTTCTATGCCGTAAGGGGCTTGCCAGTTGCCGACAACATAATTGATTTGACCATGTTTTAATATCCCGCTCATCACCACCAGCGATGCCAGCGAAGAAAAGGTCAGCGAGCCAATGGTCAAAATGGCGATTACGGTATTTGATCTGCGCCCGAACAAATTGACAAAAAAAGCTGTCAAAAGAGGAGCGGCAAGCACGTATATGTGCAGATTAGGCACGGTCATTTGCCAAGTTTCTCCAGGATTTCGTCCTCGTCTAGGGTTCCGTATTTACGATAGATCCGCAACAGTATCGCCAGGGCAACCCCGGTGACACTGACGGAAACAACAATAGCCGTCAGCATCAGGACATGGGGGAGGGGATTGACAACCCCGGCCACCCCGATACCATGCTCCAGTGCCTTGTGTTTATCGAGAATCGGAATCTTGGCTCCGATTTTTACACCTGAGGAGACGAACATCAGGATGATCGCGGTCTGAAAGATGTTCATACCGATCAGTTTCTTGACCAGGTTGCGTTTGCCGATCATGGCGTAGAAACCGATCATCATCAGGGTGACATAGATCCAGTAGTTGTATTTGGCGATAATTGAAGCCGTGAACTGTTCCATCGTTAAAGCCCTTCATCCATTTCACCGTTCGAGCCGAGCACCCAGAACAGGATTGCCATGTTGCTCATGACGGCCAGTCCGACACCGACCTCGACGATGAAAATACCAAAGGAGCGCCATTCAATCGGGCCCAGGGGAATCAAGACGTCGAGGGCACTGTAATGGAGGAACAGTCCACCAAAGATGGCACACAGGGTTCCTGTCCCGACAAAGATCAGAGCTCCCGTGTTTGCGAGCAGGCCGCTGGTTTTTTCCGACATATACTGCATCGAAAATTTCTGATCGAAGGCCAGAGCGAGCAGAACAAAGGATGCGCCGAGAATAACGCCACCCTGAAAACCACCTCCCGGACTGTAGTGACCGTGGACGATGACATATAGTCCGAACAGTTGAATAAAGGGGATCAGCAGGCGTGACGCTGTCTGAATGATCAGGCTTTCGCCGATTTTCAGCTTTTGAGTCTGTTCCTGGAGGAGTTTCATGATCTGCTGTCCTCCTTGTCCGATTTCTTACGGCGCAGGACGCTGATCACGGCCAGTCCGGCGCAGTAGATAACGACGGTCTCAAACATGGTGTCGTAACCTCGATAATCGCCGAGGACTGCGGTGACCAGGTTCGGGACATGTGTTTCGTGGACCGCTTCTTCAATGAAGTAGGCGGAAATATGCGTCGATGCCGGGGACTGAGGGTCTCCGAAGGCCGGGAAATCCATGGTTCCGTATAGCAGGACGGCGCCTGTCACAAGTGTTGTGAAGAGAGCAAGTGCTTTCAATCTTTACTCCTTCGTGAAGTGTGGAGGATGGCAGCGATAAACAGGACCGTGCTGATTCCTGCACCGACCGTCGCCTCGGTGAAAGCAACGTCAACAGCACCCATCTCAGCCCAGAGCAGGCACATCAGGAAACTGTAGACGCCGAAGATAATTGTCGCACTGAGCAGGTCCTTGATGTTGATGGCGGCAATGGCACAGATGACAAGCAGGCTGAGAATAAGAAGGTCGAGAATCCAGATCATTTCTTTGCGTCCCCCCTTGTCCAGTGTGGCACGCCAATGACGAGCGCGGCTCTAGTGATGGCGTGAGTTGCTGTTGGGCTGGCAACAAAAATGAAAACAGCGATCAGAATAAGTTTAATGCTGACCAGCGCATTGGCCAGGTTGAAGTCCTGAATGTTGTACAGGGCCACAGCGATAATCACCAGAACGGATCCAAGTGAATCGGATTTTCCGGCGGCGTGAAGGCGGCTGTAAAAATCGGGGAATCGGAGGATGCCGATAACTCCGATGGTGAGGCCGAACATTCCGCCGAGGAGAAACAGGATAATAACAAGGCTCATGAGACGCTCTCCTTGGATGACTTGGACGGGCTGACGGTTTCGGCCCGCTCGTCGAGAACAGCTTCAAGGATTTCATTGGAACCGCGCTGGTGCAGAAAGAAGCGGGTTGCACCGAGTGTTGCGATAAAGTTCAGTAGCGCGTAGGCGATTGCGATATCAACAAACATCCCAAGGTTGTCGTAAAAGATGCCGATCAGCAGCAGGAGCACGGTGGTTTTCGTGCCGATCGCGTTACCACCGAGTATCCGATCAAGAACACTGGGTCCGCCGATAACACGGTACAAGCTGAGCAGCATCAGGAAAAGCAATAGAACCGCTGCATAAAGGAGTAATTTATCAACCATTATTCGATCTCCAGCGCTTTGGCAACCTGACGCTCCATCTCTCCAGGCAAGGATGCAGCCGCTTCTCTGGTTAGGGCGTAGACAGCAATCTGGTTTTCGTGAATATTAACTGTTATGGTTCCAGGGGTGAGAGTGATCGACTGGGCCATGGCAACTTTGGAAATCGGTCGTTTCAAACTGGTCTCGAAGCGGAACAGGTGCGGATCTATCTTTTCCAGCATGCGTGGGTGAAGAACGATATAGGTCACCTGCAGGTTGGCCAGGACAATCTGCCAGAGCAGGTACGGCAGGTAGCAGACCATGCCGATCAGCTCTTTGAACCAGGGTTTTCCCTGGTCGGGGAAGAGCAGGTCGCTGCTGTAAAAAGCTACAAGGAGACAGCAGAGGATACCGAGCGAAAAATGGAACGGGTCAAACATGCCGGACATGATCGTCCAGAAAACCAGCATGATGATAAATGTGGCCGCTTTTGTCTTCATGCTGCAAAACTCCAGAGAAGAAACCGAATATCAGATAGAATAGATCTTACCCTAAGAGGGAAAAAATATTCAAATGGTTGGACGCAATGTACTATGTAAAAATCAGAAAAACAAATATTAATTTTAATTTAGCATGGAATCAATTTCCCCGCAGCTTGCGGCGGGATCGTTCATTGTGTGCTGCCCGCAATATTTTTTCAAAAATTGGTTGCGCGGAAAAAATTTCATCCATTCTGTCTGGTGGCAGATATATAAAAGGAGCCTTTCCCAAAACGGAAGGCTCCTTTTGAACAGCACTTCAATGGAGAAGTACTGGAATATCCCTTACCAGTTAAAGTGAAAAACAAGGTGTGGAAGTCCAGGTAAAACTACAGGCTTCACATGATGGCGGGCGTAATGGAGGCGACGATGAGTGTGCCTGATTTGCCGTTTGACCCGATGGAGTTGCTGCCGCGTTCTACGTAGCTCTCGCTTAAGTTGCCTTTTTGCCCGGTAGTGACGTCTCTGGTCATAACGATGGTGAGGCCGATAGTCGGTGCGGCCATAATCGGGTCTGTGTTCGTGCCGGCCATGTTTGACCCGGCCTTTATAATGGTGTTGTCGCTCATCACCACATCTGCCATCTGCGGTTGCCAGCATCGGGGTTGCCAGAAAAATCAGTCCTGCCATCAAAAGAGTTAATCTTGTTTTCATGTCGTCCTCCTTGTTGTTGAGAGAATCGAAAAATCTGTTGCCCGCTCCTTTTGATTCAACCCTAACGGATTCAAACGACCGTTTCATTCGACATCGGCTCGGATTCACCTGGATGTCTAGCTCTTTGACTGTATTTTCAGCAAGTTGGCCGAAAAAAAATAGAAGTGATATCCCTTACTTTTCCAGTTGAAGTATCGCATTCCACTCTTGCACCGTCACCGGCATGATAGAGAGTCGATTACCCTTGCGGACCAATTGCATGTTTTCCAACAGTTCACACTCTTTTAACTCTGCCAGTGAAATGGTTCGGCTGGTGTGGCGGATATATTTGATATCAACCATCATCCAGCGTGGTTTTTGTGGATCACTTTTGGGGTCAAAATATTTAGTCTGCGGGTCAAAGGCGGTGTGATCAGGATAGCCTTCGCGCACCACTTCCATAATCCCGACAATACCGGGGACCTTGCAGTTGGAATGGTAAAAGAACACTTGATCACCAATCTTCATCTGGTCACGCATCATATTGCGGGCCTGATAATTGCGGACCCCATCCCAATGTTCAGTCTGGTTTGGCATGTTTTCCAGATCGTCAATGCTGAAATCATTCGGTTCAGACTTCATCAGCCAGTAATTCATAATATCTCCTTGAAAGATCGAGGTCCGGTTTCGATATTGATCTTAAGCTTTTGTGACAATGTATGATATACGAAATAAGGTGATAATTTGTTAACGATATTATCTCCGGGGAAAAGGAGGGAAATTTATGCGGCCGTTAAAAGAACTGAGTGGGGAAAAATTAGCGCTGGTTGAAGCTGTTCTGGTCGATATTGATGATACGTTGACACTGAACGGACGTGTGCCTGCTGTTGCCTATGCTGCTCTGGAAAATCTTCGGGGTGGCGGAATAAAAATTATCCCTGTGACCGGACGCCCCGCTGGCTGGTGTGATCACATTGCCCGGATTTGGCCCGTCGATGGGATTGTCGGTGAAAATGGGGCATTCTATTTTCACTATCAATCTGAGCAACATAAAATGGTTCGGCGTTACTGGAAACTCGAAGTGGAGCGTCAACAAGACCGTGCTCGGCTTATCGAGTTGGAGGCTGAAATTTTAACCACGGTCCCGAGGGCAAAGATCTCTGCCGATCAGGCTTATCGCGAAACCGATTTGGCGATCGATTGCTGTGAAGATGTACCACCATTGCCCGACGCTGAGGTTGACAGGGTTGTCGCGATATTTGAAAAGGGGGAGCCATGGCAAAAATCAGCTCGATTCATGTGAACGGGTGGTTTGGCCGATACGATAAATTGAGGATGAGCAGAAATCTGTTTCAGGAAATATTCGATCAGGATCTGGACACAATCAAGGAGCGAGTTATTTTTGTCGGCGATTCCCCGAATGATATGCCGATGTTCGATTATTTTCCGAATTCGGTTGGGGTCGCCAATGTTGCCCAATTTAAGGATCAGCTGACAGCACCCCCGACCTGGATCACCGAACAGGTTGGCGGGATTGGGTTTGTAGAAGTGGCCGAAGCAATTTTAGAGGCAAAGAAGATATCTTGTTAGTTTGTAACGGGCGACTCGCAGCCCGTTTCCCTCAGTGACGGTGACAGTCCGTCCCTGTGTAACCGTGAGAGACATAGGAGGCCAACATCAGGATTATCACTCCGGGTAGCACCTCCCCGTCGCACCCATCGAACGGGGTTGCCGGAGGTAAGTAACTCGCTACGTCGTGAGGCGGGCGGGAGAAG
>LLYT01000023.1 GCA_002049545.1 Deltaproteobacteria bacterium tcs-42 | reverse complement strand
AGATACGTAGTTTTTCTTCTTCATTCATGAGCACCTCCACAGTGGAAATGCTCAGAAGAATAAAGGGTGGCTATTCGATTGTCAGAGATCTATTTTGTAAACGATGTCCTGGCACATTTTTTTGTCTACGATGTGCTGGCACTTAACAGGTAGGAACTAACGATCCATGTTCCCTGCTCTTTCATCAACACGACAGTTTCGAGACTGTCTTGCTTATGCGTAAACACCGTCGTAAAGCTGACCCGTAGATAATCTCCATCGGGTAATCCGACCCAGGAAGCATGTCTGCTGAGTTTCTCAATTGATCGTTTGGTGACTTTTCCAAGGTGTGGGCGTACTGCAAGAATCTTTTTGAACCATTCGGGATAATTGGTATAGCTCTGATTAATAGCACCGGTCTGGCTCCACGCCACAATAAAATCTCCTTTGTCGAGCGTTTCAGTAAATTTTTCTGCAGTGACAATTGCAGCAAGATCGGTTTGAGGTTCGGCAAAGCTGTGAATGGGTGTGATTGAAAATAGAATAAGTGTAAACAGAACAACCAGAAATTGATTTTTCATGTGTTCCCCCTCTCATATCGTTCGATGTGTACCTGAAATGTACCTTGATTGTACCAAAAAGTAAAGGTCATTTTGTTTCTGTCAGAAGTAGAGTCTCTAAAAAACTGATACAACGCCTTAAAACATCACGTTGCTGAGGGTTTTCGGTTGCCGTCAATACGTGGGGAACCTCGGGACCATAACAGTGAAAATCCTTATGCTTGCTACCAAGCTGCTGGTAGATTTCTGCTGCGGTTCCTGGAGCGATGGTTGCATCTCCAGTTGAAGTTAGAATCAAGCTTGGTGTTGTGATTGAGTTGAGGTTGCCACGCAGTTGTTTGAGCAATCTGTTGATCTGGGCAATGCCTCTAAGGGGGCGCTTCTGGTAATAAAAAGGGCGTTCTGCTATGGAAATATCTTTATCCTGATAAGGGATCAGGTGACTCAGGAGGCCGGCAAATGGCGCCAGAGAATGTTGCAGTTGAAGAAAGGGCGAGAGGAGGATCAGGCTGTTCGGAGGATGCAGAAATGCGAGTTTCAAGGCGAGCAGGGCTCCGGTGCTTAATCCTGCGACGTTGACGGTGAAATTCATTGCAGCAAGGGATTGATAACCGCGTTCAACGGTTGCCAGCCATTCTTCGGCTTTTCGGCCAGCCAGATCTTCGGGGCTGGTACCGTGACCGGGGAGTCGGACCCCGTAAACAGTAAAGTTGTGTTGCTGAAGAATTTTCCCCAGTGGGAACATCTCTCTGGGGCTGGCTCCGAAACCGTGAACCAACAAAACCGCATCCCCGTCGGGATGCTTCGGAGATAGATAGAAGGGGAGATTTTCGGGGTGTGAAACCCCGTCACTGTGAGCTAGTTCAATCTCCTGATCAAGCCATTGCACCCGTTTGTATCCTCTGCTCAAACAGAAAAGGCTCCTCAGTGAGGAGCCTTTTTAAATTTTAAAAGATAGCAGTTATATTGGATGACCGAGGCGGGTCGAAAGTTCCGCCGATGCCTTCATAACCAGAGGAACCAGCTCACTTTCTGTGCGTGCGTTGCTGATTCGCATGGTGGGCCCGGAAATACTGATGGCACCAACAATACGGCGGGTGTAATCGCGAATTGGTGCGGCGATACAGCGGACACCCAGGTCGAGTTCTTCGTCATCAAAGGCATAGCCCTGCTCACGAATCTTGATCATCTCGGCATTTAATTTATCCGGGGTGTCGAGGGTGGTCGGGGTATGTGAAACCAGTTTTATATCACTCAACAAAGCTTCGAGCTCTTCTTCTGTCATGTGTGCCATGTGAACTTTGCCAGCGGCAGTGCAATATGCAGGTAGCCTTGAGCCCACCCGGGAAACGACCCGGACGGTGAGGTTGGTCTCAACAACATCCAGATAGACAATATGGTTTTCTTTGTAGATAGCAACATATGCAGTTTCGTTGCTCTCTTCGACGATTTGCTCAAGAATTGGTTTGGCCTGACGCAGTAAACCCATTTGTTTAATGAAGGTTTGACCAAGTTCCAGAGATTTCAGACCAAGGCGATAATTTTCAGTTGCCCTGTTCTGTTCAATATAACCACGTGATTCGAGAGTCGCAAGCAGTCGAAAAACATTGTTCTTGTGCAGCTTCAGACGCTTGCTCAGCTCAGTCACGCCAAGTTCATCAACATCATCATGAAATTGCTCGAGCAGATCGAGTGCGTGGGAAACTGCCTGAATGATATATTCGGATTTATCTTTTTTGACCATGAGTCTCTGTACCCTTCTTGTGTTTTTTTTATATATAATGGTGCTGATTTTAGCCCTGGGGAGCCACTCTGTCAAGCAGTATCGGGCCGCTCAAGCGGACTTACTGGAAGTATAGAATGGTGTTCTATTATTGTCAAACATAACTGGAGATTTCGGTTGTTTTGCAGTGCCTTTTTACTGTGAGGAGGGGGGCAGGAGCCTGTCGGGCTTCCAAGGGCTGGCTGTAACTTCGATCCTTCGGCCCATATTTCTATCCTATAGCAACGACTATGAGGCTGCAAACGAGCGAAATTCTGCTCTCAAAGCCTCAACTTTTCGCTTCAGTCCGAAGCTCCCGGGTTGCTTTAATCAATTCTCGCAGGACGCTGGTTGCGTAACTGCCTTTGGGTAAAGCGAAGCTGAGGGTTAGAGAATGATCTCCGTGGTCTATGATCTTTGCTCCGCTTAAGGGAACTCTGAGTGGCCGCCGTTCCCCCGGCATTGTCAGCCCCTGTGCAAGTTTCCAGCTTTCAAGAGTTAACCCGGTTTTTTCCAGTAAGTCGATTTCAGCCTGCCCGGTTTCCCCCGTAGCGAGCATCACTTTACACCCATACAACGGTGCCGATGGGCTGATCTCAAAACTGTCACTGCGCGATTGTTCATCTGCTGCATGTTCCACCCTGAAACATGCTCCATTGATGTGCTTGACGGCAATATCACCATCGTTAAGCTGATCAAGGGTCGCTAGCCGTTGTTTGAGGAGCTGATCAAATAAGTTCGATTGAGCTGCGGAAAGAAACAAGCGTAACAAGTTTCGCGGTAATGTTGAGACCGCTGCCCGACAGGTTGCCCCTGTCAGGAGTGTCCGGAGCAGGCGACGTTCATCCCGCATCCTTTGGGGTAAACTGTCAAGGGCGGTTCCGATCTCGCCCCGGCGATAGTGTTCTGCCGCTTTTTTCCAGTCCTGATTGCGGATTAACTCTGGGTCGCCAATATACTCCTGACAGAATCGGCCCCATTCTTTTCGGACAAGAAGTAATCCCAGTTGTGCTGAATTTCCCAAAATACCGTAACGCTGTTCACCAAAAAAATTGGGAACTCCCCGTTTTCTTAATTGAGTCAGAATGGCTTCAGCGCGAGACAAAGCATCCGCATGGGTTTGACGGATGGTGATAGTGAAACGATTGCCAGCCAGGTGTCCAAGGCGAAGTTTATTGCTATGCCGGGTCATACTCAGTATTTTTGCGTTATTGAGGTTCAATTTTATTATCTGATCAATTTTACTGAATGGCACGGAGATCATTTGACGGGTCAAGGCATGGGCATCTTTTAATCCCGCATAACCGAGATCACGTTCTCTCAATTTTAATCCACGGGTCAGCTGGGTTAATAATTCGCGTGTCGTGATTCCCGATTTTTCAATCCACAGGTAAAGGTGTTCCCCTTGACCTGAACATGGGTAGAGGGGGATTTCTTCGACCTGAAAATCTTCCGGGTTCTGTTTGTAGATTCCACCGGTACCGGGCAGGTTTTCTGTGAGCCAGTTCAATTTTTCTCCTTTGGCCAACGGAGTCTGAACCCCTTGCTCAAGTTCGGTGTCTCAATTTTGAGACCGGTTTTTTTGCGGTAACGACAGAGAAAGATCGGCTGACCAAGGTCGAGGAAGCGCTGCATATATTTTGAGACAGGATAGTCTCCCAGGTCGTGGCTATAGGGAGTCGTGGTGAAATTTTCAAAGCGGGTATCCCGATGCAACAAATCGGCAGCCGATTCACCGTAATCGACAAAATCGGTGCAGAAGTTCAGTTCGCCATGGTCCTGCAAGCAATAAAGCGACAGGTCGAGAAAATCATGGTTGAGCAATCTTCGCTTGCGCTGCCGTTTTTTTGGCCAGGGATCGGGACAATTGATATAGATCGCCTGGAGACTGTTTTTTCCCAAATATTCGTGCATCAGATAGCGGGCTTCTATACGCATCATCAAAATGTTAGTCAGGCCGGAACGTTCAATTCGGCTACATGTCTGGCGGCAGCCCTGATTGAATATGTCAATGGCAATGAAGTTCCGCTCAGGATGGCGCGCCGCAATCTGAACAACGAAATCGCCGATTCCACAGCCAATCTCAAGTGATAAAGGGTGGTCATTGCCAAACAGTGCCGCAAAGCTGCCAGTATTTTTTAAGTGTGCTTCAGGAATAAATACCGGTGAAGTAATTAAGGTCATTCTTTGGGACATGGTTTTTCTTTTTCATCTTTTAGTGGAGGTTGTAGAGATATTCGCTGATCCGTTGCAAATCTGCCTTTGGGAGTGACGTATAGCTTGGCATAAAACCTTTTACCTGCGCGGCTGAACCCGATGTCAGTTGTGCCTCAATTTGCTTTGCCGACAATCGACTTCCTATGTGAGTCAGATCTGTGGCCAGAGAACCGCCTTTGCCACTGATAACATGGCACCCCTTGCAACCCAGGACGTTGATTAACTCCAATGCCGGGTCGATCTGAGGAGTGTCGTCTGCTGCAATGGCAGCGACGGAAAAAAAACTGCATAGAAATATAATCACAAATATCAAGGGCGGAGTTTTCATCACGATGGATTTTACCTGCACTTGGTGCTCATTGCAATTAATTCTCCCGGCAAATCGGCGGCAAAATGGTTGCAATCGAATAAGCCGAGGACTAATCTGAACAGAGATATAAAGATGGGGAGATAAATCTATGCAGATACCGATTTCAAATCGTGCCAAACAGGTCGAACCTTTTCTGGCGATGGAGTTAATGGAACGGGCTAAAGAGTTGGAGGCTGAGGGTCGTGATATTACCTATCTCTGCCTTGGTGAGCCTGATTTCAGTACCCCTCCGGCAATTTTAGCGGCGACCGGCCAGGCACTGGCAGAGGGGGCGACCTCTTATACCCATTCGTTGGGGCTGCTGGAGCTCCGTCAGGAAATCTGCCGCCATTATCTCGATTACTACGGGGTAGAGATCGTTCCTGAACAGGTGATCGTCTCTTCGGGAACCAGTCCCCTGATGTTACTTCTTTTTTCGACAATTCTGGATGAAGGGGATGAACTGATCCTGAGCGACCCCGGCTATGCCTGTTATCCTGGCTTTGTTAAGTTTTCCGGGGGCAAACCGGTTCTGTTGCAAACCGATGCAAAGGATGGTTTTCAGCCTCGGCCCGATCAGGTACAGGCGTTAATCAGCGAAAAAACGCGGGGATTATTGATCAATTCCCCCTCTAACCCTGCCGGGTCGATACTGTCCAGTCGGGAGATGCAGGCATTGGCTGACTTGCCGGTCCCAATTATTTCCGATGAAATTTATCATGGCCTGACTTATCAGGGGGATGAGCGTTGTATTCTGGAATTCACTCAAGATGCTTTTGTCCTGGGTGGATTCTCAAAGGCCTACGCGATGACGGGTTGGCGTTTGGGCTACCTGATTGCACCACTGTCGTGTGTTCGAGCCTTGCAAACCCTGCATCAGAACTTTTTGATTTGTGCCAATCATTTTGTCCAGCATGGCGGTATCGCCGCTTTGCAACAGTGTCAGGATGATGTTGCTGCTATGCGGAACGTTTATGATAAGCGCCGCAAAGAACTGGTCGCTCGGTTGCGCAACCTTGGTCTTGGGGTGCACTTTGAGCCCAAGGGGGCATTTTATGTGCTTGCCGATGCGCGACATATTGACAAGAATTCACAACGATTGGCTCTCGATATTCTGGAAAAGACCGGCGTTGCTGTGACCCCGGGTGTCGATTTTGGTCAGGGGGCTGAAGGCTATTTGCGCTTTTCCTATACCCGTCCATTTGATGAAATTGTCACTGCGCTGGAAAAGATCGGGGTTTATCTGCGGCAACGGGGGGGATGAGCCCAAAAAAGGCTGAAGAGGATCGGGCTGTAGGTTTCAAACCTTCAGTCTTGACCACTATCATTGGATTTTTCTGTTTGAGGAGTTTTTATGCTTATTGTTATGCACCACCATGCAACACAGGACCAGATGGATCAGGTTCTCGCAGCAGTCAAGGCGATGGGGCTGACGGCTGAACCGATACCCGGAAGTTTAAGAACGGCTATTGGTGTGCTCGGCAATCAGGGCTATGTCGATGATTCAACCATTCGTACCTTGCCGGGCGTGCGCGAGACGATTCATGTCAGCAAGCCATACAAGATGGCTTCACGTGACTTTCACCCGGAACCTACGGTTGTTGATATCTCCGGGGTTAAATTTGGCGATGGTCAAAAACCGGTGATTATCGCCGGACCTTGCTCGATAGAAACTGAAGAACAGATGCTGGCTGCTGCTGCAGAGGTTAAAGCGGGCGGTGGCCAAATGTTGCGTGGTGGAGCCTTTAAACCTCGGACCGGGCCCCATTCCTTTCAGGGTCTTGGCATCGAAGGTTTGAAATATCTCCAACAGGCTGGTAAGGCACATGATTTGCCTGTGGTAACAGAAGTGATGCGGATAGAGCAGTTGGATGCGGTTTGTAGATATGCAGATATGTTGCAGATCGGAGCCCGCAACATGCAGAATTTCGATTTGCTCAAAGAGGTTGGCAAGATTCAGCATCCAGTTTTGCTCAAGCGCGGGATGAGTGCGACGATTGAAGAATTTCTGGCTGCGGCAGAGTATATTCTGGCCGAGGGGAACCGTAACGTTGTCCTTTGTGAGCGTGGAATTCGTACCTTTGAAAAAGCGACCCGCAATACACTGGATCTATCCGTTGTGCCGTTGATTCGAGAAATGAGCCACCTGCCGATCATTGTTGATCCCAGCCATGCAACGGGCAAGCGGATGCTGGTGCCAGTAATGACAAAATCTGCCCTGGTCGCCGGGGCTCATGGGGTGATGATGGAGGTTCATCCCAATCCCGCCAAGGCGCTCTGCGACGGAGCACAGAGCTTGTCGGGAAATGATTTTGCTGAACTGATGAAAGAGATTAATCACTTACTCGAATTTCTTGGTTATTAAGAGAGATGACAGGTTGTTGGGTGGTAACTCGTTGAAATGAATCGGAAAGCCAACTTTTCCACCACTTAAGGTTTTTCAGCGCTCCAAGGTCAGCGAGTTCGCTGCCAGAGGGTCACCTGGGAAACATTATGGTGGAAGGTCCGCGCTGTTTCACGGATGACAAATTCGACCTCCTGCGGTTCACCGACCCTGGCAAAATGTCTGGCGAGTTTCTTCTCCAGCCCCTCCAGAGACGTCAAGGGGATGCCAGAGCGGAAGAAGCCACCGAGCCACTGTTTGCGAGGGGTGTATTGTGCCATCCAGTCGTAAGGTGAGGCGATCACCAGCAGGCCTCCAACAACCAGCCTCTGGTGGATACCGGCAAGGAACTTTCCCGGTTCGCGGAGGCGGTCGATGAGGTTGGCGGCCAGAACCAGATCGTAGTCGCAGAAGCGCGTTTCGAGGCAGCCAACGTTTCCTTGAAGAAAGGTGACCCTGTCTGCCGTCTCTGCCAAGTTGAGGTCGGCGAGACAAACCTCATGATCGGAGCTCAGAACCCCCTCTTCAGGACATTGGTAGCAGGTTCTGCCCCGCTTTTGAATGCGGCGGGCAATATCGATGAAGCGTGAAGAGAAGTCTACGCCAGTGACTTGCTCGAAGTGGGTCGCTAGTTCGAAGGAGGTTCGACCGACGGCGCAACCGAGGTTGAGGGCGCTGTGCCGCGGCTTTCCTTCCAGTGCTGCGGTCGAGATCCGGGCGATCTTTCTGGGGAAGTTTTCCACTCCAAATTTGTCCGGGCCGTAGTGGGCATCGCAGTACTGAGAAACGGCGGTGTCCGAATTATAGTGGGCGTATAATGCTACCATGGCGGGTTTTCCGGGGCTTTGTGACACTGTCGATTTTTTTGCCATTGGATTGTTTCCTACTCCAGTCCGAGAATCAAGCCGTCTTCCCCTAACTGCCACCGTTCAGCGCCCGGATGTTTTGGCAATCCCGGCATCCGTAGGATATCTCCGGTGAGAACGACCAGAAAACCAGCCCCGGAATTGATCTGTATGTTACGTACAGTAATGTTGAAATTGCGTGGACGGCCGAGCAAATTGGGATCATCTGACAGGGAACCAGGGGCTTTGGCGATGCAGACCGGCAGTTGGGCGAAGCCGAGTTGCTGCACTTGACGTAAATCTTTGGCCGCCTGTTTGGTAAAAGCGACATCGTCGGCGCCGTATATCTCCCGGCAGATAATCCGTATTTTCTCCTCGACCGGCAGATCGAGACGATAGAGAGGGCGATAGGGCTGGCTCTGGTGGGCTGTCTCGATCACTTGCCTGGCCAGTTCAATGGCTCCTTCACCGCCACTGGCATAATGGTCACAAATGGCGCTGGGGATGTTCAGCTTTTGACAGTGGGCTTTGATCAACGCCAGTTCCGTGGTGTTGTCGTCAGTAAAGCGGTTGATGGCAACGATCGGCTGTTTATTGAACTTACGCACGTTTTCGATATGTTTATCAAGATTTGCCAGTCCGCAGCGTAGTGTTGTCAGATTGTTGCCCTCTTGCTTATCCTTTGTTGTTCCGCCATGGAACTTGAGCGCTCTGGCCGTGGTCACCAGTACGACCACCTGTGGATCAAGACCGCCAAGCCGACATTTGATATCGAAGAATTTTTCGGCACCCAGGTCAAAGCCAAAACCGGCTTCAGTGATGGCCCAGTCGGCATGGTGTTGAGCCATTCGGGTCGCCAGCAGGCTGTTGCAACCGTGAGCGATATTGGCAAAAGGGCCACCGTGCACCAATGTTGGAACTCCTTCGAGAGTCTGTACCAGATTGGGGTGGATGGCGTCGCGCAGCAGGGCGAGCATAGCACCGGTGACTTGTAGTTGCTTGGCAAAAATCGGGTTACCGCTGTAAGTGAAGGCGATCAGCGTATTTTCAAGCCTTTGGCGAAAATCATCGAGGCTGGATGCCAGGCAGAGCATCGCCATGACTTCGGAGGCGGCACTGATGTCAAAACCCCCTTCCCGTGGAATGCCTTGTAGTTTTCCACCCAGTCCCAGCACGATATGGCGGAGACTGCGATCGTTCATATCGATGACGCGACGCCACAGAATCCGGCGTGGATCGATGTTCAATTCGTTACCTTGATAAATGTGATTGTCAATCACCGCCGAGAGGAGGTTGTTGGCAGAGGTGATAGCGTGAAAATCGCCGGTAAAATGGAGGTTGATCCGATCCGCTGGCAGAAGCTGACTGTAGCCACCGCCGGTGGCACCCCCTTTCATCCCCAAACAAGGTCCGAGAGAGGGTTCGCGCAGTGCCAGACAGACCGATTTTCCCAACTTGGCCAGGGCTTGTCCCAGGCCGATTGTGGTGGTGGTTTTGCCTTCGCCGGCGGCGGTGGGGGTGGTTGCTGAGATCAGAATCAAACGACCTTGCTTATTGCCTGGTTGCTGTAACGAATTTATGTTGACCTTGGCCATTTCCCGGCCATAGGGGAGCAGGGACTGTTGTTCAATACCAAGTTTATCGGCAATCTGGCCGATGGGTCTGGATTGAACCTGTTGAGCGATTGCAGTGTCACTGAGCATGTCGATCTCCTTCTCGGGGAGGAGGTTTGTCATCCGGTGATGCCGCTAGTTTGGTTTGATCAATTGATACAGTATACCAGTCGATTTATCAAATTGTGTTTTCTGGTTACGCACGATATTCCAGTGACAGGCCGATTCCCCTTTTTTTAAGGGGAGTTTGGCCGGTTATATGTTACAGCTTGAGTTTTGGCATAACCAAGTTGTGTCTAAAGTAATTTGTAGGCCGATATTGATCGTCATAGCAGGGTAAACAGGTGTACAATGTGGCAGGTTTGTTTAAATTTCCCGGCGGGAGGCCGACATCATGAAAGCATTAGTTAAGAAGGAATCTGCACCCGGACTTTGGTTAGAAGAGGTGCCGGAACCAGAAATTGGCATCAACGATGTTCTGATAAAAATAAAGCGTACCGCCATTTGTGGGACCGACCTGCATATTTACAATTGGGATGTGTGGTCACAAAAAACCATCCCAGTCCCGATGATTGTCGGGCACGAGTTTGTTGGAGAGATCGTCGCGGTCGGTTCCAATGTGAACGATTTCCGGGCAGGGCAGATCGTTTCCGGCGAGGGACATGTGGTGTGCGGACGCTGTCGCAACTGTATGGCGGGGCGTCGCCACCTCTGCGCCCATACCAGTGGTATCGGTGTGAACCGACCGGGAGCTTTTGCCGAGTATCTGGTTCTGCCGATGTCGAATGTCTGGGAGCATCGTCCCGATATCGATCTGGATGTAGCCGCCCTTTTCGATCCCTTCGGCAATGCAGTCCATACCGCTCTCCAATACGATCTTCTTGGTGAAGATGTGCTGATTACTGGTGCCGGCCCCATCGGTGTCATGGCTGCGGCGGTCTGTCGCCATGCTGGTGCCCGGCATATTGTGATTACCGATATCAATCCCCGGCGCCTTGAATTGGCCAAAGCCTTGGGTGCGACCCGCACTGTTGATGTTGGCCGGGAAAGTATTGCCGATGTGCAGAAAAAGTTGGGCATGTCGGAAGGTTTTGATGTGGGGTTGGAAATGTCAGGAAATTCCTCGGCATTCAAAGATCTGCTGGCCAATATGTGCCACGGTGGCAAGGTCTCAATGTTGGGGATTCCGGCTGGAGATGTCGCCATCGACTGGAATATTGTGATTTTCAACATGCTCACCCTGAAAGGTATTTACGGCCGTGAGATGTATGAAACCTGGTACAAAATGTCGGTGATGATTGAATCGGGGTTGGATATTTCGCCGGTTATCACCCATCGACTCGATTATACCGAGTATGAACAGGGTTTTGCCGCGATGAACAGCGGTGCGGCGAGCAAAGTGATTTTGAACTGGGATGCTTGATGGCGTCCCAAAATGTCCGCCCAGCTGTGTTGCAGTATTTATTTCAGGATCTCGACATACTGATGTATGTCTTCACCCCTGAAAAAATGCTACGCCTTGCTGGATGAAATTTTTTGCTTAGCCATCATGTTTATTGTTCCATTATTCTGGTGAAAACCATGGACTTTAGTCTAGGAATTTCAGTTACTTCCTTCTCCCTTGGAGAGAAGGGAGGGTTTGAAGATATAGAGATTTAAATCTTCATTTTTTAGGGAGAAGAGCTGTGTACGGTAAATTTCAGGAACATTTAAGCACTGAATTAAAAGGGATTGAGTCTGCCGGTCTATATAAACATGAACGACTCATCACCACCCAGCAAAGTACCCATGTGGGTGTCAGCAGTGGTGAAGAAGTATTGAATCTCTGCGCCAACAACTACCTCGGTTTGGCTCAACACCCGGACGTTAGTGCTGCTGCCAAGCTCGCTCTTGAGGAGTGGGGTTTCGGTATGGCATCGGTTCGTTTCATCTGTGGAACCCAGACCTTGCACAAGAAGCTGGAAGATAAGTTGAGTGCTTTTTTAGGCACTGAAGATACCATTCTTTACCCCTCCTGTTTTGATGCGAATGGGGGACTGTTCGAAACTCTGCTGGGCGAAGAAGACGCGGTTATTTCAGATGAACTTAATCATGCCAGTATTATTGATGGGGTGCGTCTGTGCCGAGCCAGTCGTTACCGGTACCGTAACAGCGATATGTCCGACCTGGAAGAGCAATTGCAGACCGCAGATAAAAACGGCGCGCGCTTCAAACTGATTACTACCGACGGCGTTTTCTCTATGGATGGCTACATTGCCAAGATTGATGAAATCTGTGCGCTGGCCGAGAAATATAATGCTCTGGTGCATGTCGATGATTCCCACGCGACCGGTTTTGTTGGTGCCAGAGGTCGTGGTACCCCGGAATATCGTGGTTGTATGGAACGGATTGACATCATCACCGGTACTTTAGGTAAAGCGTTGGGTGGTGCGGGTGGTGGTTTTACCAGTGCACGTCAGGAGATTGTTGATCTGTTGCGGCAGCGCTCACGGCCTTATCTTTTTTCCAACACGGTAGCTCCGCCTGCGGTCTCTGGTGCGTTGAAAGCCCTCGATCTGGTGAGCGAATCGAGTGCTCTGCGCGATCAGCTAAACGAGAATACCGCAATTTTCCGCAACGGTCTGGAAAAGCACGGTTTTGATCTTTTGCCGGGTGAGCATCCCATAGTTCCGGTTATGCTGCACGATGCTGTCGTTGCCGGAAGGTTTGCCGATGCCATGCTGGCACAAGGTGTCTATGTCGTGGCATTTTCTTATCCGGTCGTTCCCAAGGGGTCGGCACGGATCCGTACCCAGATGTCGGCTGCCTTGACGGCGGATGATCTCGAATTTGCGATTGAAGCCTTTGGTCGGGTGAAGAAACAGTTAGGGCTCTAAGTTTGTTTTTAAATCGTGACTCTGTTAATCCTGTAAAACGCTAAAGAGTTCGATGACTCCATTGGAATGGTATCTGAGGCTGGTGGCGTCAGACAAGCCCATGAATGAATTCATGCGTCCCTGTTAATGGAAATTTCGAACTCAACTGGATAACCAGATTCCTTTATTTTAAACGAGAATTGATTTGTCTGAATTGATTGCCGACATTGCTGTAAACGTACCGCTTAAGCAGCTATTCTCTTATCGGGTGCCTGAAGCTTTGATCGATTCTGTTCAAGTTGGAATGCGTGTCAATATTCCATTTGGGAGACGTTCAACAATCGGTTTCATTCTTGCCATCAGTGAGGGTCAGGCTGAAGATTTGAAAGATATGCAGGGGGTGCTTGACGAGGAACCGATATTAACTCCTGAACTGATCAAGTTGCTGTGCTGGGCGGCAGATTATTACTGTTACCCGATTGGGCAGGCGATTCGTACTGCGCTTCCTGCTGGTCTTGGTAGCGAAACAGCGGCAACGACTATCCTTACCGAACCTCTCTACAAATCATTGAATCAAGATATTCAACCAACTGGCAAGAAGCAACAGGAGCTATTGTTGTTTATTGTGCAACAAGGGGCTGCTGGTGCTGGTCTCGCTAAAATTCGTGAGCATTTCCCTTCTCCTTATGCAGCGTTGAAGCGGTTGGTTGAAATGGATGCCTTGACTGTGAGTGAACAGGAACTCCTGCGGGACCCTTTTCTCACCGAATCATTACCTGAAGATAAATGCCTGACCCTCAATAGTTCCCAGAGTATAGCTGTTGATGGGCTAGTTACTGCAATAAATGAGAGGCGTTTTTCCGGTTTTCTGCTCCATGGTGTCACTGGGAGTGGCAAAACCGAAGTATATTTACAAGCTGTCGAGCAATGTCTGCTGGATGATCGCCAGGCGTTGATTCTGGTTCCGGAAATTTCATTGACGCCCCAATTGGTTGCCAGATTCAGAGCTCGATTTGAATCCAGAGGTGTCAGGATTGCTGTTCTGCATAGTGGTTTGTCTGCCGGTGAACGTTACGACGCCTGGAGGGAGATCGGGCGCAACAAAATCGAGATTGTTATTGGCGCACGTTCAGCCGTTTTTGCTCCGTTGCAGAACCTCGGTCTCATAGTTGTCGACGAGGAACATGAGTCAAGCTATAAGCAGGGTGAAGGGTTTCGCTATCATGCGCGAGATCTGGCATTGGTTCGTGGCCATCAGCAGAATTGTCCGGTATTGCTTGGCAGTGCAACCCCTTCCTTTGCCAGTTATTATCGGAGTGAACAGGGAGCATTGACCCGGTTGACGCTGGATAATCGCGTGCATGGTGGAGATTTACCCCAGGTTGAGTTAGTTGATTTAAGGGATGAAGTTCTTCAGGGGGCGTTGTCCAATGGTCTGATTGAAGTCATTGGGCAGGCATTGGAGCGACGCGAGCAGGTCCTGTTGTTGTTAAATCGTCGCGGATTTGCACCTTTTGTATTATGTACCGACTGTGGTGAGAGTTTCTATTGTCCTAATTGTGAAATTACTTTGACCTACCATCAGCATATCCGACAAATGCGATGTCACTATTGCGATTATGTCGATGTCGTTCCTGACCAATGTTGCAAGTGTCAGGGATTGAATATTGAACCTCAAGGCGCTGGAACTGAAAGGTTGGAGCAGGAGCTTGTCGAGCTGTTTCCAACCGCCACGATTGCCCGGATGGATCGTGATACGACCAGTCGAAAAGGGGCGCACCGGAGAATAGCGACTGAAATGTTGGCGCGTAAAATTGATATCCTCGTCGGGACCCAGATGGTCGCAAAGGGGCATGATTTTCCAGGAGTCGCGTTAGTCGGTGTGTTAGGTGCTGACAGCATTCTTAATTTCCCCGATTTTCGCTCGGCTGAACGGAGCTTTTCTCTGTTGACCCAAGTCGCCGGCAGAGCTGGACGTGCCTGTGGTGGTGGTCAGGTTTATATCCAGTCCTATAACCCGGAACACTACGCTCTGACTTGTGCCGCTGAACAGGATTATCGAGATTTTTACCTTCAAGAGCTCCCTTTCAGGCAGGAACTTGGTTATCCCCCTTGTGGTCATCTGGTCAACCTTGTCTTTACCGGGAATAACAATTATCAGGTTCAGGCTGCTGCTAAGCAGTTTGGTCATTATCTAGCCGGTCTTGCTGAGTCGGTAGAGGTTCTTGGTCCCAGCCCTTGTCCGTTGTCGCGGCTGCGTGGTAAAAGTCGTTATCAGATATTGTTAAAATCTACTCTTCGGTCTGCGCTCAGGCGGTTACTCAATCGTCTTGACAGTGGAATTAAACAATTACCCCGACAGGTGAATTTGCAAATTGATGTTGATCCAATTGATATGCTGTAAGTTTGTATATACCCTCTCTTTTTTATTGGTGGAATTTTGTGAGTTACCATTATGTTGAATAAACAATTCTTTTTTACAATGACTATTCTGCACAAAAATTTCCTTGCCGTTTGCCTGCTTCTGGCTCTTGTCAGTTGTGTCGGTAAACCCTCGAAAGTAGTTAAGCCTCCGGTTATGACTCCTCCACCTGTTGTTGAAATTGAACCATTAAAACCAGTCGCTTGGGATCAGGTCGATGGGTGGCTGTTGGATCGCCCTGCTGCTGCGCTGACGACTTTCCAGCAAAGCTGTCAAGCCATCAAAAAGCACGAACAGTGGCAGCAGGTTTGTTTTGCCGCTTTGCAGATCCCACCGAATTCTGATGACGCTGCACGTCAATTTTTCGAAGATTATTTTCAACCCAACCAGGTCCGTAACGAAGATGGTACTGCTGATGGGTTGATTACTGGTTACTATGGCCCCGAATTGTCTGGTAGCCGGAAGAAGACGGAAAAATATCAGTATCCACTCTACCGTCAACCAGAGGACCTCTTGATTATCAACTTGAATGATGTTTATCCTGAGTTGAGTGATTACCGCTTGCGAGGCCGGGTGGATGGGAATCGAGTGGTGCCGTACTTTGAACGTGGTGAAATTGATAATGGTCAGAATCCTCTTAACGGGAACGAAATTTTTTGGGTGGAAGATCCGGTAGAGTTGTTTTTTCTGCACATTCAAGGCTCAGGGCGGATTCGTTTAGCCAATGGTGAAGGGGTTATGGTTGGCTATGCGAATCAAAATGGCCATCCTTATCGATCTATTGGTAAATTGTTACTGGAACGTAATGCCATGACGCGAGATCAGATGTCGATGCAGAATATTATGCGCTGGGTCAAGCAAAATCCCGAGGCAGGTAAGCGGTTACTGGCAGAAAACCCCAGCTATATATTTTTCCGGTCCTTGCCGACAGATATTCAGTCTCCACCTGGGGCTTTGGGGATTCCTCTGACCGCCTTGCGCAGCCTGGCCGTTGATCCACGCACTATTCCCCTTGGTGCACCGGTTTTTGTTTCGACAACCTATCCTGGTACCGACTTTCCTTTAAAGCAACTGATGGTTGCTCAAGATACCGGTGGGGCTATCAAGGGGCAGGTTCGGGCCGATTTTTTCTGGGGAATGGGGGATGACGCCGGTAAAATAGCCGGGAGAATGAAGCAGGATGGGCAACTTTGGGTTCTGTTGCCAAAAGAGGGTCTAAGTGATCAGCTTCAAAGCCGTGCCAAGGTTTCTGAAGTTAAGGATGGAAAGATTAATTGATGACTCAGCCGAAACATGTACTGGTTGTCAGCTGTCTTGTTCGCAATGCACAAAACCAGATCCTTCTGGTTAACCATCATATACGGGGTTGGGAATTACCACAGGGACGCGTTGAGGAGGGCGAGGGTCTCGTTTTTGCCCTCTGTCGTGAGATTCTTGAAGAGACCGGAGTGACAGTCAGTCACGCAAAGTTATCGGTCGTCTGGTCTAAAGTCTCTGCTCCTGCCACCCTGGTGTTTTGTTTTTCTGCCCGTTATGCTTCGGGTGAGCTGACCCCAAGTGACGAAACTCCCAGCGTTGAATGGTGTACGGAGGGAGAGGCCGGGCGGCGCGTCTCTCACCCTGTGAATCGCGATCGGATCGGGGCTTTACTGGATGAGCATGACACTCTGCAATTTCGCAGTTATGCTACAGGGCCATATCGGGTGCTCAGTTGATTTGTTCAAGTTTTTCAACATCAGTTGCTTATTGAAACTTAAAGGGATAGCTGCCCCGGAATCAACCTGATGACAAAATAGCTTGTCGATCCTGAAACTGATCGGATCCTCGGTGTCGCGGTCGCTGGATCAGATGCTGGTGAATTGATTGCTGAAGCTGTGGTGGCTATCGAAATGGCTGCAGTGAGCGAGGATCCAAGAAAATCGATCATCCCCACCCGACTCTGTCAGAGACTATTGATGAAGCAGCGGAGATGTTATTTAAGCGTAACTATTCACCACCACGACTGATAGGGGCTTGTGGTACCCATGGCCGTTCGACTGTCGCCACGGACGGCGACAGTCGAACGGCCATGGACGGCGCAAAGTGGCCCTTGGAATAGGTGCCTCAAGGCATTGCTGAACAGTTATTTAAGCTAGAGAAGGTTGTAAGAATCTACTTGGGAACCGTCTGGACGGTGCAGATTTCCGTATATTTTTGACAAATAGCGGTGCTATTCGCTCTCAAATCTACGAAAATCTGCCTTCATCCAGTCGATTTCTCGTTACGATCCGCAAAGTCTGGCAGCTTCTCAGGATTTCTTTTTTTGTAACCGGCTGATTGCCATCCGGATGCTTGTCCCCAACCTCTCGATTGATTGGCTGAGTTGGCCGATTTCGTCATTTCGATTCAGACCGCTGATTTTAAGATCCAGCTGGCCTTGACTGTATTTATCGGCAACTTCGGTTAATTCACGAATTGGTGCTGTCAATGATCGAGAAACGAAGACCGCGATAAGAACAACAACGACCAGAGTCGCAATCAACAGATAGAGGGCTTTTTGGTTTTCCGCTTTGATGACTTGGTAAGCTTCAGCATAGTTTTGTTGGCTGATCATGACCCAGCCCTGAGCGGTTTTTTGCGCAACAGCGACAATTTTATCGCCATTGAAATTTTCATAGCTGGTGAATGATTGTCCCTGTTTCAAAGCTTGAAGGGCTTGATTTTTGCTCAAATCTACCCGTGAGCGTGTCATCTCAGCATCAGGATGAGCAATAACTTCGCCCTTTTCGTCAAGCAGAAAAGTAAAACCTGTTTCACCAATTCGATTGCTGACAATCTTTCCCGATAGTTTGTTCAGGGTCATCGCCTGAGCTAAAACACCCTTGAGTTTGCCCGCTTCATCAAAAATACCAGTCGAAAGAACCATTGCGGGTTTTCCAGAGGTTTTTCCAATCAGAAGCTGTTTTCCAAACTGTTTCCCTTCAGCAATCTGGGTGAAATAAGCGCGATCACCATAATATTTGGTTTTTTTACCATCACTCCGACCGATATTGTTGCCCTTCGGGTCAATGGTAAATGCCAGATAGGCCCAATCATAGTATTTTGTAATTGTTTCCAGAGCGGGATTCTGAAGTCGTGATTTCATCGACTGCATCTCGTTTAAAGAGGCATTCTGTCGCAGCATCCGTTGGTTCATATCGACCCAATCGTCAACATGTGTGATCAGGTTGTCATTGATTGCCGTTAGCTCGTGGTTGACTTTTTGCGTCGTTAAGCCAGTGATACTTTGGTAGCTGACAAACCAGATACTGACAAGTGGGACTAATGCAACCAACAACAATATGAGCAATACTTTTTGTGATATTCCAAACTTAGCTTTTTTTGCCATTCCTTCCTCCGACAAGTTTGTTTGTAATGTTGACCTCTTTAGTGAAAGACAATACGCTATTCTATAGCAAAACTTATTTAAAGGGAACCAATATTTAAATGTTCAAATATTTTTTGCTATGGATGGTCAATAACAACTTGTTGGGTCAGGACAGAGGGATGTTTCCCGCAGCAAGCTGCGGGGGCGTTGATTTTCTAGCGTTTCACCGTGACGTCAACGTGGAGTTCATCAGCAACGCTCGCAAGCTCCTCTTCCAATTGATCAAAGGGGAGACTTTCTGGAACCTGAATGTCAATGTTCATGCTATACATCGTCGCACCACTTTGAGGTGAGGCGCTGGCTGCAGAGTTAAGCTGGATAATATTAAGTTGACGATCAGCCAGAAATTGGCTGGTTTTATAAACAATTCCCGCCTGATCTAAACCTTCGATATGCAGGGTGCAAGTTTTATAACTTTTTTGCTTTATTTCTTGTTGTGCTCGCAATGGCCGGATGAAGGCAGAAATTCCTTTGTCCAGATCGAGACGGCGACACTCTCTGTTGAGCTGTTCCTCGATATCAGGTAGCTGGCTTGAGAACAGTAAGCTGAGGGTGAACTCATCTGCCAACATTGACATGGTGGTGTTTTCCAGATTGCAGTCATTTTCGTAAAGCAGGCGAGTGACATCGGCAACAATTCCGGTACGGTCTTTGCCGAATGCAGTCATAATATAGCGGTTTGTCATGATTTTCCTCCTGTGATCGGTTGATTTCACGTATTTAAACACAGTCAGGAAAAAAGGCAATAGATTGTCGACACGAACAGGTGCTACAAGGGTTCACCTTGACGGTTTTGAATCGTCAAGGGGCTGGTTGTATGTGAGAAAGGATTTAAAAGGGTGAAGATCTGGATTGATGCCGATGCTTGTCTGAAGCCGATCAAGGTATTGCTTTATCGGGCGTCGGAGCGAAAAAAGATTATCTTGACACTGGTTGCAAACCGATCACTGGGTCATCCTGCATCTCCCTGGATTCGATCAATCCAGGTTGCAGCAGGTCCAGACGTTGCGGATCAGGAAATTATCCGCTTACTGGAAGCGGGGGATCTGGTTGTGACAGCAGATATTCCATTGGCTGCCGAGACAATTAGCCAAGGGGCGCATGCGTTGGATCCGCGCGGTATTTTCTTCAGTGAAGAGAATATTCGTGAGCGGTTGTCGGTTCGGAATTTTATGGATGATCTGCGTAACAGTGGAATTGAAACCGGGGGACCTACGGCTTACAGTGCCAAGGATAAACAGAAGTTTGCCAATGAACTGGACCGTTTTCTGGCTCGTCATGGATAAATAGCAATTTTACCTGAAACCGATGAGACCAAGTATTTTCCCCAGTACCCGGTTGATGGGGTGATTTCTTTTCAGACTTTTAATGATTGCTGGCTTGCGCAAACCAAGCTTTTTAAATTCATCTATAATCAAAGGGTTCGGTTCGCTTCGAAGTCCCCGGCGAAAAGCATCGATTGCTTTACCTTTGTCCCCGGATAGCAGCAGAATACGTCCTAAAATCAAATAATGGAGTGAGTTGCCCGGTTCCCGCTTGATGGATTCTCGGCAGATCTTGGCTGCGGAATGGTTACGCCCCTGACCTTTGGCCAGGCAGTAGGCCAGATAGCTGTTCAGCTCGGGGGTTTTACGCTGTTCCGCGACTTGTCCGAGGAAAACTTGAGCGGAATGAATATAGCCTTTTTCTGCTGCTTCAATTCCCTTCTGTAATAAATCATCGAGCTGATCTGGGCTCATACTGGACTGTCCTCTTTATGTATGCTTTTCATCTATGGGCCGAATCCTCCATTATAACCTATTTTTGAGTTGGAAGGTGCGGATATTTTCGACCAATAGCGGCGCAATCTTGTCGACCCTTTAAAAATTACAGGGTGCCAGGCTATTTGCATCTCGCTTGTTTATGTATTACCTTGCTGTGCAGCTTACTGAAGTATGGAGGCAAATAATGAAAATCCTGACGATCAATGGTAGCAGAAGAAAAAACGGGAATACAAGCGGCCTTATTCAATCTATACTTGAACCTGCCGTTCAGGATGGCGCAGCACAGGTCGAATCAATTTTTCTTGGTGATTATCATATTGACGCTTGTACCGGGTGTGAGGGGTGCAGCGAGTCCTGGGAATGTGTGATAAAGGATGATTTTGCCACGATCGTAAAAAAGCTCGATGCAGCGAGTGCGGTGGTCATCGCCTCTCCAACCTATTGGTACTCGGTAACTTCTGACATGAAACGGTTTATTGACCGTTGCTACAGCCTCCTCCAGTTTCCAGTCAGCCGCAAAGAATGGATCGCTAAATACCAGGGAATGGGAAAAGTTTGCATTACTGCCGCCGTTTGTGAGCAGTCGGATCTGGCTATGATGGGGAACACTCTATCTCTACTTACCGACTTTTCTAAAGACATCGGCCTGAATGTTGTCGAGTCTGTAGCCGGGGTTGGATATTTTGAGGCCGGTCGGATTAAATCTGATCGTGAGTTTTTACAAACAGCGGAAAAAGCTGGCCAAAAGTTATATGATCTGTTGAAGCGATAGTCGCTGGGTGCCTTGAAGATTCTGCATGTCACATTTTAGCTCCAAGGCATAGGGGCTGTCCGGCGTTGACAGATCTTTTTTTCAATTTCTTTCGCAACTTGTTCAGCATTGATTCCTTCAGCAGAAATGGTCAGCTCGGCAAATTTTTCGTAAAGGGGGGTCCGTTCCTGATAGAGCTGATCAAAGGTCTGTTGTTTGGCCATCACCAGGCCGCGTTGACCCATGTCGGCAATTCTCTTTTGCAGGTCGGTCAGGGAGGCTTGGATGTAGATCAGTGTCCCGGTTCTGCCGAGTGCCTCGAGCCCCTTTTCACAGTAAACCACCGATCCTCCGGTTGCAATAATGCTGTGTTCCGGATGCAGGCCAAGGAGAATCTGTTCCTCTATGTGGCGAAATTTTTTCAGACCATGGGTATCAATGATCTGCTGTAAGCGACATTTTTCCCGAGCTTGAATGATCAGATCGGTATCGATGAAATCGAAGCCAATCCGCTTGGCCAGAATGACCCCGACGGTACTTTTGCCTGCCCCGGGCATGCCAATTAAAATAATATTGTTTTTATTCATGCTGAACCTCCTGTTTAACACTAATATTGTTCCGGGGTTTCATTGTCTGATGATTGCATTCGTGGTGCTTTTTGTGAAATATAAACTTAAACGCTCTGGGGAGAGAATGGATTCTCCAACCGGACAAAATAGATTTTACCATCAGCATTATCAGTAATTATCGATTTCTTGTAAAATGAAAAATCATATATAATGAACACGAATCTCTTGTATATAATGGATTTAACGTTTTTGAGGAGCTCTTAATGGATAAAATGAATAATGATGCCGGGATGCCGATTGCCCTGACTCTTGAGCCGGGTGTTTACTATCGCTGTACATGTGGTCGATCTGAATATTTACCATTTTGTGACGGGCATCATCAAAGTGGAGAATTGACGCCGATTCGGTTTGAAGTACAGCAGCGTGAGAAGGTTTATTTGTGCAGTTGTGGCAACACTGAAAATCCACCACATTGTGATGGGAGTTGCGGCGTTGAACTGAACGATCTCTCCAGGTAGTTTTCCAATATTCCCGGGTCCGCAAACTGGTCTTTCTTCAGCCGCTACCCGATCTGCCCGGAAATTTTCTGGTTCATCCCAGAGATAGAGATCGTGCCGTATTTCGATAGGCTTTTTTTCTCTCGACTTTATCCAATCTGAGAGAATCGGACAGACTGGTTTTCTGTTTTGCTGAGGCAATAAACAGATTCACCAATGTGTGCTAGAATTTACAAAGTCACAACGGGGCAGCTGAGGATGAAATCTCTTCGGCTTGCGTTCGCAAAATAAAATTAATATTTTCATAGTATTCAAAGGTTTAAGTAGTGTATAGAATTATAACCCACCCGGGAAGTGCTCACAAAGACGATTTTATGTCGGTCAGTATTTTACTTGCAACCCTCGGCTCAGCAGAAATTTTTCGGCGTGAAGCGACCCGTGAGGATCTTGTCGATCCCGATACTTATGTTGTCGATGTCGGGATGGAATATGATGTCGAAAGGCACAATTTTGATCACCATCAAGATCCGACATTTCCCTGTGCCTTCCATCTGGTGATGCGCTATCTCGGCTACCATGACATGGCCATGGCCGTTTTTGGCTGGTATGGACATATGAGTATGATGGATGTCCGGGGGCCGTATAAAACGGCCGAACATTTGGGTGTTGATACCAGTATTCTGTTTGCGTCTTCTTCGCCGATCGATGGTTATATCCTGTCCTGTTTTTCGAAACTGACATCATTGACAGAGCAAGATACATTTTATGGATTGATGAAAGAGTTCGGGGAGGATCTTATTGAGATGGTCGGGTTGAAAATGAACCGGTTGGAGCGGCTGAAAAAAGAGACCCAAATTCTGCCGGTCAAACACCTGAAGGCTCTTGTCAGCAACATTGAAGATAATCCTAAGCTGTCAATGGAGCTCTATTTGCAGGCTCTCAATGACGAGGCAGTTGTCATGAGTATTACCCCGTCGATTCGTGGTGCCGGGTGGGAAATGTTGCGCCTGGGGGATAATATGATGGTTGATTTCCGTTCAGTTGCCACCAATCCGGAAATCCGTTTTGTACACGCCAATGGATTTATTGCGAAAACCAGAAGCTTGATCCCCCTTGAGGATGTTATTGCCCTTGCCTCTCAGGCCGTTGACGATTCGTCCGTGATTGTTCAGCATTAGGGCACCTCCCGGGGTAAGTTTTTTGTCATTCTGCTTTGTTTTGTTCAAAAAACCAGTAAAAAGAGAACATCAGACCGGGAGTCTTCGCCAGATCTTCGTTGAAGAGAAACGCCTTTGCTTCGCGAAGTGGAACGAATTCAAGTACGATTTGTTCGTTGTGGACTCCGCCACCGGCATTGATTTTCATCGATTCATTTATTGTGGTGTAAAAAAGATGTTGCTGGGTTCCAGTAATGCCGACATTGGTAAAAAATGAGCTGATTTTCTCAATCTGTTCCAGTGGCACATCGTATCCACATTCTTCGTTAATCTCTTCCCTGGCGATTTGTTCCAGCGACTCTTTCTTGTCAACAATTCCGGCACAAAGTTCGTAGGTGGACGTATGTTTTTTGTGGTTCATGTAAACTGGCGGTCGAAACTGTCTCACCAGGAGAAAGGCATTTTTTTCGGTGTGGTAGAGGAGAATCGAGACGCTGTCGTGACTTTTTACCGCCTCCCAGGTCCGTGTGTTTCCGTCCTGACAATAATGGAGCTGTACCGGTTTGACAAAATTGTTATTCTGCTGTGCTGATATGGAAAAATCGGTAATTTTGAAAGGCATGACGTGTCCTTTTTGTTGCGGAACCGCAGACGTCCCCCAGTAAAATTCAGGAGGACGTCTGCGGTTTTTTATCGGCCCTGCAATAAATCAGGCATCTGCAATTTTTAAAACGATCTTACCGAAATGCTTGTCTTCTTCCATCATCCGGTGTGCATCCACAACATCAGCAAGGGGGAACACTTTTTCGATGATCGGAACGATACTGCGGTCGGCAAACTTGGGCAGGGCGCGGCGGGTGAACTCGGCAATGATGTCACCTTTTTCAGCAACGGGCCGGCTGCGCAGAACCGATCCGATAATTTGCTGCCGTTTCACCATCATCAATGCCAGATTCAATTCAGCTTTAATTCCACTGATGATTCCAATAATGACCAATTTCCCCTGGTAGCCAAGAGAATTCATATTTGGTTTCAGGTACTTTGCACCAACGTGATCAAGGATGACATCAACCCCTTTTTTGTTGGTATATTCTTTGATCAGACCTGAAAAATCGGGTGTTTCGGTATAATCGATAACCAGATCGGCACCAAGCTCTTTGACCCGTTCCATTTTTGTTGGATTGGCAGTGATGATCAGTTTTGCGTTCGGAGTCAAGGCTTTTGCCAGCTGAATAGCGGCAGTATTAACACCACCCCCACCGCCATGAAAGATTGCGGTCTGGCCATCTTTCAATCCGCCAATCATAAAAACGTTAAGAAATGCAGTGATGTAGCTTTCATTTACGCAGGCTGCTTCTGCAAAACTCATAGTGTCAGGGATTGGCATCAGGTGATTTTCAAAAGCGACAGCATACTCAGCATAGCCGCCACCGCCAACCAGCGCCATAACCCGGTCCCCCACTTTCCAGTTACCGACATCGCTGCCGATTGCTGCGACAGTGCCTGCGACTTCGAGACCGAGAATTTCTGAATCACCGGCCGGAGGTGGGTAATTCCCGACCCGTTGAACCAGATCTGGACGATTAATGCTGGTGGCAACGACTTTGATCAGAACCTCATTGGCTTTGGGCTGTGGTTTGTCGATCTCCCCGATCTTCATAACTTCAGGGGCACCGAAGTCTTCTATCAGAACTGCTTTCATTTCTCTCTCCTCTTGATAAAAAATGATTTAAAGAAGATGCTTTCGCAAGAACTTACGGGATGGCTAAGCAAAAATTTTGTCCTGAAAAACGACCGTAACGCCGTAGGTCAGGCTTTTTACGCCGCCATTATAGGCGGAAATGGTTACAGATTCAAACCAGACATGAGCGTTTTTTCTGGCAAGATAAAAAAAATGTAATAATTTCCGCCAAATTGTGTATAATTAAAGGTCCAACTTAAATAGATTGATAAGAGTATCTTGATGAATTTCACTGGAATCTGAATCGGTTATTGGCGTGGTTGCTGTGCAAATTGACTTGCAAAGATTATTGAATTATCTGCTGCTGATTTTGTCCATTGTCGGCGGAATAATATCCGGGGTATTGGCGGGGCGCCTGATCGATCTGTCAATCGGGGGAGAAGTCATCTCGTTTGGCCGTCCCGGATCTGGTCAAACAGCCGTACGTCAACTGGACGAAGAAGATTTTCAGATTATTCTGAGTCGAAATCTGTTTAATTCTGCCGCCGTCGGTACGGCCGCCGAGAGAGTGAACCTTTACTCGACGGCTATTCCTGTCACTGCCGATGAAGCCCCTCGTGCGACAGCAGATTTGGTATTAATTGGAACCGTCGTTGCCGGGAAAGATTCTTTGGCGTTGATTAAATTGGGGAAAAAGGCCGGCATCTTTCAATTAAATGAAGAACTGTCGCCCCGATTGGTTGTCAGTGAAATCGGGCGTAAATTAGTTGTACTCAAAGATCATGGTGTTCGGCGTGACCTGCCGCTGAAGCAGCGCAAAGGGGCCAGGGCTCAACTTGTCAAGAAAGTTATTGGTTCTGCGCAGGAGGGAATCGTTGCGATTGATGAAGGGCGTTGGCGGGTTTCCAAGGCTGTTGCGAACAACGCTCGCGCTAATCTGAATTCTCTATTGCAAACTGCGCGAATGATTCCAGAGATCAATAATGGGAAAACAGTAGGTTTTAAGCTGGTAGCGATAGATAAAGGGTCTTTGCTTGAGCAAATTGGTCTGCGAGTCGGGGACCTGATTGTTGAAATTAATCAGATTGAACTGGACAGCCCTGAAAAAGCGTTGCAGATTTTCCAGCAAGTTCGTGAGGCGAACGATATTACACTCGGCCTTATGCGCGACGGCAAACCGGAAACTTTTGAATATAGTTTTGAATAGGAGCTGATTGTGGTGATTCGACGTGGCATAAATGTTTTACTGTCCCTGTGTTTTCTTCTGACCTTGCTGGGTTCTCAGCCGCTGGCAGCCCAGAGTGAAAACGTAGCCGGAGAGCTTGAAGTCACCCTGGATTTTCAAAATGTCGAGTTAATAGATATGATCGGGACTATCAGCGAATTGACCGGCAAGAATTTTGTCTACGACGAATCGGTGCGCGGTAAGGTCAGTATTGTATCGCCCCGGCCGGTTTCGGTGGATGAAGCCTACCGTTTATTCAGTACTGTTCTGAGAGTGAAGGGATTTACCATTGTCCCATCAGGCGAAGTGAACAAAATTATCTCGATTCGCCGTGCAAAAGAAGAAAACCTGCCGATCAGTAACGGAAAAAATCTTGGTGAGCAATTTATTACCCGTCTTATCGAACTGAAGAATCTCGATGCAACAGTAGTGGTTGATACTATCCTGCGTCCTCTTATGCCTAAGACCAGCCATGTCGTTGCCCATGCACCAACCAATACAGTCGTTATTACCGATAGTGCGGCTAATATTAAACGTTTATCGCAGATTCTTGCCTCTCTGGATAGATCCTGGGAAGGTGAAAAAATGGAGATCGTCGCTCTACGGTTCTCTGATGCTGAGGAAACTGCCAAGCTGGTTATGCAGATTCTGGAAGGGGGAGCGACAACTCCGGTTCGCGGCGCAAGACCGGGAACCTCTCTACGCAAAAAGACACGTGGGCAGGTTTTCCCCTATGAACGCACCAATAAGCTGATGTTGCTCGGCGATGAAAAGTTTATCCTCCATGCTCAAGGGTTAATTGCTCGGTTGGATGAAAAAGCTGATCTGGGTCGTGCCGGAGTGCATGTTTATTATCTGGAGCATGCTGAAGCCGAAGGTTTGTCCGAAACTGTGAACAAAATTATTGCCGGAGCGAAAAAGGGACAGACTGCAAAGCAGGATAGCCACACTGCCGGGATATTCGGAGATGTTGCTATCACAGCTGATAAGCCGACCAACGCACTCATCGTCAATGCCACCGCTGAGGACTATGAGAATGTTCAGGCGCTGATCAGACAGCTTGATATCAAGCGGAAGCAGGTTTTTGTTGAAGCTTTGATTCTTGAATTGTCTATGGATGCTTTGATGGATCTGGGAACGTCTTTGCAAGGGGCGGTTGATACCGGCAGCGACAGTTTGATCTTCGCTACGAGCAGTAACACAGGAGGGAAAGGTCTTGAAACGATAAGCGATGGGACTCCAAGTGTTCTGACTCAAGCTGTTGACGGCATTCTGCTTGGCGGGATGTTCAATCCGATTACGACCGTAATTAATGGCGAAAGCGTGACCGTTCCGGCTCTCTCAGCTTTAATCGGACTTTCTGAGGTTGATGCAAATGTTAATGTCCTTTCTGCGCCACGCTTGTTGACTTCTGATAATGAGGAAGCCGAGATTGTTGTCGGTAAAAATGTTCCCATCATTACTTCAAAGTCGACCGATAATGCGGGTAACCCGATCAACTCGGTTGAGCGTCAGGATGCCGCTCTCACGTTACGATTTACCCCGCAGATCACCGAAGGGAACCTGGTCCGGTTGAAAATTTTCCAGGAAATCAGTGATATAGCCGAATCTGTCGGGACTGTTGATGAGGTTGGGCCAACTTTTAAAAAGACCCTGCTGCGCAATTCAATCGTGGCCAGTGACGGTGAGACCGTTGTCCTTGGAGGTTTGTTTCAAACCGATAAATCCAAGTCTGTGACCAAAGTTCCCCTTTTGGGGGATGTTCCAATTCTTGGACACCTGTTTAAACGGACGAAAGATATTGAGAACAAAACCAGCCTGCTCATTTTTATCACCCCGCGGGTGATTCGCAATAGTGAGGATCTGCAACAAATTACTCAGAAGAATCGGGCCAGTCTGGAGACGTTCCAGGAAGAAGGTGGTTCCGATAAGTTCTTTGGCTTGGAAGACCCGGAGGGGGATAGATTAAAATCTGAAACGACAGTAGGGGACTGATTGATGCGACCGTTGAAGTGGCGTCAACTTGGAGATATTCTGATACGGGATAAGGGGGTTCCGGAGGGTGTCGTCCGTCAAGCACTGCGAGAGCAAGAATCAACTCAACAACGGTTGGGGGAAATCCTTCGGGAGAAGGGTGAAGCTTCAGAAATTGTTCTGACAGAAGCTCTGGCAACCCAGAGTGGGATGGAATATGTCGCAGAGCCTAAGGTTAAAACAAGTGCTCTGCATCTGCTGACCACAGTCCCCATCAGTTATGCCAAAGAGAACCTTGCGGTTCCATTAGAAATTGATGGACAAACAATCCGGCTGGCAGTTGTTGATCCCGGCAATAATCAGATATTAAACGATCTTTCCGTTTTGACCGGTTGTCGGATTATCCCCTGTCTGGCGGAACCGGATAAATTAATTGCAGCGATCAACCAGGGCTATGAAGCTCTCTCGGGTGGTGGTGACAACTCCGTTGGTGACATTGGCCAGGAAGAGAGTGAGGCTGTTCCGCTAGAAGATCTCCTTGATACCAGTGACGAGGCGCCGATTATCCGCTTTGTCAATAATTTGCTGACCCAGGCGTACCGCCAGCGTGCCAGTGATATCCATATCGAGCCATTTGAAACAGAAATGATCGTTCGCTACCGGGTTGACGGTCTGCTCTACGAAGTGCAACGCCCCCCTTATCGTGCTCTGTCAAATATTATCTCCCGACTGAAAATTATGGCAAATCTCGATATCGCTGAAAAACGTCTTCCTCAGGACGGACGTTTCTCGATCCGTATTGCTGGAAAACAAGCAGACATCCGGATGTCGACGCTGCCAACTGCCTTTGGTGAGCGGGTTGTGCTGCGTTTGCTGGATAAAAGTTCGGGAATGTTGGGATTGGAAGATATCGGTATCGACACTGCCATGCTCCCGCAGATCAAAAAAATGATTCAGAAGAGTCATGGCATTTTTCTGGTCACCGGCCCGACCGGGGCGGGGAAAACCACGACCCTGTATTCGGCACTGCTGGATATCAATTCACAGCAACAAAATATTATTACTGTTGAAGATCCAATCGAGTACCAGCTTCCCGGGGTTGGGCAAATTCAGGTGAATTCAAAAGTAGATCTGGGTTTTGCCCAGGGGTTACGTTCAATTTTACGTCAGGATCCAGATGTGATTATGGTGGGTGAAATCCGCGATAGTGAAACGGCAAAAATTGCTGTTCAAGCGGCATTGACCGGTCACCTGGTGTTCTCCACTCTGCATACCAATGACTCGGCCGGGGCGCTGGCGCGTCTGGTGGAGATGGGAGTTGAGCCATTTCTGGCTGCTTCAGCCTTGGTTGGAGTCCTGGCGCAACGGTTGGTCCGAACCGTCTGTCCCTATTGCCGGGCCAGTTATCAGCCCGAGAAGCAATTACTGGCTGAGCTGTTTGATGGAACCGAAGTGCCGACGCAGGCAACTTTTTATCGTGGCCGTGGTTGCAGTCATTGTATGGATGTTGGGTATCTGGGGCGAACTGGGTTGTATGAACTACTGGAGGTGACGGATCCGATTCGCCATCTGGTGACCAGCAATGCTGATGCGGCAACAATTCGCCAGCAAGCATTGAAAATGGGGATGCGCTCTCTGCGGCAAGCTGGATTGGCCAAGGTTCTGGCCGGGGAGACGACAGTCGAAGAGATCCTGCGGGTCACGCAGGAGGAGGTCTAAACGGTGGCACTTTATGAGTACAGTGCTTTTGATGCTCAGGGGAGAAAGCAACGTGGCGTGATTGAAGCTCTGAGTCAGAAGGCTGCCAGCCGTAAATTACGTGACCAGGGTTTATTCCCGACTGCCCTTGCAACCGCAAGGAATACTGTAGGAACAGCCCAGCGGACGTTGTTTCGGCGGGTGAGTGCTGTCCAGCTGGGTATTGCGACACGTCAATTGGCGACAATGCTGACGGCGGGAATGCCCCTTGACGAGGCCCTGATGATGGTGGCAGAGCAGCAGACACAGGGTTCCCTTGGCTCTGTCCTGACTCGGGTACGGGATGATGTTTTACAAGGAAGTGCTCTTTATCTTGCTCTTCAGGCCCATCCGAAAATTTTTCCACCGCTTTATACCAATATGGTTCAGGTTGGTGAGGCGAGCGGGACTCTTGATAAAGTACTGTTGCAGCTTGCTGATTTTACGGATGAACAGGCTCGCTTTAATTCTCAGCTCAAAGCTGCATTAACCTATCCACTGTTGATGTTTTTGGTCGGCAGCGGAGTCCTGTTGTTTTTGATGACTTTTGTCGTGCCGAAAATTACCCGGATGCTCGAAGACCTGGAGCAGGCTCTGCCGTTACCAACTTTATTGCTGATGTCTTTGAGTCACTTTCTGGCAACCTATTGGTGGTTGTTATCGATTATTTGTATTGGTTCTCTCTGGGCGGCGCAACGTTTTTCGTTAACCGCGAGGGGACGATTCTGGTTTGATCAGAAGAAGTACCGCTTGCCGCTGTTCGGGTCACTTGCGTTGCAGAATGCAACTGCCCGTTTTGCCAGGACAACGGCGACACTGTTGCATAGTGGAGTCCCTTTATTGACGACCTTGGAAATAGTCCAGAACCTGCTGGGGAATAACTATCTGCAGCGGGCTCTTGAGGGGGTCCGAGAAAAAGTGACAGAAGGTGCCGGGCTGTCAGAGCCTCTCCAGGATGCGGGGGTGTTCCCGGCCATGTTGTCACAGATGGCGGCCGTAGGTGAGCGAAGCGGTGAACTTGAGGGGATGTTATACAAGGTCGCAGAAATATACGAACACCAGGTCCAAACACGATTGAACGGCCTGATGGCTTTGCTGGAGCCGTTGATGATTCTGGTGATGGGGACGGTTGTTGGTTTCATTGTCCTTGCCATTCTGTTGCCGATCTTTCAGGCTAGTCAGGGGATGGGATAAGGGCTGGTTTGCAGGAGAGTTATGATTCGAGGAGTGATCAATGGATTCAGGTAAGCGGAGTCAGCGTGGTTTCACACTGATAGAAATTATGGTTGTTGTGGTTATTCTTGGGATCCTGGCCGCAATTGTTGTGCCTCGTTTGCTGGATGAACCGGAAAAAGCCCGGCGAACTGCGGCGGCAACCCAGATTCGCAGTTTTGAAGAGGCGCTGGGGATCTTTAAGCTGGAGAATGGATTTTACCCTTCGACCGAGCAGGGTTTACAGGCATTGATCACAAAGCCGACCGTCGGACGGATCCCCAACCGCTACAAAGAGGGGGGGTATATCAGGAAAATCCCTCTCGATCCCTGGGGGCAGCCATATATTTATCTTTACCCTGGAGTGCGTGGCGAACTTGATCTCTTTTCCTACGGCCCCGATGGTGAAACCGGGGGTGAGGGTGAAAATGCCGATGTCGCCAACTGGAATCTCGATTAATCGTTCAGGATTTACCCTGATCGAGCTGATGGTTGTTATTGTTATTCTGTCTCTGGTCAGCTTTATCAGTATGCCATTACTGGCTAATCGCGGTGATGGTGATGAACGGTTGAAATTACGTCGGGTCGCCGGAACCGTCAAACAATTGTATAATGAGGCAACTTTGACCCGGGATGAACATTTACTGACGTTCGATCTTGATCGCAACAGCTTATTGGCCTTTCGCCTGCGAGCCAGTTCAGGGGCGGTTGAAAAAGAGCCATTTGGGCGGGAAGTGATGCTGGCACCTCTGCAGATTGAACAGATCGATGTTAAAGGAAAGGGGACTTTTCGTACCGGCCAGGTCTCTGTCCGGGTGTTTCCTCTGGGCTGGATGGAGCAAACTCACCTTCTTGTCCGTCACGAAAACGGAGATGAAGTGCAGCTTGCGTTTTCACCATTGACTGGAGCGGTCACTATTGATGCTGAGTCTGCGACAATGCAATAAGGGATTTTCTCTATTGGAAGTGATGATTGCTCTGGCAATTGTTGCTGTTGCCCTGGTCGCTCTTCTGGGGCTGTCAAATCGTACTATTCTGGTTCAGGATAAGATTCAACAGCTGACCAGAGCGACTTTGCTGGCGCAACAATTGATGAGTGAACTGGAATTGAACGTTGAAGAATCACGTTCAAACCGGGAAGCACAGGAAGATAACTTTACCGAACCATTTACCGACTTTCGCTGGCAAATCAGTTATCAGGATACCTTGATCAGTCAAGTGAAACAGGTCACCGTCATCGTCCTTTGGGGGGATGCGGAAAAAGATGAACAGGTCCAGTTGGTCTCTTTCCTGCCGGTGGGGAGGCGGGATGAGTAAAAGGCTAAGTCCACGCGGGTTTACCCTTATCGAAGTGTTGCTGGCGATTCTTATCGGTTCTCTGGTTCTGACCAGTGTGTATGGGATTTTCAGCTCAGTCAGTACGACTCGAAAGCGTCTTGGGGTAGAGGGGGCCTTATATCATCAGACCCGGATTTTTTTTGATCGGATTGGTGGTGAACTGAGTAGTCTGAGATTTTCTCCTGTTGGGAATGAGGCCGTTTTCAGCTCTGGTAAAACGCGTTCTGGTGAAATTTTTCTTGAGTTTAATACCGAGCTGGTTTCGCCGTTGTTGCAGCGGCACGGGGGAATTTCCCGGGTTCGATATGAAGTGCAGCAGATGGAGGAGGCTGTCGTTCTGTCACGCAGTGAAAAGGTTTTATTGGCCGATCTGGCGGCATCTGAACCACTTCATTTCATAGAGGATCTGAAAACGTTTCAGGTTCGTTATTTTTACCGTGGGCGCTGGCAGGAGGGTTGGTCCGGGAAAAATCCTCCGGAGTTGGTTGAGATTACTCTGGAACTGGAGAATGATAATCGCTTGATCCCATTTCGCAGCAGTTTTGTTTTATCCGGGGGGCGCGGATGAACCGCTTGCGTAATCAAAGCGGCATGGCTCTACTTCTGGTTCTGGTTGTTGTTGCCTTGCTTAGTGGCCTGGTGATTGAATTTTCTTTTTCCACTCTGATTGATCTCAGGGCGACTGAAACTTTTCGTGATCGCACCAAGGGCTACTATCTGGCTCGGGGCGGAATTGAAGCAGCACGAACAATTTTGCAGGAAGATAAGAATGATTATGACCACCCCATAGAATTCTGGGGCAATCCGTTGGCCAACATTCCGGCTGGAGATGGTGATGTCAGTATCACCATAGTTGATCTGACGGGTCGTATGAATATTAATTTCGGTTCTATCCACCAAAAAAAGGTGGATGTGACATAGTTTGACACAGTCATATGGGAACATAGCTCCAAAAGGAGG
>LLYT01000022.1 GCA_002049545.1 Deltaproteobacteria bacterium tcs-42 | reverse complement strand
CTTCTCCCGCCCGCCTCACGACGTAGCGAGTTACTTACCTCCGGCAACCCCGTTCGATGGGTGCGACGGGGAGGTGCTACCCGGAGTGATAATCCTGATGTTGGCCTCCTATGTCTCTCACGGTTACACAGGGACGGACTGTCACCGTCACTGAGGGAAACGGGCTGCGAGTCGCCCGTTACAAAGAAGTTTACTTATGATTTGCCACCAGTTCGGCACTTGCAGAACCATCGGAGCGGGGCGAATGGAAAAATATCAATCCTGTCCGCGACCGACCCCTGAAAAATAATGAATTAATAATTAGTGACAATAAATATAACAGAAAGCGCCGGGGCAAACAACAAAAAAAGGGTCGCACTGCGACCCTTCCTTCTAAACCGGTTCTACTATTTTACCCACGCTCAACGATGCTCACGCGATTTGAGAAACCGCACCCCTTCCCACTGTTCCATAGTATGGCCAAGGCGCCATTCACTTGCCGCCAGATAGGTCAAAAAGCCTTCAGCATCGTGTGCCAGACGGCCCTGTTCCTTTTTTTGAAATTTTTCCAACAGTTTCGGATCATCACATTCGATCCAACGTGCAGTTGTGTAATCAACCCCCTCGTAGATTGCATTGACATTGTATTCTGCTTTAAGTCGCTCCATGGTTACGTCGAACTGCAATACACCGACTGCGCCAAGGACAAACTCTGCTCCGGTCACCGGCTTGAAAACCTGAACCGCCCCTTCTTCGGCAAGCTGAATCAAACCTTTTTGTAATTGTTTTGATTTCAGTGGGTCTTTCAGACGCACGCGGCGAAAATGTTCCGGGGCAAAACTGGGGATACCGGTAAACTTAAGGGGCTCCTTCGGGGTAAAGGTATCACCAATCTTGATTGTACCGTGGTTGTGCAATCCAATAATGTCGCCGGGATATGCCTCTTCGACGTGAGCTCGATCCTGAGCCATAAAAATTGTCGCCTTGGAAAGGCTGACATCCTTTTCAATCCGGTGGTGTCTGACCTTCATTCCCCGGGTGAATTTACCACTACAGATACGCAAGAACGCGATCCGGTCACGATGTGCTGGATCCATGTTCGCCTGAATCTTGAAGACAAAGCCGGAAAAAGCGTCCTCATCCGGTTCGACCACCCGTTCAACCGTCGCACGCGGGCCCGGTGCCGGAGCTAACTCGACAAAAGCATCAAGCATCTCCTGCACCCCGAAATTATTGATGGCACTGCCAAAAAAGACCGGACTCTGACTTGCGTTAAGATAATCTTCCAGATTGAATGGGTTGGCTGCCCCTTCCAGCAGTTCGATATCCTCCCGCAACTCATTTGCCTGGCTACCAAGAAGTTCATCCAGTTGCGGATCGTCAAGACTGTTTAATTTGACTGTTTCAGTACTGCGGACGTCGTCACCCGGGGTAAACAGGTTCAACTCCTTGCGGTAAAGGTTGTAAACCCCTTTGAAGCGTTTTCCCATCCCGATTGGCCAGGAAAGTGGCGTACATTCAATCTGTAATTTTTCCTCAATATCAGCAAGAACATCAAGGGGACTCAGCCCTTCACGGTCAAGTTTGTTGATAAAAGTGAGCACCGGTGTGTTACGCATCCGGCAAACTTCCATCAATTTTTCGGTCTGCGGCTCGACCCCCTTAGCACTATCGATGACCATCAGTGCACTGTCGACGGCAGTTAAGACCCGATAAGTATCCTCGGAGAAATCCTGGTGCCCCGGGGTATCGAGCAAATTGATTTCGAAATCACGATAATTGAATTTCATCACCGATGAAGAAACCGAAATCCCCCGATCTTTTTCAATGCTCATCCAGTCACTGGTCGCGTGTCGATCCGATTTCCGTGCCTTGACTGTTCCAGCCATCTGAATCGCCCCGCCAAACAATAATAATTTTTCTGTCAGGGTGGTTTTACCGGCATCGGGATGGCTGATAATGCCAAAGGTCCGCCGCTTGGTTATTTCCTGCTGTAGTTCCTTGCTCATTATTCTTTTTCCTTTACTTGATCAGGCTTCACCCGCCAGCGCTTATGCATCCAGAACCACTGGGTCACATCACGACGAATCGCTGTTTCAATAATATCGGTTAACAGTTGGGTATTTTTTGCAATGTCATTTTCTTCACTTGTATCGGGCAACATCAACATTGGTTCTGCCCACGTTTTGTAGCGACCATCCAATTGCCGCAGAAAAAATATGGGGACAATCGGAACCTGATACTTCATTGCAATATTGGCAATAGACGTCGTTGTATAAGCCTTGCGGCCAAAAAAATCGGTGGCGACCGATCCCGGTGGAGAGATGTTCTGATCAAGCAAAACCACAACTGCACGTTTTTCCCGTAGCGATTTCAGAATCCTTCGGGCCCCCTTACGGCTATTGAGAATCTCGGTCCCAAAAAAGGTACGAATTGCTGTAAAATACCGATCCGTCAAGGGATTTTTCAGTGGTTTTGCCACAGCTGCACACGGGATACCCAGTTCGGCCATAACAAAATGGCCTGCTTCCCAAAAACCCAGGTGCCCGGTCAGAATGAGGACTCCCTTGTTCAGCTCTAACGCTTCGTGCAGAAAATGTATATTTTCAAGATTAAAATAACGCTGCAGATCATCACCACCAACTTTGAGCATATCCAGCCGTAGCATTTCCACACCACTGATCCCGATATGCTCAAAATTTTTCCGTACGTTATCTTCAAGCTCCTGCGCATTCAACTCCGGGAGAGCTCTGCTCAGGTTCTCTTTTGCCAGCCGATAGCGCCCCGGCAGAAACCGGATGGATAAGCGCCCCAGTCCACGCCCTGAATTGAGTGCAGTTTTACGTGGCAACAACCTGACAATAGCTGCAACAACCCGCAGAGCCAAATATTCAACACGATGTTTAATAGAAACGGTTGCCATTCGGCACAAACTCCCTTGAAAGAAATCCCGAACTGATCGACCGGACACTATAGCGCAACCTCACCACAAGAAGAAAGTCTGTTTTCGCTTTCGCTGCAGATAGGGACTCTTCGGTAGCCACACCTGTAGTTCCCATGGAAAGGGCTCTGGCGCCCGGAGGGTGTCAATCAAACCCGATGATGGGTTCAAACGCATCTGGCAATAGAAGTTTCGAACTCAACTGGAGTGAACCGGACAACCAGGAGACATTATTCAAGACTAATATAATACCACCAGCTAAGCTCTTGACCAACCGATTCGATAATTTTATGCTGCGCTGTTGAATCGATCAAAAAACACCCCCCTCCAAGGAGAAAACCATGGCCGTTTTTGAAGTCAATCACCCCCTGGTCAAACACAAGTTAGGCCTGATCCGCCAACACGACATCAGCACTAAAGATTTCCGCGAGCTTGCCTCTGAAATCGCCCGCTTGCTGACCTATGAAGCCACCAAGGATTTTGAAACTGAAGCGGAAACTATCACCGGCTGGAACGGCCCGGTTGAGGTTGAAAAGCTCAAAGGGAAGAAAATTACCGTTGTCCCGATTCTGCGTGCCGGACTGGGAATGATGGATGGGGTTCTCGATTTGATCCCCAGTGCCCGCGTCAGTGTCGTCGGACTTTACCGTAACGAGGAGACTCTGGAGCCGGTCACCTACTATGAAAAATTTACCAGCAATATCGATAATCGCACAGCCCTGATCATTGATCCGATGCTGGCAACGGGAGGCTCTCTTGTCGCCTGTATCGACATGTTGAAGAAGGCCGGATGCACCAGCATCCGCGGGCTCTTTCTGGTCGCAGTGCCGGAAGGCATCGCACAGCTCGAAAAAGAGCATCCCGATGTCGATATCTATGTTGCGTCGATTGATGACAAATTGAATGAAAATGGCTATATCCTCCCCGGCCTCGGTGATGCCGGTGATAAAATTTTTGGCACCAAATAGCCCCCTACAAACCTTTTGCGGAGAAGGATTCAAAAGATGAAGCAGACCCCATCCCCCACAGATTACAATTTTCGAGCGAAGGACTGTTTGCTCGGTGCCCAGATGCTGTTCGTTGCGTTTGGCGCCCTGGTTTTGGTTCCCCTGCTGACAGGACTTAATGCCAATGTTGCATTATTTACTGCTGGTATCGGAACCCTGATTTTCCAACTGATCACTCGTGGTCGAGTCCCGGTCTTTCTGGCCTCAAGTTTTGCTTTTATCGCTCCTATTATCTACGGTGTCGGGCAATGGGGGGGTTGCCGGAACCATGTGCGGCCTGGTTGCCGCCGGTCTGCTCTATGCGGTTCTGAGCTTTGTTGTCCGGATCTTCGGTTCCGATATCCTGCACAAAGTCCTGCCCCCGATCGTCACCGGTCCGGTGATTATGGTTATCGGCCTGGTCCTGGCACCTGTCGCTATCCATATGGCTTCAGGTCGCACCGGTGATGGTTCGGCCTGGCTGGTTCCGGAAACCACTGCCTATATCGTTGCCGGAGTCGCACTGGCGGTCACTATTCTGGTCTCCTTGCTCGGTCGCGGGCTATTCAAATTGATCCCGATTCTAAGTGGCATCGTTGCCGGCTATTTCACCTCTTTGCTTCTCGATTTGACTGGATTCACCGCTTCGACTCAGGCCGCTTTTGATCCGGGTGCACTCCCCAACTGGACCAGCCCGGCACTGATTTCAATGCAAAAAGTTGTGGAGTCTCCATGGTTTGCCATCCCCGATTTCACCTTCCCGGTCTGGAATCTCGAAGCTATCTTGTTTATTGTTCCCGTCGCTATTGCTCCAGCGATTGAACATTTTGGTGATATTCTCGCTATCGGTGGCATTTCGGGTAAAGACTACGTTGAAGATCCAGGTATCGAAAACACCCTGCTGGGTGATGGTGTTGCAACCAGCTTTGCGGCACTTCTTGGTGGACCTCCCAACACCACCTATTCTGAAGTTTCCGGTGCAGTAGCCCTGACCAAGTCCTTTAATCCGGCCATCATGACCTGGGCAGCCATTGCCGCAATCCTCCTCGCCTTCATCGGCAAACTGGGTGGGTTCCTGAACTCAATCCCTGTTCCGGTTATGGGTGGAATTATGGTGCTGCTATTCGGCGCCATTGCCGTCATCGGCATCAATACTCTGGTTAAAGCCGGAACCGACCTGATGCAACCACGCAATCTCGCTATTGTTGCCATCATCCTGGTTTTTGGTATCGGCGGTATGACCTTTGATCTTGCCATCGTGAAACTGGGCGGGATTGGTCTGGCGGGGGTGGTTGGAGTTATCTTGAATCTGGTTTTGCCTCAAGGGAATGATGCTTAAAGCAAAACAGCCACCAAGGCACCAAGTTCACCAAGAAAGTCAAAATCAAAAGCCTTAACGGAGAGACGGAGAGACGGAGAGACGGAGAGACGGAGGAAAAACAAAATCTTTTTATGATTGCAACAAAAAAAAGCATTTAAGTTTTTCTCTCCGTTCTCAGCGTTCTCTGCGCCTCTCCGTTAAAACTGATTATTCCCCCTGAATCTTCCGGCACTCCAGGTAAAAACGCTTCTCATCCGCCTCACCCAGCGAGAAAGTCTTACGCGGCAACGCCCCATCCAGCACAATTGTTTTAAACAGCTCATGCTTGGAGATGGCTGGCAAGTAAAAACCGACACAACCGGTCTGACTGCCAAGATCGGTCACCGCCTTTTCACCGTGAATATAATCGATACGCGCAGACCGATTTTCCTGCAGATAATCATCGAGAAACGCCTGTAATGTCGCAACCGTCAAATTATATTCGGGATTTTCAACCGTACAGACCCCAAAGCGCCCACCGAGGACAATCGGAAAGGTGTGAGCATCTCCTTTATCGGCTGCAACCAATTCCGCCTCGGCAAGGTCTGCACAAAAAACAAAATCCAGAGTAGTATTCCGCGCAGCGAAAAATTTCTCCATCTGTTGCTGCAAATGGACACAGTTCACGTTAAACAGTACGCGGTGGATTGCCTCAAATTCAAGGCCAGAATCATGCACATTGACCAACTCGACCAGAGCAAAGCGCGCCGGGTGATTCATCACTTCTGCTGGATCATTTACCTCCTCCTTCAGTTGGGTCCAGATCGCTTTTGCAGTCGCGAAGGAGTGATTGCCATCCCCCATGGCATAAAGCATCACCTCACCATCAACAGCATATTTTGATCGATAGGCTGCAGGATCGGCCAATTGCTCCAGTGCTGTGGTGATTTGAGTGATCAATTCGGGTTGATCGACTCGATACCCCTTGAGGTGGCCACCATTTTCCATCAGGTCAAAATCGTAGACCGTTTCGAGGTTTTCATTGGACAGTGGTTCTATGACCGTTTGCTCGGGATCATCAATCAGCACCATGATATGTGGCAGCTCGATCGGGGCATTCTGGCGCACTTTAATCCGTGGTGGCAGTCGGTCGAGGATGGTCCCTTCGGTTGCCCGGATCAGGCTTTGTGCCCCCTTGGTATAATCGTAATGTTCCAGATCCAGAGCCAGAATCAGCCCTTTGCGAGATTCAACCTCTGCCGTTTTGCGATCAACCAGAATAAAGCCGGGAGGCTGCTCTTCCAGGCTACCGTCGGCCAGATAAGCCTCCATGGCTCGATTAATGGCTTTAATCCGCTGCTTAGTATCTGCATCATCGAGATAAACTTCGGGGAAAACCAGATTCAATGTTGAGATATTACCTGCCGTCTGCCTCTCCAACCGCTGCCAATAATCGGGGTCAGACGTATATTGATCACAGGCAATCACTGCCCAATTCTGCATATCGGTCCCTTTTTTCGGTAACAGAATTTTCGGCACCTGTACCCCTATTTTTTCGAATATCATGTTGTATCCCTTTCGATTTCTCACCAGAATTCAGAATCTGTGCTGCAAATCACACCTCCAGTCAAGAAATGCAAAGTAGCATATTTCTGATCGATGGAGAAACAACTGACCGGCAAAATAATTTTAGCTTAAATTTTTCTTGCAGATAGAGACGTTTTCCATTCTAATCGCTTCAACATCAACACGAAAAAAAGGAAGCCGGTGTAAATCCGTCGCGGACCCGCCACTGTAATCGGAAAGACTGACCGCTCCGAAAGCCAGACACTTTTTTTCTTGAACACGACTGCCCATGCTTCGTGGACTGAGGACGAGGGCAGATATATCCAAGGATAAAAAACGGTATCCCGGAGCTTGTACGACAGGTTCCGGGATTTTTTTGGGGAAAATGAACTATGAGTCATTTGATTTACATCAGTGGAGGTTGCCGCAGCGGCAAAAGCAGCTACGCACAGAAGCTCGCTGAAAGTCACTCCGGGAAAAGGGCCTACCTGGCAACCTGTCCACCTATTGACAGGGAGATGGAACAACGAATTTCCTTACACCAGCAGCAGCGAACCGATCGAGAGTGGGTGACAATCGAAGCACCGCTTGATCTGGCTGACGCCGTGGAACAAGCAAGTCATTGTGATATTCTCCTTATCGATTGCCTGACCCTGTGGATCAACAACCTCATCTACGAGGCTGAAAAACAAGGAAATCTTCTCACCGAACAGATGATCAGTGAGCAATGTACGGAATTGGTCAATGTTTGCCGGAAAGGAAAACAAACTATTATTTTTGTGACGAATGAACTGGGGATGGGTCTGGTCCCTGCCGACTCGGTGTCCAGGCATTACCGGGATTGCCTCGGACGTTGTAACCAGACCATAGCAAGTTTTGCGGACGAGGCAACTTTCATGGTCTCCGGTATTCCACTCACATTGAAAGGAGTCTAATTATCACAATGGATTTACTGAAAAAAACCATAAACGCGATTGAAAGACAAAACAAAACCACTCGGATTCAGGCCAAAGAGCGCCTCGATCAGTTAATCATGCCCCACTGGGCGTTAGGTCGAATGATGGATCTGGCACTGGACATGGCTGGCATCTGCGGCTCCATGCGTCCCAGCGTTGAGCGTAAAACCATTGTTGTTATGGCAGGAGATCACGGGATAACCGATTCTGGTGTCAGCCTTTTCCCGAAAGAGGTGACCGTAGAGATGGTGCGAGGCTTTATTAACGGTGTTGCCGGAATCAATGTTCTGGCGAAACAAGCGGGTGCCAAGGTTAAAATTGTCGATATGGGAGTTGCCGGTGACCTTTCTACTCTCTCGAGTGGCAACGCTATCATGGATCGGAAAATTGCAGCCGGAACGGCCAACTTTGCTACAGGTCCAGCCATGAGTCGAGAACAGGCTGTCCTGGCCCTTGAAGCAGGTATCGGTGTAGCACAAGAGCTTGCCGATTCAACCGATCTGTTTGGTACCGGTGATATGGGGATTGGGAACACCTCTCCAAGTAGTGCTCTGGTTGCGACCCTCTGCCGGTTGCCAGTCACCAAGGTTGTCGGCCGTGGTACCGGTCTGGATGATGCACAACTGGAACATAAGATTGAGATTCTCGAAAAAGCGTTAAGCCTCAACACTCCAGACCCCGCTGATCCGATTGATGTACTGAGTAAAGTGGGAGGATTTGAAATTGCTGGCATTGCAGGTCTGATTCTGGGTGCGGCGTCACTGAAAAAACCAATTGTCATTGATGGTTTTATCTCAACGGCTGGAGCCTTGCTTGCTGGCCGATTGGCACCCGAATCCAGGGAATATATGATTGCGGCACATCGTAGTGTAGAGAAGGGGCAGGTTGCTGCACTTGCCGATCTGGGGAAAGAGCCTCTTCTTGACCTGCAATTTCGTTTGGGCGAAGGGACGGGAGCTGCAGTCGCCATGAATCTGGTTGAAGGTGCCGTGGCGATATTGACTGAGATGGCAACATTCAGTGAAGCCGCTGTTTCCGAAGCAAAAGAACAGTCTGACAACAGATGAGTCTGAAACCTTTTTTTTCCGCCTTGCGCTTTCTCACGATTCTGCCAGTTCCAGAATCGTGGTGCGGCAATGAAACCGATTTTAACAAGAGCCCCGACTGGTACCCCCTGGTGGGGTTACTGATCGGTCTGATGTTGGTGGCACTGGATTTTTTCCTATGCTGGTTATTACCGGTGTCGGTTGCCAGCGTGTTGCTGGTGTTGGCAATGATCTCAATCTCGGGAGCATTGCACCTGGATGGTTTAGCTGACAGTGCCGATGCTTTTTTCAGCAGTCGCGGTCCGGTGCGGATGCTGGAAATTATGAAGGACAGTCGCTCCGGCCCCATGGGGGTTACAGCAATTATTCTTGTTCTGCTGTTCAAGTTGACACTGCTTCTCGCATTGCCGCCAGTCTGGCGCTGGCAGGTTGTCCTGTTGATGCCTGTTGCCGGTCGCTGTGCTCTGCCGGTTATCAGTCGCTGGCTCCCTTACGCACGATCTGTCGGGACGGCGGCTTTTACCAACAGTCAATTCAGCTTGGTCCGTTTGGGTATTCCTTTAGCCGTTTTGACGGTCTCTTCTTTCGCCCTCCTGGGCAGGTCAGCCGGGGGGCTTGTCGCTGTTGTTGTCTGTGTTGGAATCTGGGCATTGGGTCACTACAGTCACCGTAAAATTGGTGGATTTACTGGCGACACCCTGGGTGCGACCTGTGAACTTGTCGAATTGTTACCACCACTCGGTGTTGTCATCCTCGCTCACCAAGGAATGATCTGATGAGCAAGACCGAAAAACATGGCGGAAATCTGCGTCAGGCCAGCCAAACCAGCGGCATACCGCAAGACAGGCTGATCGACTTTTCTGCCAGTATTAATCCCCTGGGTTTTCCTCCATGGTTACGTCCACTGGTCAGCGCTCAAGTCAGCAATCTGAGCCATTACCCCGACTCTGAAGCGAAAGAGCTGGTCAAAGCACTGGCCACACATCATCAGATTGAATCTGATCAGATCATCGTTGGCAATGGTGCAAGTGAGTTGCTGTATCTACTGCCGCAGGTCTTGGAACATAAGCGATTGCTGGTGCCGGTTCCCAGTTACACCGACTATATTTCCATGGCAAAGGTCACTGGTTTGCCAATTGATACGCTGCCACTGCTCGCAAAAAATGAGTTTCGACTCGACATCTGTCAACTTGCATCGATGTTGCAGGATGATCATCTGGTCATTCTTGGTCACCCCAACAACCCCACTGGAAAATTGTGCGATGCCGAGGCGTTACGGGAATTAGTTCTGGGACATCCGCAAAATTATTTTGTTGTTGACGAATCATTTATCGATTTTGCTTCCCCCGAGCATTCACTACACCGGCAGCGGCCTGCCAACCTTATTATTGTGCAGTCGATGACCAAATCGTGGGCAATTCCCGGTTTACGTTTAGGATATGCCCTGGCAGATCAAAACGTGATTATTGCCATGCGTCATTTGCGACCCGATTGGTCGGTCAATACCATTGCTCAGGCAGTCGGGATTCGTGCACTCCAGGATTGTGAGTTCCTCATCCGGACACGCAACTATGTTCGTCAGCAACGCCTTGATCTATTTTCACAACTCAAGTCAATACACGGTCTGTCTCCCCTTTCTGGTGATGCCAATTTCCTCCTTGTACGGATTGATCACCCTACGCTGGATGCTGCTACACTGACACGCAAATTATTGACTCAAGGGATTGTTATTCGCTGCTGTGACAATTTTCAGGGACTCGACAATCGTTATTTTCGGGTTGCTGTGCGAACAGTTGAAGAGCAGCAACAATTATGCGATGGACTGCGTACTTGTCTGCAGTCCAAAAGGACAAAAAAGGGTCGCAAGACCCCGGCTATCATGTTTCAGGGAACCGGTTCCAATGCGGGGAAAAGTATCCTGACTGCAGCGTTGTGTCGTATCCTCCAACAAAACGGGGTGTCGGTTGCACCATTTAAAGCGCAGAACATGTCGCTCAATTCGTGTGTCACCTTTCAGGGTGATGAGATGGGTCGAGCGCAGGTGCTGCAAGCCCAAGCGTGCCGTCTGGATGCCGATGTGCGGATGAATCCGGTGCTATTAAAACCCTGTAGTGCCACCGGTTCGCAGGTCATTGTCAACGGCAAGGTGACCGAAACCATGCACTTTATGGATTATGCCAAACGGCGGCAGGAGATTTTTGGACAGGTGCAACAGTGCTACGACAGCCTTGCCAGTGAACATCAGGTAATGGTGCTCGAAGGGGCTGGCAGCCCCGCCGAGATAAATTTAAAACAGTGCGATATCGTTAATATGAACATGGCCCGTTACGCGGCGGCAAAAGTGTTATTGGTTGGTGATATCGACCGCGGCGGAGTGTTTGCCGCTTTTGTCGGCACCATGGAGTTACTTAACGAATGGGAACGGCAACTGGTAAGCGGTTTCGTCATCAACCGTTTTCGCGGTGATGCTAACCTTCTCGGCAACGCCCTCGACCTGACCAGCACCCACACCGGCAAACCTTTTTTCGGCATTGTCCCCTACCTGCAGAATCTGGGACTGCCGGAAGAGGATTCGGTCGATTTCAAAGATGGGATTTTTGACCGGGATACCAACCCTGACGCCGAGCTTGACATTGCCCTGATCGACCTGCCCCACATCTCTAACTTTACCGATTTTGATGCCTTGCGAATTGAACCCGATGTCAATCTGCGCCGGGTTTGCCATGTGGACGATTTGGGTCAGCCCGATGCGGTTATTTTACCGGGCAGCAAAAATGTCATGGCCGACCTGAACTATCTCGACAGCTCGCAGCTGGGGGGAGCGATAAAACATCTGGCCACGAAAACCACTGAAATTGTCGGCATCTGTGGCGGCTACCAACTGCTGGGGAACACCATCGCCGACCCGTTTGCCATTGAATCGCACGGCAAAACCTGCTCTGGTCTGGGACTGTTGCCGCTGGAGACAACCCTGGAGCGACAGAAAACCATGACCAACTGTCGCGCCACCCACCTGCCATCAAACTGTAAGCTGAGCGGCTACGAAATCCACCACGGCAATAGCGACGATACCAACCTGCAACCGCTTATCGAGCGGCAGGACAGTGCAACCATCGGCGGCTGCCACCCAGCACACCGGCAGATTTGGGGCACCTATCTCCATGGCGTATTTGACGCCGATCCGTTCCGCCGCTGGTTTCTCGACCGTCTCCGACAACGCAAAGAGCTTAATCCCCTGAAGACTGTGCAGGCGGTCTACGATCTGGAACCCGCCCTTGACCGGTTGGCTGACCATGTTCGCGCTGCCATCGACATGGACAGAATCTATCAGGTGCTGGATTTATGATCCCACTCTCCGTGCAGATCATCCTCGCCCTGTGCCTCGACCGCTTACTGGGCGATCCCCGCTGGCTCCCCCATCCGGTCGGCGCCATAGGGAAACTGGCACTGGCCATTGAAACCCCGCTGCGCAACCGCTTCTTTGACCGGCGGGCCGGGATTATCGCTGTGGTAATTGTGGTAGGCTGCAGCACCGTCCTGGCTTGGTTCCTCTGCAAATTAGCAGCCGTTATCCATCCCCTGTGTGGCGATCTGGTTGCCATCGCCTTTATGACCACCGGCTTTGCCATGCAAAGCCTAAAACAGCACGCTCTGGCAGTACATACCCCATTGGTCACCGACGATCTCCCCCAAGCCAGGGAGCAAGTCGCGATGCTGGTTGGCCGGGACACCGACAATCTGTGTGAAACTGCCATCGCCCGCGCCACCATTGAGAGTGTCGCCGAAAACACCGTCGATGGCATAACCGCCCCCCTGTTATTTGCCGGCCTCGGTGGCGCCCCCGGCATCATCTTCTACAAAGCCATCAACACCCTCGATTCCACCTTTGGCTACAAAAATGAGCGCTATCTCCAGTTTGGTTGGGCCGCGGCCAAGCTTGATGACCTGGCCAACTTTATTCCCGCCCGCCTCACCGCCCTGCTGGTCCCCATCGCCGCCTGGCTTTGCGGGCAAAACCACAAACAAGCGTGGCAAATGTTTCGCCGCGACCGCCACAACCACCCCAGTCCCAATGGCGGTCAGATTGAAGCCGCATTTGCCGGAGCTCTCAACATCCAACTGGGCGGCGAAATCAGCTACGGTGGCCAACCCGGCTCCCGCCCCTTAATGGGCGATCCAAACGAGCCGATCACTGCCGCTAAAATAGTAGATACCATCCGGTTGATGGTGGCGACTTCGCTTTGCACTTTAATTTTTGCCATAATATCAACAGCTTAAACCATTAGAAACAGAAAACCCCTTGGAGAACAAATCAAAACGTAACTATTCACCACCACGACTGATAGGGGCTTGTGGTACCCATGGAAAGGGCGTCTGTCGCCACGGACGGCGACAGTCGAACGGCCATGGATGGCGCAAAGTGGCCCTTGGAATGGGTGCCTCAAGGCATTGCTGAACAGTTATATCAAAACCATGTCTTCCGCAAAGATGCCAAGGTGCCCATCGAATCAGGAACTTCCGTGGTAACAACAGAGGCAAGCAACCTTAAGGGTAGCAACTGAAAGTCTTGGACTAAAGTCCACGATTTTTATCAACGTGATGAAATAATAAACAAAACCTAAGCATTGTCTTCTTGACAGCGTGCGCTAAAACCACCTATAAGCATCTCCACAATTGAATCGTTTTACGGTGCTGTAAAAGCATAATAGGGAAGCGAGGTGAAATTCCTCCATGGACCCGCCGCTGTGATCGAGCTGATTTAAACCACATGCCACTGGTTAGCTAAACCGGGAAGGCGGTTTAAAACTTCGACCAATGTCGAAACTCGTAAATCAGAAGACCTGCCGTGAAACATCCACTTTAATCTCCCCGGGAAAGGGAGTGTGGTCAAGCGCGGATAATAATACGGAAACCCGCACCTGTCATGGTGTCGGGTTTTTTTATTGCGTGTTGGTCGGCTCTCACGGGAAAACAGGAGGAACAAAAATGAAGAAAAGTATCATCGTACTTTGTGCTCTGCTGGTCACAGCGGCACCACTCTTGGCAGAGGTTGTCAAATTGGATCCGATTGTGGTTACCGCCAGCCGGACAGCCCAATCCATCTCTGAAGTCCCCGCGTCAATCACGATTATTACCCAGAAAGATATCGTCAACAGCGGCAGTACAACCCTCGCCGAAGTTCTTCAGCATGAAGTTGGCGTACAGATTGTTAACAATGGATCTTTGGGTTCCGTTGCTTCACTCAGTATTCGTGGTTCTGAAGCTGCGCAAGTGTTGCTCCTGATTGATGGCATCCGGATGAATTCAGCCCAGAACGGACAATTCGATCTCAGCCAACTGCCCATCGTACTGGAACAAATTGAGCGTATTGAAATTCTTCGCGGACCAGCTTCAAACGTCTACGGAGCAAATGCGCTGGGTGGCGTGGTGCAAATCATTACCAAGAAAGCTAGTGACAGCCCGCTGACAACCCTCAGCTGGAAACAAAGCCGCTGGGATACGCGTCAGCTGTCACTGACTGCAGCACAAACAATCAGCAATGTCAGCTTTCGACTGGGGCTGAGCGACGCCGAATCATATGGTTATAGGGAGAATTCTGAGCTGGATCAACAGAGCATTGATGCTGCTGTCAAGATCGCTTTACCCTACAAATTCAGCTTGGATTTTTCCACCTTTCACCTAAATAAGGAGACTGGAGTCCCCGGGAAAACAAGCTTGCCATCGCCATATGCTAACCAGGAAGTCAGAGACAGCCTCTATAATCTGACATTGAAAGGACCCCTCGGCAACTCCGAACTGCAGGCTCGGGGGACATATCAGCGGAACCACCTGCACTATGTGAATCCCAACAATTCGGAAGACGATACCCACCTCATCAAAACTAGGACCCTGGAACTTCAAGATACTCTGTCGCTTGGATGGAGTGACATCCTGATTGGCGGAGAAGCAAGAAACTACCAACTGGAGTCAACGGCTAACGGAAGACATGAACAGGATGACTTTGCCCTGTTCGGCGAGATCAACGCCCAACTGACCGAAAAAATCAAGGCCGCTCTGGGTATGCGCTACGACAAACCTTCTGATTACTCCAGCCAGGTTAGTCCAAGAGCCGCATTACTATACCGCCTGAACGACAAGACAAAACTGCGGGCCACTGTCGGCATCTCCTACAGGGCTCCTTCTCTGAACGATCTGTACTGGCCTGATACAGGTTGGACAGCAGGCAACCCGTACCTTGACCCGGAGACAGCGATTGAATATGAAATCGGCGCTGATCACAATTTCAACAACAGTGACAGCCTGTCTTTTGCCCTGTTCCTGCGTGAGGTTGAAGATCTGATCGACTGGGCTCCAGATGCCGGCGGCAAATGGACTCCTTCGAATGTTACCGATGCTCAAATCTACGGTGCCGAGATTAAAGGAAACTGGGCGGCTACCGACTTTATCACTCTGGCCGGAAACTATACCTATCTGCACGCTGTTAATAAAACAACCGATGAATTCGTCAATACAAAGCCACGTCATCAGTTGCACGGTTCAATCGATCTAGGGCTCTGGGAAAAAACGTTTCTCAGGCTTCAAGGTCAATACCTGAAATATTACGAAAAACCGGACCGAGACACCAATATGTATGCCGTCTTTGACGCCACCCTCAAACGCTCTTTCGCGACCAGCAATTTTGATCTGGAAGGGAGCCTCGGGATCAAAAATATTTTTGACCGGGAGTATGAAGTCAACGAAGGGTACCCGATGCCAGGACGAGCCCTGTTTGTAAGTTTGACAGCTCTCTTTTAATTTTTTTGGTTATCGAAAAGGGGAGGATTGTAATCCTCCCCTTTTCAACCTAAACTCACCAGATGAAAAAAACTGCCCTGACACTAACGTTGCTGTTGCTGTGCCTATCGACACAACTTTTTGCTGCCGATTTCACCGACGCTGTAAATCGCAAGATATCTCTTCCCCACCCTCCGCAACGAATCGTCTCCCTGGTTCCCAGCGTCACCGAAATCCTGTTTGAACTTGGGCTTGAAAAAAATATTGTTGCTGTGACCGATTTTTGTAACTACCCTGAGGCGGCACTGAAACTGCCAAAAGTGGGAGGATATGCCGACCCCAGTCTGGAGAGCATTCTGCTCCACAAACCAGACCTGATAATTGCCTCTGCTGACATAAATCGTCCGGCGCTGATCCGGCGATTAGAGTTGATGCATATTCCTGTTTACGTGATCTATCCGCAAACGGTTGCTGAAACCCTGAAAACAATCCTGAACATCAGTCGGATCACCGGAACAGAACAAAAGGCTAGACATTTAGTTGGCTCAATCCAAACGAGAATTCAAAAGATACAACGACAGATTGCCAAACTTAAACCACAGACGACTCTTGAATGTGTCATGCTACAACCACTTACCGTTGCCGGTCCGGATACTTTTATCGCTGATATTATCGAGATCTCCGGGGGACATAATGTGGTGCCGAAGGGGCCATCACGCTACCCGACCTGGAATTCTGAAGCATTATTAACCGTCAATCCGGAAGCTATTATTGTGTCTACTTATCCGGGGCAGCCAGCCCCAAAACATTTTTTTGATCGTTGGCCACAATTACAAGCGGTACGAAATCAGCGAATTATCCAGCTCGAAGCTGACTGGATTCACCGCCCGGGACCAAGGATGATTCTCGGCATTGAGGCGCTGGCTAAAGCTCTCCACCCGAGCATTTCAATCGATGAATAAAAGGCGCAATATCAACCTGAGAAGGCTGGGGCAAGTTTTCCTGCTGTTATCACCCCTGCTGGCGATATTGATGTCACTTTCGGCGGGAAGCCTCGACCTTTCATGGAGCAAGCTGTTTGCTATCTTATTCCAGGGAACGGGATCTGAGGTTGAACAGGTTATTATCTGGCAGATTCGGTTTCCCCGGGCCCTTCTCGCGGGTCTTGTTGGAGCAGCCTTGAGTTTGTCCGGCGTCACTTTTCAGGCGGTCTTACGCAATCCCCTTGCCGATCCATATTTACTCGGTGTCTCTGGTGGTGCAGCGCTGGGAGCCGTTGCCGCTTTGACTTGCGGCATTCAATCTCCCATCGTGATTCCCCTCGCCGCTTTTATCGGGGCCATTACGGCACTGCTGCTGGTTTACCTGGTTGCCCAAGCCCACACCTGCTCCTCGCACACCCTGATTCTATCTGGTGTAATGGTCGGCAGTCTGGCGGCGGCTCTACTGTTGTTCCTCCTCTGGCGAGCACCCGCCGATGCAACCCGGCAGGCGATCTTCTGGCTGGCGGGGAACCTTTCCCTGGCTGACCCCAACTGGCTTTCGTGGGGATGGTTGTGGGTTGTCATTGGCTTTGTGCTGCTCTGGTCACAGTCTCTCAACCTCGATCTATTCACTCAGGGAGAAGAAACTGCTGCCGATTTGGGGCTGCATGTTGGCAGAAGTCGACTGAGCCTGTTTGCTCTGGCTGGAGCTTTAACCGCCTGTGCCGTAGCCCTGGCCGGTTTGATCGGCTTTGTTGGATTAGTGATCCCGCATATTTGCCGGTTGCTCTGGGGCCCTGGTCATCGGCTGTTACTTCCCTATTCGGCACTGCTGGGCAGTAGTTTTTTGATCATTGCCGATGCCATTGCCCGTAGTCTCTATGCGCCCGCTGAAATTCCGGTCGGCGTGGTGACTGCGATACTGGGAGCACCATTTTTCCTTTATCTGTTGCGGCGTAACGGAGGGGGCTCATGATTCAAATCAACCACCTCTCCTTCTCTTTTGCCGCGACAGAAATCTTTAACGATCTCAATTTCAACGTCAATCGGGGAGAAATTCTATCGATCATCGGCCCGAATGGTTGTGGCAAGTCAACCTTATTACGCTTGCTACGCGGCAGTCTCAAAACAAAAACCGGTGAGATTCTTTGGGAGAAAACTCCAATAGCGCAGATTCCGGTGCGCGAGATTGCTCGTAAAGTCGCAGTGGTTCCGCAATCATCCACCATTCCCTTTCCCTACAAGGTGCGGGAACTGGTTGCTATGGGTCGCTATCCTCATCGGAAAAATCGACTCAGTTTTCAGGATAAAACCGATCTGCACATAATCGAACAAGCCCTGGTCATGGCCGATATCCTGCCCCTGGCAGAGCGTGCCGTTACGCAATTAAGTGGTGGGGAGCTACAGCGGGTCCTGCTGGCGCGAGCGTTGGCACAAAATAGCTCGGTGCTGTTTCTTGATGAAGCAACCAGCCATCTGGATATTGACCACCGCTTGGAACTGACCGAACTATTAGTACGATTGAACCGGGAACAGCAAACAACAATTATCCAGATCAGTCACGATCTCGATCTGGCTGCCGCGATCTCTCATCGAATTCTTCTATTGACCGAGCATGGCAAGATTGCCGCAATCGGAGCACCTGAAGAGGTCATGACGACTGCCAATCTACAACGGATTTTCCGGGTTGACGTTAAAGTTGACAGCAACCCCTTGACAGGTACCCCGCAAATAGTGCCGTTGATCAACAATTCAACCCATCGACTCAGCGGCCTCAAAGTTCACCTGATCTGCGGAGGGGGCAGTGGAAAAACCTTGCTGCGCCGACTCCATCTGGCGCAAGCCGATGTCACTGCCGGACCGCTGAATCAAGGAGATTCAGACGAAAGCGTTGCGACAGTCCTCAATATCCCCATCGCACAAGAAATCCCGTTCAATCCATTTGCGGAACAAACCCTGACAGCAGCCAACAAGCTCATCGAACAAACGGCGGTTCTCGTCATCACAACCCAGTGGTGGGGTGCCGGCAACCTCCCCTGTCTCGAGATGGCAGAAAAAGCTATTCAGCAGAGTATTCCTGTATACTTTCTCCCCCAACAACAAGAGCATGATTATACTGAAGGCAGGGCATGGGAAAAAATTCAATGGCTACAGCAACACGGCGCCAAGCCCGTCCGTAATGAAGAACATCTCCTCGACGAACTGGCAAAGTTCTAGTGTCGTGTCATGCCTGAGATGGCGGAAAATTGCGCCGGGATTTTGCGTGTCAACAAGGCGCGGTTTTCGCTGCATTAACAGACTCGAAGAACATCAGCGCGGCCAGATCATTGTCAATGGAACAGAACTCAGCAACGATAATGAACGACCCCGCAGCAAACTACGGGGTATCGAAATTCTGTACAATGGTGGGCAACTGCCCACCAGATTTTGCATCACCAATCACAGGTGGTGGGCGGCACCCACCCTTGTGATTAACGCGGCGAGCCGCGGGGTATTCAACCCAACATTGATTAAATCCACCTTTGAGAATTCCACCACACTCTCGGATAATCCTTAATGGTCAGCAAAGTATTGGGCCGCTCCCGGATGAAGGTTGATCCCGGAGGCACTCTTTTGCGCCACACCCACAGAAAATAAAGAGAGTGCTGAATGTGCGTCCGTTAAACATTCCCGATTGTTGTCAATTGCTGCGACGATTTTATAGACGGTTTCTTTGTCGAGGCCAACTGAAGCAACCAGCATGGTACGAGTACCAAACGTCTCAACTTTTTTCCGATAAGATGGATATGTATCGGCCGGGAGAGTCGTTTTCCAGAGTGCCGGATCATTTTTGACCAGTTTTTCAATGTCACTATCATTCATATTCAGCAAAGAACCATGACAGGTTTTGAGAGTGCTGCGCAAAGAAAAATCGGGATGTATACCGATATAGACCATTGCCTGCATCGTACCATAGCAAAAAGCCTTGGTATCCTGTGACTTAATCGGGGGAAGATCTCCCATCAGGCTAAAATCTTTTCTTGACCATTTTTTTGCTTTCAGGATTGTATGCACCGCACGATACTGAAGCGACCCCGGGGTGCCGGCATTAATCCGTTTTCCCTTCAGATCTTCCAAAGAAGAAATTCCTGCATCATTACGAACAACCAGGGTAATGGGGACATCATACAGCGGGGCGAGAAGACGTAAATTTGCATAGTCGATATCAAGAAATTCAAAATTACCCGATTTGTTAATAGCCTCAAACAGCGAACGTGAATCTACCAGACTGATATCCAGGGAGCCACCTTGTAAATTGGTCAGATTATAAACATCATCAGGCGTCGCTATCTGTTGGCAACTCACATCATCGACTTTGTGATTAATCATCCGACAGAGCACCCGCCCGGTAAAATAGGAGAATGAGCCAGGCGCTTCCGTACCCAGAAGGATATCGAGGGCATGAACCGAACCGGGGGATACCGATAGACCAATAAAGAGAAATAACAAGATAGCCCGTATTCGTCTGGGGATGAAACCTGTCCTAATAATTCGCATATTGACCTCCTTATGAGACCTGCACCTCAACCACACCTATTGGTTTCGAATCAATAACTGAAAGACACAAAAATATTATAGCAACCTTTTAGATAGTTTCCACTTCGACCACAGAGATTGACGGCACCCTGTTGCGATCATATCAAATTTGACAGGTTGAGCTGATTGAAGTATATCAATTGTTATTGATGAATTTATTTCTGCCTGCGTCACTTGACAAGCTTCCGGCAGTCCGATCCTGACCTCTTTTCTGATTAAAGAGGAGCCCGTGGTGTTGACCGAAAAAAAACGGATACTTGTTGCGGATGCTGGAATTCTCAATCTGGCAACCCTGATCGGCACTTTAAAAGATGACTACCATGTCGTTGTTGCTAAAAATGGTGTTGAGGTTTTCAAACAGCTGAAAAAAAACCGTATCGATATGATACTTCTCGACACCAAATTTCCAGACATGGATGGCTTTGAAGTCTGTCGAAGACTTAAAGTCGATCAACAAACTCAGGAAATTCCGGTCATTTTTATCACCTCCCAGAATTCTGTTACCGATGAAGAAAAAGGATTTGAGGTCGGTGCCGCTGATTACATCGCCAAACCTTTTAATGCACCAACAGTCACCGTTCGAATCAAAAACCAATTCAAACTCAGTAGCGCGATTGCAGAACTGAAGCGTCTCAACCAACTCGCCCTTGACGCTAATCCCAATACCGGGCTACCGGGAAACAACAGCATCCTCAATGAAATTCAGCGTGTCATCGCAGACAAAGAAGGGGTCTGTATTATTTATGCCGATCTGGATAACTTCAAAATATATAACGACACCTACGGTTTTACCCGGGGGGACGATGTCATTATCTTTGCCGCAAACGTGATCAGGGTTGCTTTGCAGATTTCGGGCTGCGCCGATTCATTTTTGGGCCATATTGGCGGGGATGATTTTGTTATTGTAGTCCCGGAAGAAAAATATTCCGTCGTCGCTGAGGAGATTATCCGCAGAATCAACCCGGGAATTTTAGAGTTTTACAGTCAAGAAGACGCTGAAAGGGGCTATGTTGTTGCCATGAATCGCGAGGGGGAAGAGAAACACCATCCCCTGGTTAGTTTGAGTATGGGTGGGATTAATCTGTCACAACACAAAGTGGCAACTGCACATGAAGCTGTTGATATCTGTACCGAAATGAAAAAAGCTGCAAAAAAACAGCCGGGCAGTAACCTCCTTGTCTGCAAGCGGCATTAACTCTCAATATTTTCAAACCGATTCATTTCAACATTCTTCCGTGATTTTTCCGGATCAAAAATCTGTCCGTTCATGGCAATCCACCCCCCTGTCGGCAACAATTGGACAGCAGCCTCCCTATTTGTGACACCATCATTCGTGTGGCTTGATCACCAAAGCGTGCCCCGATAACAGGGCTTCTACTATTTTTTTTCGCCCACTGGTCACAAGTCGCTGTATTGTCCCACGAGAAATACCCATCTGCTCACCCGCTTCTGCCTGGGTCATAGCATCTCGATCACAAAGAGAGATCGCTTCTAATTCATCAGCATCCAGTTCGATTCTCTGTAACTTCGACAGGGGAGTACCAGCAGGCTTGAACATATGATCCGTCGGTCGTCGTGTTGGACAACATTTTCTCGGCTTTCTGGGTCTGGGAGACATAAGTATTTTTTCCAGTTAAAGGGTTTCTTCTATCGCGGCGATCAAATCCCTCTGCCAGCTCAACTCCGTGGTGGACCAAGCTCTTACTAAAATTGACGATATTTCGTCTGTGGAACCAAACTACAATTTTTTGTGTATATGCACAAGAGTATTGTTCAGTAGAAAAAAAACTTAAGTTACAAAAGTGTAGATATAGCAAATCAACAGGACAAATTTGACAAGAAAAGAAAAATCAGAACATGAACAAAAAATTAGTGTTCCCCAGAAGTAAAACTATGTTATAATTTCACAGTTTTACCCTTGAATCCACCCGCTGGCTTCCAGATTGAAACATTGCTACGAGGGAGTGGTTGAAGTAAATGGGGCTGTTCCAGCCCACTATAAACCCTTGAGAAGGAGGCATCAACATGAGAAAAGTTACTTGTCTGGTCGTGGCACTCTGTGCCGTTGCACTCTGCTTATCAGCAAACGCCTGGAGTTTCGGCAGAAAAACCGTTATCAAAGTCGGCATCAACGCACCAATGACCGGAGACATTCCCAAGGTTGGCGAAGGCAGCAAGTATGCCGCCCAGATGTGGCTGGCGGATGTTGAAAAAGCTGGTGGAATTGAAGTCGGCGGGAAAAAGTATCCGGTTGAGATCGTCATTGAAGATAATGAGTCAAAAGCGGAATCAGCGGTTAAAGCAAATACCAAAATGATCACCCAGGACGATGTTCTGATCATTGTTGGACCGCAATCTTCCAAACAGGCGGTGCCGGCAGGTGATGTTGCCAACAACTATAAAACCGCAATGATCAGTCCATGGTCGACCAACCCGGCAACAACAGCTGACCGTCCTTACGTCTTTCGCGGCTGCTTCCTCGACCCCTTCCAGGGTCCGGTTCTGGCCAATTTCATTACCGGTGAGTTTGGTTTCACCAAAGCTGCTGTACTCTATGATGTTGCCAGTGACTACCCTAAAGGACTGGCAGAATTTTTCAAAGCTGCCTGGGAAGAGAATCACGGAGCAGGATCAGTGGTTGCTTATGAGAGCTTTACCACAAAAGATACCGATTTCAGCTCCCAGCTGACTAAAATAATCCGCTCTGATGCTCAAGTGCTCTTCACCCCGCAATACTACAACGAAGTTGCCCTGATTGTGCAGCAGGCAAAAGACCTGGGCTGGAAAGGGCCGATTGTCGGTAGTGACAGCTGGGGTTCAGCAGAGACCGTTGAGCTCTGTGGCGAAGCTTGCTACGGTCAGTTCTTCAGTACTCACTATGCTGCTGCCGGAGCCAAGGGTGCAACCAAAGAGTTTATCGACCGCTACACCAAAAAATACGGCTACACCCCGGATGACGTCGCGGCCCTCACCTGGGATGCACTTCGCCTGGCACAGACCGCAATTGAAAACTCGGGGAAACTGACCGGAAAAATCAAGAAGGATCGTGCAGCGGTTCGGAACGCCCTTGCTAAAGTTGAGGATTTTCAAGGCATTACCGGCAACATGACCTTTACCGAAGAAGGCGATCCGAAAAAGTGTGCCGTTATTGTCAAGATCAGCGATAAAGGCGAGTACGAATTTTACAAACAGATCTGCCCCAAATAAATATTTGTTGGCAATCTAATGAATCAGTAGTATACAGTCTGGTGCGCAGCTGCGCACCAGACTTTTTCGTAAACTCTTCAGCAAAACCGGGACTCTGGGCGGCACCAGGCTTTTGTGGCGCGAAACACTGAGATTCCATGACCCGTGAACACCTGGGACAGCCCCCGGTGAAGAAGGGGACAGTCCCGAGTTCACTCCGTTGTTCGCGCTTTGCTGAATAGTTACACTTTTTGTTGGTTATTATGACCGGTTCTGCTTATGGAGAGAACCAGGAAAATCAGTATCAATGCGAATGCGATCCGTCAGTCACTGCACCAATTGATCAAACAGGAGCCATGTTGTGGACCATTTTCTTCAGAACCTGATTAACGCATTACAGTGGGGCAGTTTTTATGCCGTCATTTCAATAGGCTACTCCATGGTCTATGGCGTTCTAATGCTGTTCAACTTTGCCCATGGCGATATCTTCATGGTCGGAACCTATATCGGTCTGGGCATCGCCACCATGCTGCTGGCTCTCTTTTCCGCAGTACTGCCGGGCTGGTTTATTTTTATTCTGACGGTAGTCATCACCATGTTCCTGGCAGCGTTCGTCGGAGCCTTTATCGAGCTGGTCGGCTACCGGCCTCTGCGCGGCGCTCCCAGGGCATCGGCAGCAATTACCGGACTGATGATCGGTATCATTTTTGAAACCGGCAACCTGATCATCCTCGGTGCTCAGCGCTTCAGCTTTCCAGAGCTGATTAAATCGGTCTCCTACAATGTCGGTGGCGTCTACTTTACCAATGTAAAGGTTCTGATCATTGTCGTATCGCTGATATTGATGTTGGCGTTGCACACCTTTATTCAGAAGAGCAAATGGGGCATGGCGATGCGTGCCATGTCCTACAATTTTCTGGCCGTCCCGCTGATGGGAGTTTCAATTAATATCATTGCTCCGTTGACCTTTGCCATTGGGGCCGGCCTCGCCTCGGTCGCGGGTATCCTTTACGGCCAGGCATATCCGGTTCTTGACCCCTACATGGGAGTTCTGTTGGGTTGGAAAGCCTTTGTCGCTGCGATTCTCGGTGGCCGCGGTTCCATCATGGGGGCGGCACTCGCCGGCTATATGCTGGGATTTATCGAAATCTTCATCGCTATGGCTTTTCCATCAACCTTCAGGGATCTGATCGCCTACTCAATTATCCTCATTATTCTGACCTTCCGACCCCGGGGATTTTTCGGCATGGCTCACAGTACCCAGTTAAGACTCTGATCTGGATATCAAACAGCGAATTAAGAGTACAGGTTTAGTGTAATTACCAACGTTCTAAGGAATATCAGATGGAAATGATAAAAAATTTTCTCCGCCAATTCACCGTAGTTCCATTGGTTGGCTGGCTCATTGGCAGTTTTGTAGCGGTCTTGCTGGAGTACTACCTGGGCGATGCCATCTCCTACTATCTCTATCTGCCGAAAATACCTGTACTGTTCGGAGCTCTCACGATGCTCAAAGAACCGCTACTGATCCCCAGCGTTCTGGCATACGACCTGATCATCTACATTGTGCCTGTTCTGCTGCTGGGACGACTGCTGGCAGCTTTCAGCAACCGGGTTGCCACCTGGTTCGAAGCCCTGCCGCTGTGGCTGGCCACTGTCGTTCATCTGGCCGCATTTTACGGCATCCTCCATCTCTGGGCGGGGATCAACGACTATCGCGTGCTGGTGGTAAAACTGACGATGGTCGCTATTATTCTGACCGTCAGCCTCAATATCATTAACGGCTATCAGGGCGAATTTTCCTGCTCTCACCCCGGTTTCATGGCGCTCGGAGCTTACGCTTCATCCAGCCTGACATTGATGCTTTTTGCCGATGACAAAATGTTCGGAGCAGCTCTGCTCCCACCAGCACTGGGGCCCTGGCTGTTTCCGCTGATTCTGATTTTTGGCGGTGCCGTTGCCGCAATCGGCTCGCTGGTCGTGGCGATCCCATCATTTCGAACCCGTGGTGATTATCTTGCCATCATCTCACTGGCGTTCATGTTTATTGTCAAAAGCGCCATCGAAAACATGGAGTTTCTTGGTGGCCCCCGCGGCATGAGCAGTCAACCCAACTACGCGACTCTGCCGATTATCTTTATCTGGACGATGCTCTGTATCTGGATTATTCACAACTTTATCAGCTCAACCATGGGAAAGGCACTCAATGCAGTGCGCGACAATGAGGCAGCAGCCAACTCAATGACCGTCAATACCCGTAAAACCAAAATGACGGCTTTCATGTTCGGCGCCTTCTGGGCCGGAGTTGCTGGTGGACTCTTCGCCCACGTTCTCCGCTACGTCAACCCCGGCACCTTCGGAATTCAGAAGCTGGCAGAAATTCTGGCGATGGTCTATTTTGGAGGGCTTAATTCCATCTACGGCTCCATCGTTGGTGCCGTCAGTATCAGCGTCCTGGGCGAGGCACTACGCCCCCTCGAACTCTTTAAGTGGATTATCATCCCACTGATTCTGATTCTGGTAATGATTTTCCGCCCCTACGGATTGATCTCCTTTACCGAGATCAATGTCAAGGGGCTGATGCGCCCGAAAAACAGATCCCGGTCAGGAGGAGCTGAATAATGGCACCACTGCTCAAAGTAAAAAATATGACTCATTTTTTCGGCGGCCTGCGCGCTGTTGATAATTTCAATCTGGAAATCGAGGCGGGACAGATTTACGGCTTGATCGGGCCCAACGGTGCCGGCAAAACCACAACCTTCAATCTGATTACCGGAGTTCACACCCCGACAGAAGGAACCATTGAACTTGAAGGGGAAGATATCAAGGGGCTGGAAGTCCACCGGATAGCCGATAAGGGGCTGGGTCGAACATTCCAGAATCTGGCACTGTGGCGCCATATGAACGTCCTCGATCACATCCGCATGGCACATTACTCACGGCTTGATTACAGCCTGTTTGGAGCTTTTCTGGGCTCGCCTAAATGTCACAAACGTGAGCGGGAAGTGATTGAAAACTCTCGGCGGCTGCTTGATCTTTTCGACGTCGGTCGTTTCGCCGACCAGCTGGTCGGCAATCTGCCCTACGGCGCCCAACGGCGGGTTGAAATGGCGCGAGCGATGGCGACCAACCCGAAAATCCTCTTCCTTGATGAACCGACTGCGGGAATGACCCCTGATGAATTGAACCGGATGATTGAAATTATTCGCCAGGTTCACCGTGACTTTGGAGTCGCTATTTTTCTGATCGAACACCGGATGAAGTTTGTCATGGAACTGTGTGAATCGGTACAGACGCTGGTATTCGGTGAGGTGATCGCCGAAGGTCCCCCGGCAGAAATTCAGAACAACCCCAAGGTTATTGAAGCCTATCTGGGTAAGGAGGATATTCACTGATGCAACTGGTCGTGGAAAACCTTGCCGTTTCATACGGCAAAATCAAAGCGCTGCACGGAATCAATTTCTCGGTGAAGCAGGGTGAGATTGTCACTATTATTGGAGCCAACGGTGCCGGGAAAAGTACCACACTCCGGGCAATTTCACGGATGATACCATCGGAACCCGGCACAAAGATTGAGTTTGAAAATAACGATCTACTCAAGTACACCACCGATAAGGTCGTTTCCAAATTCGGGATTTCCCACGTCCCCGAAGGGAGGATGATCTTCGGCAACCTGACCGTCAGTGAAAACCTGACCCTCTCTGCGTTTGCCCGTAAGGATTCCAGCGAAGTAGAAAGGGATCGGAAGTGGGTTTTTGACCTCTTTCCCCGCCTCGACGAACGGATGGATCAACTCGCCGATACTCTGAGCGGTGGTGAACAGCAGATGCTCGCGGTCGGTCGTGCCTATATGAGCGGTAGAAAGATCATGATTCTTGATGAGCCATCAATGGGACTGGCGCCACTGCTGATGCTCGACATGTTTGAGGCCCTCAAAGAGATCAACCGTAACGGCACTACAATCCTGCTGGTCGAGCAGAATGCCCGACTGGCACTCAAGTTTGCCCAGCGTGGCTATGTACTGGAAAATGGCAATCTGGTTCTTGAAGGCAAGGCCTCAGACCTGCTCGATGACCCCAAGGTCAAAGAGGCTTATCTGGGAGGATAACCATCAGCATAATTTTATCGAGTTTCGGCATCATCGGTTTCCCCTCTTCAGGAATTGTCGAAATTCAGTCAACCATTTGGTGGGCAGTGCCAACCCTTGTAAATCTCCGGAGATAAACTAGCCGGAGAAAGTTATCCGCAATAATGGAGGGGTTCAGAGATAGTTGAGATAAGGCAGGAAGTGGGGTTGCCAAAGCGAGCCCCTCGAAATTATGATGCCCTCGCAAAAAAACATAGCCATCCAATTTTCAGCCACAGCACTTTTTATATTTTTTCCCGCTCCCACAAGGACAAGGATCATTGCGCCCGATTTTGCTGACGCTGATCGGCTGCGACTTGACCATCCGCCCCTCGGTAAACAACCACTTTTTCCTCTTCCGCTTGAATTGACCGTGCTCATGGTGGCTACGGACACCATCCTTATCGCGAAAGCGGGCGATAAACTCAACCTCGCCTTGATCGTCTTCCGCCCCTCCAGCAGTCGTCCCGAGAATCTCAAGGCCATGCCATTGAGACTTCTCGGCCCAGGCTTTGGTTCCTTTGTGATCGTAGTCCTCACGATAATCTGGATGGGTACTATTATAAATAAAATCGATATCAACCTTGACGTGGGCTGAATAACGCGCCCTCATCAATTGTTCAGCTGTTTCAGCAACGACTTTTCCGGTGATTATTGGTTCACAACAGACAGCGTAATCGTTGACGCTACCACAGGGACAGCTATTCATATGGATTCTCCTTCACGGAATCGAATGCAAAAGTCAGCCGAAGTCTATTCACCCATGAACGGAGTGTCAAGACTGTCTTAACCGCGAACTGCCTGCATTCAAATATGAACCGACCCATAAATTTCCCGGAAAGGCCGATTATGCTGCAAGCAATATCGTGCCTTCGCAAATCTGCCTGCGACAGAAATTTGTCCGCACACTGAAATAGAATCTTCTGCTTATTCATGATCGTCAGTTCTTTGCGTTGGAAGATAGAGTAGATAGAAGGTCACGCCAAAAGCGATAGCGAGCAAAGTTAGTCGCACCCAAATAATCTCGAGAAAAAACACGACAGAGATTGTGATACCGACCCAGATCAGAGTAATCGCTTTCACCTTGGCACCACGAGAGATGCCACCCCCTTGCAGGTAAGGGCGGACCAGAGGGCCTAAATGGGTATGATCAATCAACCAGGTGTAAAGACGCTCAGAGCTGCGGGCGAAACAGCCTAAAGCAAGGAGCAGAAAAGGGACAGTTGGCAACACTGGCAAGAAAATGCCAACAATCGCCACAACAATCGAAGTGAATCCAGCTGACAACAAACACCAGCGTAAGACCGGGTTGAATTGTTGTGGATTTTTTCGGGAAGAAGAGTCCATCACGGTTGTTGTCCTGTCACGCATAACCCAACGATCAATACAGAAAATGTTTGATCTTCTCCCCCTTTTCCCCAATTTCAGTCATTGCATCAATACCGATCTGCAGATGGCTATTCGCCCATGTTTCTGTCACCTGCTGATCCGACTCCTCGGTTTTCACCCCCTCGGGAGTCAGTGGCACATCTGAAACCAGCAAAAGGGCACCACGAGCAATAACATTGTAGTGACCGACAATGAAAATTGTTGCGGTCTCCATATCGATACCAATACTGGTCATTGTTTTGAGTTTCCCCAGAAACGCCGGATCGTGTTCCCAGATGCGTCGATTGGTCGTGTAGACAACACCGGTACGGTAATCGTGGCCATGTTCAAGGATTTTTTCAGAAACAAACTTGTGCAGCTTAAACGATGGCAGCGCCGGGACCGCAGCGGGGAAATAATCGTTACTGGTCCCCTCGCCACGAATGGCGGCATTCGGCAGAATAAAGTGGCCAATCTCGGTCGACTTCTTCAGCCCGCCACATTTACCCAGAAACAGCACCCCCTTTGGCTGTATGGCACTGAGCAAATCCATGATCGTGGCAGCATTTGCTGAGCCGATGCCGAAATTGATGATGGTCAGACCAGCACTGTTGGTTGCCGACTGCATCGGCCTGTTTTCACCCTGAATATCACACGAAAACTTTTCAGCAAACTTGTCGACATAGTGACGGAAGTTGGTCAACAAAATGTAGTCGCCAAAGGCATCAAGTGCCATTCCGGTGTACCGAGGCAACCAGTTCTTGGTAATCTGCAGACGCTCAACCATGATGCTCTCCCGATTATCGATAGATGAAATAGAGAATCACACAAAGGCCATGAGCTCTATTGACGAAAAAAGTTATTCTGCAGGAGAACCTGTTGATCGTCAAGAATCAGCGCTACAAAATAAGTGACAACTGCTGGCTATCAGCGGCAGACAACCAAGTTAGCCGTTTGTGATGTCAGGTCGAACACAACTTTGACTTTCCTGTTTCTCAGTTGCTGAAGAACTTGCTCAACCTTATCTTCCAGCGTGCAACCAACGTCGCCCCAATCCGCACCATCTCTGGTCACAAACTCCTGAATCATCCTCTGCAGGGTATCCGGGGGGATCTGATCGTACGGAACTTCGATCCCTTCTTCGTGATGGCCGGTTTTCTCTTGAGACATAATTCACCTTGATAACGGGGGTCTATCAATTTTTCTCTAATTGATTGCAAGACGATGCAATCAAGCGTTGTTTATCATCGCGGCACAGCTGTTTGATCTGGAACTCGCGACGGCTGGCACTACTGCGGTCATGGTTGTTCTCCAAATAAACCAGACATCGCGGCTGACGACCACGAAAGTATTTGGCCCCTGCCCCGGCGGTGTGCTGGGCAAAGCGCCGTTGCGCATCAATGGTTATACCGGTATAAAATGAATCATCCGAACAAAGGATGATATAGACCTGCCAGTTCATCGCCCTGCCTTGCTTTGCATCAGTCACAACCTATTCCCCATCACCATAATATATACGTTAGCACGCAAAAAGATACGATACCAGTAACAGAACACCAGCGTATCTGATTGCGTACATACCCCTTAGCAATGACATTCAGCCCAAACCGGCAGTTCACCCCCATATCCCCCTGGCGCATGAGGAGTATTGGGGCAATGCCAATGGGCGCGACCCGACCGGTTCCCGCATGGAAGGCTGGAAAGCTGGTGAATTGTACGGAGCCTTTGAAATTATCCACTCTCTTGCCACCGCCGATGCGCCCCCCCCTGACATCAACCCTGGCCAGTTGAGGAGGACTATTCATTACCCTTTTAGTTGCTGCCGAGGAGGTCCGTAATCTGGCGGCCTGCAGTACAATCTGGCATACTGAAGAAAAGGTGAAAGGAACCGGGATGAGCGACATACAAATATCTGACAATATTTTTATCCCCAGACAAGAAATTGAATTAACCGCTATCCGTTCACAAGGGGCCGGGGGACAAAACGTCAATAAAGTTTCCACCGGAATTCACCTCCGTTTTGACAGCCAAAACTCCTCCCTGCCCGAATACTTGAAATTCCGGTTGCAACAGTCTTCCGATCACCGAATCAACAAAGATGGCGTCATTATCATCAAATCACAACAAACTCGCAGTCAGGAACAAAATCGAACCAATGCACTGCTGATGTTGCAAACCATGATTCAATCGGCCATGGTCACGCAAAAGCCGCGAAAAAGAACCCGCCCGAGTAAAACTTCGATCAGAAAACGAGTCGACCAGAAAAAGATCCGTGGAAAAATCAAAGAGTTGCGGCAAAAAGTGCCCCATTGAACGATTGTTTCGCTGTCTGAAAACTCCACTTTTAATATTTTTTTAATATTTCTTGCCACAATTTCCTAGTTGTTATAAATTAACCAAATCTATTAATCTGACCAGGTTGTAAAAATGTCTCAAATAAACTATCTGATCATTGAACAACAACAAAAACCCCCAGAAAATCTGCCTGAAATTCTCAAAGAGCTGTCGCAAAATTTTCAGCTTGATATCTACCAGTGTCGTCAGCGACTGACTGGTCAAGGATTATCCCTGCTGACCAAAGGGAAGCGTGAAACACTGGAAAAAATTTCAGACTTTCTACAAAACACAGGCTTTAGCCACTGGCTGGTTGAACCCTCCAAGTCCGGCTTCGTCCCCCGGAGAATCTTCAATCTGCAGATCAGTTCCGATCGAATCACCTTTGGCTGTCAGAAAAAAGAGGTCATCTTTCCCAGGGGGGCAACTATTCTCGCCATTTTTGCCGAAACGACCGGAGAGCTGGCAGATAAAAGTGTCAAACAACTCCTCTCCAGCCATGCTTATCGCGGCAAAGACGATATTCGCCACTTGGAAGAGAGCAAGGTTCACAAGATTATCCTGCAGGGAAAACCGGTTCTTGACCTCTATCTTCTTGATGACAACCGCCAGGTCGCAGACGCAGTGCGTATTTTCCCCGGCAAATTTGATCCGAAGGGGCTGGGGGAACTTGCGACTGTCAGCAGTAAGCAAAATCTGGATAAAATTCTCACCCTGGCCCAGGAATATGCGGGGGAGTTTCATCTGCAAACCGATTTCGGTCTGGTTAATCTACCCGGCTGTATGATTCGACGCGATGATCTGGAAAACCCGGAGACACAGCGACAGAACCTTCTCAGTCTGGCTCGCTACGGTTGGCTGATGGCCGACCTGATAAAAGCACAACCGGTCAAACCATCACAACCCAATAGCGAAAATGACCTTGCCGGTGTCGTCAGCTCAGCCATACTGACACAGAATCCGACTCTGGCTGCCGAAGGGCATCTGGATGAGATACACCCGGTTGTCAAAGAAATCGGTGACGAAATCGATAAAGCGACAGACGTTGAACATGAAATACCAAGCCAGTCCCCCCAGCCAGCCGACACAGGACTCCCCTCTCCTCCTCCTGCGAAATCTGGATCGGGCTGGTCTAAACCTGGTTTCTGGTTCGGCGGAGCAGGGGCAGTCCTTTTTCTCCTCTTTGTCGGTATCGCTGGAATAGATGGTGGAGACTACTCAAGCAAGCTGGCATATCACACTTTTGCGTCGGGGGCACTCCCCTTGGCCATGGCCATGCTGATGTTCTGGTATGCGTTCTATTTTCTGCGGATGAAACGGCAGATGGAAAATACCCCAACCAGCAAGGTTCGTTCGGTCGCAATGGGTATGGTTGAGGTGAAAGGGCAAGCTATTCGTAGTTATGCCCTGATTTCACCCATGTCAAACACCCCTTGTGTTTTCTATCGACTCACAAAGTACCGCCGGGATCGCAACAATCAGTGGCGGGTCAGTCGTATCAGCAGCAGCGACAATGTTCCGTTTCTACTCGAAGACGAGACCGGACGGGTTGAAATTGATCCGGCGGGATGCCGGGTCAGTGCCGGTTCAAAGCAAGAAGGAGTCCCGGGACAGGTCGGCTTGATGCGCCTTGGTGACGACAGCGATGACAAATGGGTTGAAGAAGTTATAGTTGATGGCACCCTCCTCTACGTGCTCGGCTATGCATCGGTCAAACGCACCAAAAAGGGCAACTTGACAGAGCAAAAAATTGCAGCACTGCGCGAACTGAAAAGCGATCCACAAAATCTGCAACAATTTGATCGTGATGGTGATGGCAGAATCAGTACTGATGAATGGGATGTGGCCCGCGCTGCAGTTGAAGACAAGGTTATGCGGGAATCACTGCAAAATAAACAACAACGTAAAAAACAGGAAGAGCATATTGTCATCGGTAAAAAGAAGGGACGCCCCCTGATCATTACCGAAACTCACTCTGAAGAGCACCTGACAACCCGCTATCTCTATTACAGCATCCCCCTGTTTCTCGCAGCTGCCACTGCGACGGGTGGAGCAATCTATTTATTGATAAATTAATTATAAATCAAACACATAACGTAACTGTTCAGCAATGCCTTGAGGCACCCATTCCAAGGGCCACTTTGCGCCGTCCATGGCCGTTCGACTGTCGCCGTCCGTGGCGACAGACGCCCTTTCCATGGGTACCACAAGCCCCTATCAGTAGTGGTGGTGAACAATCAGAGAATAGAATGGCCCTGTCACCAAGACCAAGCCCTCCGTTGCCACCGGACATGCGGTTTTCCCGCATCCG
>LLYT01000021.1 GCA_002049545.1 Deltaproteobacteria bacterium tcs-42 | reverse complement strand
ACCTCCTTTTGGAGCTATGTTCCCATATGACTGTGTCAAACTATGTCACATCCACCTTTTTTTGGTGGATAGAACCGCTAAATAATGCTGTTCATAATTGATTTAAAAACCTGGCAGAACAACTAATCCACCGCTAACTATTTCAACTCGCCGTAATTATTAATATTTTTTATCACAAACTGACGTAGAATTTTAATATTAGAACAATTTACTTTTCTGAAAACAGTCGGTATCATCCCAATCATTAGCAATAATACATTTTAGGAGTTACAAAACATGAAGAAAAACAAGAACTCGCTTCTGCTCGATATCGGTTGGTGTGAGTGGGTATCGTTTCCAGCATTGAAAATTCCTGCCATTGAAGCCGAGGTGGTTATGGATTCAAGGCATTCGATTCTGAACATGTTTGATTATTCTACTTTCAAAGAGGGGGACGACTTAATGATCAGTTTTGGTGTACACCCGATACAAAACAATCATGATGTCGAAATCTACTCAGTCATGCCGGTCAAAACCCGCAGACTGATCTCTTTTGCCGATGGCGACAGGGAGTGGTGTTACGTTATTGAAACAGAAATGCGAATCGGTTCAATGAAAAAAAATATCGATCTGACGTTAGTCAACCGCGAAGAATCGTCATTCCGCCTCCACCTGGCACCTCAAACGATTAAAAGTCTGGTGAAAGTCAATCCACAAAAAAGTTACATGACCGGAGAAATTTTACACAACTATTCCGTGCCACCGAGTTTAAGCTAACCGTTAATCCTGATATGACCCGGCCAACTTGTCACGACGCAATCAACTGATACTCATACCATCCATCTATCAGGGGAAAATAGAGTGCCGCCCTGATTGGCAGTGAATCTGACTGAATAGCTAACAATTGGACGTAAGTTTCCAGCTGTGCCTGATAGTGTCGAGCTTCACGAGTAAAAAACTCTTCATCGGTCTCGCCATCTGTTGGTGTACTGGTTTTATAGTCGATGACCCAGCGGCATCCATCTGCGACAAAGGTACGATCAATAACCGCATGAACCAAATTTCCCTGAATGACTCCAGTTAATGGAAGTTCACACTGCTGCTCAGGATGAGCAGCTAAAATCCATAGCCCGCACCGACTGACAAGAGTTTTATTAATGGCAGCAACAACCTTGCAAGCACTGGCTTCTAGATCGGCACCCGCGACTCCGAGATGACTCAATGAACGCTTCATCCTGCGTTGCAATGCATCCGCATCATCCCCTTGCCAAAAGTCGACTCCAAACCTGGCAATTTGTTCAAGTTGCAAATGAACCAGGGTTCCCACATGACGATGAACCGGATTTTCCCAACCGCTGAACGTTGGTTCAGTATCTCCATGGCTGGAAGCCACACCAGTGATTTGAGAACCTGATATGTTCACCGACTCAGGGGGCGGCATAGTCCAATCTTGTGGCAACCGGTAAAGCAGTGGAGAATCAAAGTCATCAACTGCTGACAGACTATGACGCTCAGCTGTCAAAAAATCATTCTGTAGTTGCGGCCAGAGCTTTTCCAACAAAGACCCTTTCCGTGGTTTCAGATCACCATTGTTTTTTTCATCGGCATGTCCGAGCAAATAGAGGCGTCGGATAGCTCTGGTCGTGGCAACATATAACAGACGGCTTGCTTCTAACTCCTGTTTTTCAGTTTCGAGCCTTGCAATCAACTGATAAACAGGATCTTTTGCCTGTTCACCCCTGGCTGGAACAGGAGCGAGCAACAAACCATGGCGGGGATGTTCCTGCCAGCGCAGCAAAGGATTATCAGCCCGTCCGGTATTTTTTCCCAGTCCGGGGATAATAACCGTATCAAACTCCAGCCCCTTGGCCTTATGGATGGTCATAATTTGCAGGAGCCCGTCGGCCTGACTATCCGGCTTGGCAAACATTTTTTCCAGCCCTCGATCGAGTTTTTCAAAACTCTCCAGATCACCACCCTGATCGAGTTTCTCCAGCAGCTCAAAAACCAGTTGAGCATCTGAACATCCTTCAGCTGCGTAGCAAGCCGCCCCTCCCAGAGCGAGCCAACACCCTTCAATGAGCTGTCGCAACGGCAACCGACCGAAGCGCTTCAACCCGGACTGGAGAATCGGCCAGATGCGCAATAAACGCTGTTGTCCATCTGCGGACAATTGTAATTTAAGCTGTTCATCAGATAGCAGCGTCGGGATGGTTTGAGCGGAACAACCATCAACCAACCGGTGTAAATCAGCAAGAGTCAAACCACACCAGGGGGCCCGCAAAACAGCCAGCCAGGAAAGCCGATCAGCACGGTGCAACAGGGCACGGGTCAAATGGACAACATCAAGGGCTGCCGGTCTGGCTCCGAGGAGGTCAATATCCTGCGCCTGATAACCAATCCCGTGCTGACGCAACAAAGGTAAAATTTCGTTCAGATGACTGCGCCCCCGGACCAGAATTGCAATCGTCTGCTGCGGATCATCTCTGCGTGCCTGTTGTAACAGTTCCAGCACCTGAGATGCTTCGGCCTGGTCGTTTCTGCCGACAGAAGGAAAAATTCGGCAGGACGCACCTGACAATGGTGGTTTAATCGCCACCGCTTCGGTTAAAGGAACGGCTCCGGTAGCAATATCCATCGTGGCAGGGAAGATCGTGGCAAAAACCTGGTTGACCCAGTCGACTATCTTCTGTTGGGAACGGAAATTGGAGCAGAGTTGCAGTGGTTGCAATTCTAGCTGTGAATGTCCAAACCACCCCTTGAAACTATCCAAAAACAGTCCAACTTCGGCCTCACGAAACCGGTAAATTGACTGCATTGGATCTCCCACCAGGAACAGGGTCCGGCCGTCTCCTGCAGTCCATCCAGATGTCAGGGTATTCAATAAGCGATATTGCAATCGCGAGGTATCCTGAAACTCATCAACCAGAATATGGCGTAAATCGTGGTCGATTCTCAGCAACAGGTCGGTCGGGTCGTCTGCCTCACCCAATGCCTGATTTGCTTTCAAGGCAATTTCTGCAAAGTCGGCCCGGCCATGAGAGCGAAACACCAACCAGAGCTCTGCAACCAGAACAGGTAAAAGCTCGATCAATGCCTGCAGCAATTGCCATTGCCGATCGGAATAGCCAGCCACGGGGAGCTTTCTGACTTCTGCCAGATGTTGAATGAAAGGAGAATCTGCATCAAGCTGTCCCAGCAAGGCAAGCATCCGCTCCTTTGCCAATTTATTTTCTTTGCCGGCAGGAAAACCATTATTTTTCGTGACGGTTTTTCTTAACCCTCCAGTAGCTGTCAAGAGTAATTCGGCGATCGCTGACCAGCGGGACAAATCGCCGAAATCGGTACCAGGCAAGCTCTCCAACCCACAGCCGTCGGCCAGTGATAATTCATCCAGATTGACGGCTGAAAAATTGAGGCAGAATAACAGCTCAGCTGTCAGTTCAACCGGAAAATATTTTTTGACCAATTCAAGTTGATCACTACAGAGCTGTTCCACCCCCTGCTGCAATTTGTGGCGTGAAGTTTCCACACCAGACACCGTGTGGCGCAACCATTGATCACGGCGGCGCAACATGGCAACCAACATCTGCTGTACCACAGCAACATTGTTATCAAGATGTCGGAGCAACACCAGCAACGGCTGCTGCCCTGGACCCTTTTTATCCAGCTGTGACAGTAATTTTTCAGCTGCCAGTTGATAAAGGGCATCGGCGTCTTCGCTGATTTCGGGAATGCTTCCAAAGCGTGAGAGCCACGGCATTTTTCGCACCAAAGCGGCATTGAAGCTGTCAATTGTCTGGATGGATAATTGTGCCGGATTACGCAGCAGATTTTCACCATGGTGTTGCAGGACCTTGGCTGCCAAATTCCAGGTATTAGCTGCATGGGGTTCAGCAGGACAAACGTTGTCCCGTGCCGATTCCAGAGACTGAAGCAGCCGCTGACGCATTTCTGCTGCCGCCTTATTGGTAAACGTGATGGCAAGAATCTGTTGAGGCTGTTCAACTTCAGCCAGTAAAGCCAACATCCGCTGGATCAACAACTCGGTTTTCCCGGAGCCCGCTGGAGCTTGAACAATACAGGATCGTGTCACATCAATTGCAGCAGCACGCTGCTTATGATCAGCAATCATCATCAGCTCCAGATTCCGCGCGAGGTTCTTGAACCCGGCAAATACCGGTCAAATCACAATACTGACAACTTTTTTTCCGATCATACGGTTTGACTGACGCTTCACCCGCGACAAAATCTTCCGCCAGCTGATTCAATTGCTGTCGCCAAAAAACCAGCAATTGATCCCAAGAGGTAATCCCGGATTCCTCTGCCTGCGCATAAGAGGAGAGCTCACCGACTCGTCCAAGCAACCCCTTTTCTTTAACCACTCCAAGGAAACGACATTCCCCCCGTCGCACCTTCGCAAAAGCGATGCCATCCGCTGCAGCTTCTGAATCAGCTACAGCATAAATTGGCAATTGTGGCTCAATCAGCAGTTGGCTGAAAAACTCCTCAGCGTGTAAATCGGTTCCGGTTTTATAATCAATGACAATCCGCTGCCCCTCCTTAAGTTGATCAATCCGATCAACCTGCATGCTGATTTTTAACGCACCAATTGTTTCTACATGTTGTTGCTCTGTTTCGAGCACCTGAAAATAATCTCTCTTTATTTCGACATCTTCCAGCCACTCTTGAACCAGAATCACGAGCCGTTCACTTTCCAACTGCAACAACTGCTCGGACGGCGCCGCTCTTCTTGCAAAATAGCTGTCAAGGGCAGCTGTCACCTGCGTTTCGATTAATTGATTACGTTCCAAGCCATTCAATGCCAGCAGCTGATTCTGAGTTCGCAATTTCTGCCAGATCTTTTCCAGAGCCAGGTGAAGCAAATCTCCTCGCGCCATAGGGGCGATTCCGGGAGCTGTCTCGGCTAATGAACGTGCCTGTAAACGGTGATGTAAAAAGGCACGAAACGGACAATGCGCCTGATCTTTGAGCAGACCGGTTCCACCTTCAACCACCTCTTTATCCAATTTTGGGCCGCGACGATCAGCCAAACTTTCCAACCGGTCGTGATGCGATTGCAGCAAAGAGGAAAGGTCCTGGTAATCAGCCAGTTCCGGGTATGCATCAGGATCACAAACAGGAATAAGCGGGCTTGGACGCAAGTCACAATCGCCATCACGGAGTGGATAACTGAAAACAATATCATCACTGGCTGATTTCAGCCGTGCAATCACCTGCTCGGCAAATTGTAATTCACGTGCTGCACTGGCGTGCGGCATATCGTGATCCTGCTGCAATTTCAGGGGAATAAAAGGGTTGGGTTGTGGACGGCCGGGCAACACAGTTTCACCCAATCCCATCACCCAGAGATGCTGAAAATCGAGGCCGGAAGACTCCAGCAGACCAATAACCTGGACCGATCCGGTTGGTCCTTCAATCTGAAATTCGATATCTTGACTGATCCGACGCAGTAAATTGAGGGCACGTTGGCGATTAATGGGCGGTAGCAGGGGGTCAAGTGCGACCAGTGCTGACAACGCTTTCTCCTGCCAGACTTTGATCGCCTGATATTCACTGCTCGCCAGAACTCTGTCGCCAGGCCACCCGATCGAGTGCAACTCATCTGCAAATCGACTCGCCCAGACTCCCGGAAGCACCCTGTCGTCAGTTTTCTGGTTGAGTTGAATTTTATCGAACACCTGTACTAAAACGTCCAATTCAGACCTCTCTTCAAGCAACGAGACAAGCCGCGAGAGCTTAAATTTCGATTGCCGGAAAGAGCGGATATTTTGATCAAACAGAGCGCGACAATCTGCTTCCTGCTTCGCACCACCAAGATACGGACTCCGAAGCAAAAAAGAGGTCTGATCGAGGGTCAGTTGCCGGCCGGTTCCCAGAAATTCAAGAGCAGCATGAACAACCCCCTGTTCTGTCAGAGGTCCACCCAATGACAAACTGAAAACGACATCTTCATCGTGTAGTGCAATCGTTGCGGCAGGATCAATCTGGTCACGGAAAATCCGCTCAATCTGACTCCGGCGCATTTGTAAATCAGGGACAACGATACCGATTGATTCTTCCCCTTGGTCGAGCAAATACCGTGTCCAGCGAGCCGCCGATTCTATTTCATGAGAACTATCACGCGCTGCATAACAGGTCATTGGTCCGACCCGCTCAGACTGCAGCGGCAGTTCGTCGCACTGCCCTCCCTTACGACGGACGGTCTCCATCAGCAACATCAAGCCCGGCGACAACTGATCAAACCCGACTAAAAAAACCTGTTGCGGCAGATCAAGCTGGCCGTTTTCCAATGCAGAACAGATTCGCCGCGGCAAATCACCCTGATCAACCCATTCGTGCTGTTGACATTGCGTTTGATAGTGCTGTCGCCAGGAACGGAATACCTGCTGATCTTCGGTCAACTGCCAGCCATCCAGAGACAGATCATATTCATTGAGTAAGCGGTGAGCCTGAAGCGCTTTTTCAGCAGTTTTCGACAACTGTAACAGTTCCAGAGCAGTACCGCGGGAAGAGTCTTCAATCTGCTGCTCCCAGAGACATTGTTGCTGCACTGGGTTTAATAACTGCCAGCCTTCCCCAAGATCATCCAGACACCGATTCAACCACCCTTCATAACTGACAATTTGTGGGGTCGGCCAGACATTTTTACCCGCTGCTTGCATCTGTTGATCAAAACGACTCTGCAAATAGCGGGATAAACGCTTGTTGGCGGTTAAAACCAAAGCACCTTGTACTGCCGCCGAAATAATTTTTTGTTGGTAACCCACGTAAATGAAACCTCTGTTTTTATCAAATTATCGGCAGTATTCTGGGGACAGGTACTGGTTACGTGTCCTCTGAATACTGTTTTAGGGGGAAAAGGCAGCAAAAACGGGACTGTCCCCGCATGGGGGGCTGTCCCAGGTTTTTGCGGGTTAAACCGCCGCAGTTCCGTCAACCCGTAAACATCTGGGACAGCCCCCGATGAGACTGGGGACAGTCCCGAGTTTACTACAAAAGTCCTTAAACTTGCGCCATTTGTACATGTCCCCAAATTAATAAATCACACTCGAAAAGATGCAGAACTGCCATTCACACCTTCCACAACCTGAAGTTGCGCCCCAATCTGCTGCTTAAGTTCCGGCACATGGGAAATAATCCCCACCAGGCGCCCTTCACCAGAGAGTCCGTTGAGAACATCTATCACCTGATCCAGAGCGTCAGGGCTTAAGCTGCCAAACCCCTCATCGATAAAAATGGTGTCGAGCTTTATCCCTCCGGCATGAGCTTGCACCACGTCGGAAAGGCCGAGAGCCAGAGATAAAGCAGCCAAAAAACCCTCCCCTCCGGAGAGAGATTTCACTGACCGTTGCGTTCCGGTAAAGGTATCAGTCAGGATCAGATCCAAACCTGATTGCTTGCGTGCGTCACGCAGACCATCGTCCCGGGACAAGTAGAACTTCTGGTTGGTCATTCTCTTTAATCGGGAAGACGCCACCTCCAGAACCTCATCCAGAAGGGTTTGTAAAACGAACCGGTGAAAAGATGTCCTTTTATTATTGTTACCATTGGCGACGTCGGCAATTCGGCCAAGAGATTGGTACTTACCATCCAGCATATCTATCTTTTGCTGCTCTTTCTCCGCTCTCTCTTTTTCCTTCACCTTCCCTTCCAAAATTGTTTGCTGTGTGATTCTGATCTCTTTACACTTATCCAGTTCTCCATTTGCTTGATCCAAAGATTTTTGCAACTCATCCAGATTGGCAAGGGAAATCCCCTTGGCATCACTGACCGCCTTCTTGTATCTGTCATCGGCTCTGGCCAGATCAGTATTAAAGGACTCAACATCAAGTTTCAGTTGATAAATCTGATCATCAGAGAGAATTGCAGCAAGAAAGGCTGCTTCATCCGCAAAAGAGGAAGCTTCTAACTTGATATTGTAATCATTGTTGGCCTCGGATAATACCGCGTTGCAACGCCCTGAATCGTCTATTGCTCCACTGACCTGTTCAGAAAGTGCTGAACAGACTTCACTCGCCTTGTGATCATTATCCTGCGCCAATGTCAGTTCATCCTCCAGTTTTTTAACCTGCGATGTCAGTTTTTTTATTTCATCCTCCAGAGCTCCTTGTTCCCGGTATTGTTCTGCAATCTCGCGCTCAAGGCCTGCAACAACCGTAGCCAGTCTGGTGACATCATTCCCCGCCCTTTTCCATGCATCCTGTTCCCGCTCAAGGACATCCTGTTTGTCACCATCAAGCTTTTCCAGACCTGTTATTTTGGTTTCCAGTTCATTGATAGCGTCTTTGTTTTTACTAACATCCAGATAGGATTGTTTAAGAGCGTCCCGCCGCCGGGTCAATATTTCAAAGGGGGTCTCTTTCTCCTCCCCTAAAGTCTGCTCCAATGTTTCCTTGCGGGTCAAACGCTTATTTTGATCGTCCTGAAGCTTGCTTAACTCTGCGGTTTTCTTATCCAGAAGTTCTTCATTCTGAACAATCTGCTCATCCAGCTCAGACAGCTGTTCATCAGTAACATTGATACCGGTATGCCGTTGGGGATCGGGGTGTTCAATCGAGCCGCAGACCGGGCAGGGATCCCCCGACTGCAACGTCTCAGCAATCCGTACCGCCTGACCTTCCAACCAGACAGAAAATGCATCTTTCTTCTTCTGTTTAGCTTTCTCAATCTCCCCTTTTTGAGTATTAACAGCCTGTGCTGCCAAAGTGACACTGCTATTTTTGTCCTGGATTTCTGCTTGAATATTATGGATATCATTGTGGGTATCAATCAAAACTCTGACCGCTTGCCCTGCAGCTTTAATTGCTTCCAGATCCCGGTCACCCTTACGCAGCTCAACAATTTCTTGCCGCGAATCTTTCAAAGTATCCCTGAGAATTTCTACTTCACCTTTTGCTTTAGAGTATTTTTCCTGAGAAGTTTTACTCTGCGCTTCTGCGGCTTGCAGATCTTTTCCAGTTTGCAAGTATTCCTCAAGTTTAGGCACTTTTCCTTCAAGAACTTGTCTTTGCCTTTTTTTCTCCTCAATTTCAGGTAATCTGGTACGAGCTGTCTTCAGCGAAGCAGCGGCTTGTTCGTGTTCAACCTTAGCCTTGTCCAGCGCACGATTACTTTTAGCCAACCGCTCTTCGGCTTGAGTTGCTTCGGTTCGCCTCTTTTTTTGGTTTTCGTAGAAAGTCGATATTTTTGCTGCTGCCTCAGCCTGCTGCAACATTCTTTCTTTTAGTTTGAACTCATCCGCCTTGTCCGCCAATGTTTTTAGAGCCGTTTGACTTTCTGTTAGCTCTTGCAATTTTTCGTTGCCACTTTTCCCAGCCGCAAAGACATCCTGAGCTGCAGCAGCGATTTTTTCTGCCTGCTGTTCTTCCTGCCGCAACCTGAAAATCTCATCCTGTTGTTCTTTTATCCCCCCTTCAAGACTCTGCAATGATTCATAACCAACCCCTTCAAGGATGGTTGTCAGATTCCTTTGAGAATCCCGGTGTAAATCGTGAATTGCCGCTGCCTCTTTTTTCAGCCTTTCCTCTATCCGTGCGTAACGTTGAGTTCCAAAGAGGGTCTCAAATATTTTTTCCCGGCTTTGCGAATCGGCCTCCAGCAGACCACGAAACTGCCCCTGGGCAAGCATAACCACCTGACGAAACTGATTTGAATCAAGGCCCAGCAATCCTTCTATCTTCTCTTTGGTTCCCCGAACCCCTTCGGCAAGCAGTTGTGGAAGCCCTGAGTCGGGAAGACAATGGAGGGAAGCCGCGGCACTTATTTTAACATGCCCATCCCCTCTCTTTTTTTTCCGTTCCTGCTCAGGAGCGTAATAAGCACGATAAATTTTGCCTTTTCCAAAACTGAAGTCAAAAGTTACCTCGGTCTGTACATCCCCACTGGAGAAATCACTACGCAAATCACGAGCCAGACGACCACTTTGCCCTGCGGAACTCTCGCCGAACAGGGCAACACACATGGCATCAAACATTGATGTTTTGCCCGAACCAGTGTTGCCGGTCACTAAAAACAGATTATTACCTCCCAACTCACCGAAATCGAAAATCTGTTTCCCGGCGTAGGGACCAAAAGCCACGAGGGTCAGTTTCAGTGGTCGCATCAGTTATTTTCCTCGTTGCTCTGACCTTCATTGATAACCCTGGCAAACGCTGCGACCTGATCTTGACTCAATTCTGCATCGGTCACCTGACTGAAGAAATCGGCAAATAAGTCTTCAACCGATCGCAACTTGAAATCACTCGCTTTTACTGGTGTATCAAGTCGACCTGGCTCAGCAAAAATCTTCCGTCTCACTTCCAGAATATTTGGATAAAATTCCCGCAGACGGGGAAGTGGGTCAAGGATGGCTCCCTTATCAAGCAGGGTTACTTGCAGGTAGTCATCACTTGGTAAAATTTGGCCAGCCTCAAGCAGCTCGGTAAAATATCCTTCGACCCTTCTAACTTCCCGCAAAGGGGAGAAGCTGATCTGACTATGAGTTGAGAATCCTTCCGCATCAAGATCTACAAGAGTCATCCCTTTGGTATGTTCTGCTTCAGAAAACGAATATTTCAATAATGACCCGGAATAACGAATCTGTTCGCCGCCAACTTGCTGTGGCCGATGTAAGTGCCCGAGCGCAACATAATCAAATCCCTCGAACAGGTTGGGAGATACGACTGTCGCACCACCTACTCCAAGGAGACGCTCTGAATCAGTTTCTTCACCCCCGGCAACAAAGGAATGATTAATTAAAACACTTCTCTTCTTTTCTGGATGAATGACTCTGATTGTATCAAGCAGTTTTGCCATACCATCATGATGGGTTTTAATCTCTTCGCCGGGAAAAAGATCTCTGCATGCAATAGGTGTCGCGTAAGGGACGGGATAGAAATAAACGGGTCCATACTCATCATCAATGCAAATCTGAACTGGCTTGACTGTTGCCTGGCCTACAACATACAAACCGGCATTCTCCATTAAACGGGAACCAAAATTGATCCGTTCCTGCCCATCATGGTTTCCACCCACCAAGATCGTTGGTATATTTAATTTCAAAACCACTTTACTGAGAAAACTATCCAGGAGACTGATTGCTTCTTCGGGAGGGATACTACGATCATAGACATCGCCTGCAATAATCAAGACATCGGGTGGAGTTTGTTCCAGATAACGCTCTAGTTGCTTGAGAATATGGTGTTGATCTTCGGTGAGATATTGCTTGTTGAAAATTCGACCCAGGTGCCAGTCGGCGGTATGAAGAATGCGCATAGTGATCTCGTATTTTAATAGAAGAAATTTCGAGTTTGCATGAAAGCCAAAGGCTGGCAACGGGTCAGGATTGAACCTGAGTGATATCAATCTTCCGCAGGCTTGCAACATCCCCCGATTCATTCCGTATTTTTGCTGTAAACGCAACCCGATTAGCATTGAATTTTTCAATACAGAAGCGACAAATACACGCTTTCCGCTGTTGCGCCTCAGGAACCAGATCAATAAGTTCTTGAGGAACCGTCACGTCATTGCACCAGCAACTTTCATCACTGTGAGCCATACAACCATTTTCTTCCCGGCAAAGCGGGCAGAGTGTTTCATCAATCTTGTTATCCATACAGATTTGCCCCTTGCTAAAAACTGCTGTTTTTTCTATAGTTAGAGAAGTTAGAACAAACTAACAGCTCATTAAGGATCAAGATAGTTCATAGATGCGTATCGCCAATTCATATATTACAGACCATCCTAAACGGTCATTGCCGGGCACCGCTGCCTCTCCTGCCGATCAAGCAGGTCAACATCAGCGAACCCAACATGCCAGGGACAGTTACGCCAGGAATGCAGCGACGGCACAGGTCATTGATGCTGAATATGTTGATCTCTACAGTGCCAACACCGTTGCCTTGCAGCAGGAACCCATGAATCTCAATGCCATTCTGGAACCGGTATCAGCTCCTCAAACGCAGGCATCTGAAACCCGACAGAAAACAAACTCAAGCATCGGTCAATATCAAATGGCACCTGTCGACACCCCCCTCCCGGGAACCTATCTCAATATTTTTGCCTGATTTTCTGACATCGCAGCAATTGTGCGACAACATTATTGTCCACTCAAACGCTGCATCACCTGTTTCATATCTTCCCAGACGGGTCTTTTCCCGGATGGATTCCTCAATAAATAGGCGGGATGAAAGGTCGGCATCAGTGGAATCCCCTCATACTCATGCCAGTGACCCCGCAATTTTCCAATCGGTTCCTTTGTCTTCAATAGTTCCTGCGCCGCAAAACGCCCCAGGGTAATAATCAGTTCCGGCTGAATCAGTGCCAGTTGTTGCTTCAAAAATGGTTCACAAGCGGCAATTTCATCTGGCTGGGGATCACGGTTATTTGGCGGACGACATTTAAGGACGTTGCAGATGTAGACTTCGTCGCGAGAGAGGTGCATCGCCAGAAGGATTTTATCCAGTAGCTTCCCCGCCTCTCCAACAAACGGATAGCCCTTTTCATCCTCCTCACGTCCGGGAGCTTCGCCAACCAGTACCAACCTGGCCTGGGGATGACCAGCACCAAAAACAATATTTTTGCACTGTTCGCAGAGTGGACAAAGACGACAGTCTTCCAACCCGGCCTCTAGTTCAACCAGTGTCTTGGAGCTGCTGGAGGGCAAACAATCGACATGTGGTTGTGCAACTGTGGAAATCGGCTCTTCTGTTGGCAACGCTACGACCGTTTCAAATCCCCACTGCTGTAAATCTTCAAGAATTGCTCGTCCCTGCGAGATTACTTCATGGCATTCGTGGTATAATTTGTCAGACATTTAAATTCAACCCTGGAAGTCAGATGATACGTCTTATTATCTTGCTTATTTTACTGCTGTTCATTCCCGCCGATGCGTTCGCCTGGGGGGCAGGAGTCCATCTAGGATTATGTTTGCGCCTGCTGACAGCACCTGAGGCATTATCGGCAACTCTGCAGGCTCTTCTGGCAACCTACCCGATGGATTTTCTTTATGGTTGCATTGCCGCAGACATCACCTTGGGAAAAAAACATACCCACCACTTAAAACACTGCCACAACTGGAGTATCGGTCAAAAACTTCTACGACAGTGCAAAAAAGAAAGTCCAGCTGCAGAAGCGTGCGCTTATGGATATCTGGCACACTTGGCGGCCGATACCATCGCCCATAATTATTTTGTCCCCTATAAATTGGCGATGACCTACAACACGGTCCTGCTGAATCACGCCTATTGGGAAATCCGTGCCGATATCGGGGTTCGTGACGAAACCTGGGAGACTGCAGAATTACTTGCCAGACAGGATAACCGAGATCACGACCGAATACTTAATAAAATTCTTTCTGATACGATTTTTTCTTTTCGAACCAATAAGCAAATTTTCAATTCCATGATGCTGGTGACCCGGCTACAGAACTGGCACAATTTAATCAACACGATTGCAAAGCGATCAAAGTGGAAATTTGAGGAAGAAGAACACAACGAATACATGAAAATGGGTCTGGAAGCCATCAACGGCATTCTGGGTGATGAGAACAGCCCCTACTGGAACGCTGATCCTACAGGTGACCGTGCATTGACGGCAGCCAATCTCATAAGAAAGAATATGAACCATCTCTGGCTCGAAGGAAAACTGCGTCAGGAAGACTCTGACTTGATCCTCCAGGAACTGCGCAACCGACTCAAGTTGGGAATCACCGATCCAGACGAAATACTGCCATTGTTTACGGTTATTTAGTTTTCCTCAACACCTTGAACCGATGACCGACTCACCACTGATAACAAGAACAAATCAACGATCTTCGGAATCGTTATCGGAGACTCGTTTCATGCACTCCACATCCGGTATCTTGAAATTCAGGGTTGGCCGGGGCTCCCTTGGTTTTCCTGAGAATATATTAGCCAGGGAACGAAAGACCCACTTGATCCCCCGCCAGATTTTCGGTAACAGCCAGACCATCAGCAGAATAAAGAGCAACAGAAAAGCGATAAATGCTAACGGATAGTGGAGTGCTGTCCACAATCCTGCTATCACCAGCACATCTTCCGCTAAAGAGGCAAACCAATTGGTAAAGGGCTCCGGAGAAGCATTGATCAATACCCTCGAACCAGCCTTGGTTGCATGGGCTCCGGCAGCCAGACTTCCACCCAGAATCGCCACGGCCAGAGAAACCGCCGGATCAACTTCACCGACCGCCCCGGCCGCCAGAAGAGCCCCGGCTGGAATACGGATAATAGTATGCAAACCATCCCAGGTGTTATCAATACCAGGTACTTTGTCAGCGACAAATTCGATCAGATACATCGCCCCGGCGGCAAACAGCACCAGCGGGTTCATCAGAATTTCGAGATCCGCCGGCAGCACCATATTTCCACTCGTGCCAAGCAGCCCGAGCATCAGAATTGCAGCATAGAGGTTAATTCCACTAGCCCATGCCACCCCCATGGTCAACGCAATGATCGAAGCTATTTGATCTAATTGTTCCATATTGGTACTTTGTCTCCCTCAGCCCCGCTCGTAATTCTCTCGGCTCTGGTCACTCGACAACCAAGCGATCTTTGCAGCAACCAATCGAAGATCAGTCAGTCTTGACTGCATTCCTGAAGTCATTCACCCGATTTAACAATTGCTCCGCAACCTGATGTTTGCTCATCTTTTCCAGTTTTTCAACCCGACCGTCAGGGTGAAGAAAACGGACGATATTGGTATCAACGTCAAAGCCGCCACCTTCATGGGTAATATCGTTGGCAACAATCAGATCGAGGTTTTTCTTGCGCAGTTTTGCGGCAGCGTGAGCCAGCAGATTTTCGGTTTCGGCGGCAAACCCGACGAGGATCTGCTTCTCCTTGTCCTCCCCCAGTTCGGCAAGGATATCGGGATTTTTTTCCAGTTCCAGAGTCATTTGATCAGCAGTCTTCTTCAGCTTCTGCTCGGCACGTGCAGTCAAACGATAGTCGGCTACTGCTGCCGCCTTAATAACAACATCCATATCAGCATAATATTCGAGCACCGCCGTCCCCATTTGTGCTGCTGAAGTAACGGGGACAAAGCGCACCCCGGCAGGGACGTTCAAACTGGTCGGTCCGGCAATCAGGACAACTTCTGCCCCCCGCTTTTGCGCAACTTCAGCAACGGCAAAACCCATTTTACCGGAAGAATAGTTTGATAGATAGCGAACGGGATCGATCTCTTCACGGGTTGGGCCGGCCGTCACCAAGACACGACAGCCATACAGATCTTTGGGCGTCAACAGCGCATCAACCGTAGAGAAAATAGATTCCGGGGCGGGCAATTTCCCCTTCCCGTTCCAACCACAGGCCAGCGCACCATCGGCCGGATCAAGAATATGATAGCCATGCTCCGCCAGATATTTTTCGTTACGCTGATAGATCGGATTTTCATACATATTGGTGTTCATTGCCGGGACAATCAAAACCGGAGCCTTGGTCGCCATAACAGTGGTGGTCAGCAGATCATCCGCCAATCCGTGTGCAATTTTACCAATCAGATTGGCGGTAGCCGGAGCCAGGACAAACAGATCAGCACGATCCGCCAACGAGATATGTCCGATTTCCTGTTCTTGATAAAGGTTGAACAATTCAGTATTAACCCGATTTCCGGAGAGCGTCTGAAACGTCAGCGGGGTGACAAATTCCTGCGCATTGTTGGTCATGATCACATGAACATCAGCCCCCGCCTTGGTCAACAGACGCAGCAGCTCAACCGCTTTATATACGGCAATCCCGCCACTGACTCCGAGAACAATTGTTTTCCCCTGCAACATAGCCTCAGCTCCTTAACGCAAAAATGGATTATGCGCCTTTTCTTCACCAATTGTTGTCATCGGCCCATGACCGGGACAGACCCTGGTATCATCCGGCAATGGCAACAGTTTTTCTTTAATACTGCCGATCAGCAACTCATAATCGCCACCAGGCAAATCGGTTCGTCCAATCGATCCAGCGAATAACGTATCGCCAACCAGCAATGTATCATCAACATAAATGCAGATACCACCAGGAGAATGTCCCGGGGTATGAATAACCTGCAGACTCAGCTCTCCTAATTGCAACATCTCACCACCCGAAAGTTCCCGGGTCGGCGCCGGAGAGGTCTCTGTCTGCAGACCAAAAGCAGCAGCATGCTCCGCAGCACGTTCAAGAATCGGACCATCATCGGCGTGGAGAAGCAACTCTGCCTCGGTTGTTTTTTGCAGCTGTCGATTGCCGCCAACGTGGTCAAAATGACCATGTGTATTAATAATCATGACCGGATTGAGTCCATGCTGCTGTAATAGTTTTTCGATCCGGTCAACATGTCCCGCAGGATCAATAACCGCAGCCCTATGCGTTGCTTCACAGCCAACAATATAACAGTTCACCTCAAGTGGCCCGGTAGGCAAGGTTGCAAATATCAAGAGTTTTCCCCTTTATCAGTAAAATTAGCAAAAAGATCCAGATTCTTCTCTTTCAATTGATCGCCCATAGTTGCCCCAAGGGGCTTATCATAACGTTGGCGTTTTTCTCTCACCGGCTTTTTTTCTTTCACCGGCGGTGGTTGCGGGACCGGCGATACCGTCTGAGCTGACTGATCTGCCCCTTCTAACGGATTCGATCCCGTATAAAAATATCGATCATATAGACGATGATAGCTGGTCCAGTTCCCCTCTCGATCGGGTTCTTTATCGATATGGGTTTGTACTCCATTGATTTTCGAATCAAGATCGTCAACAAAATTAAGAATGACCGCCTCAAGAAATTTAGGCCGTTTTGGCGAACCAAAATCGTATTGACCATGATGCGAAAGGAGCAGATGTTTGATCATTATTGCGAGCTCGGGGGGGAAACCCGGAAGGTTCCGGACCCGGTCTTCAACCATCTGCGTCCCGATAACAATGTGACCCAAAAGTTTACCCTCATCAGTATAATCGAAGGAGCGTCGATAAGACAGCTCACTGACCTTACCAATGTCGTGGAGCAATGCGCCGCAGAGCAACAGATCACGATTGACCTGTGGATAGCGAACCGCCACATCGCCTGCCAATGCCGCAACTGCAAGCGAGTGTTCCAACAAGCCCCCGAGATAGACATGATGCATTGCTTTGGCAGCCGGGGCTTGACTGTAGAGAGAAAAAAACTCTGGATCATCAAAAAACGCCCGCAGTAATCTTTCAATATCTGGATCGGTCAGCGACTCAATCAGCAGATCCAGTTCAGCACGCATCGCTGCTGTGGTGCGCTGTGAAACCGGAAGAAAATCAGCCAGATCAACCTGGCTTTCAGCAACCGGCTGCAGATCCTGAACGATCAATTGCATCTTTCCCATATAAACACTGGCTTTAGCATTGACCTGAATAAAATCGTCTTTGCCAAACATGGCAGAAAACTGATCCACCTGATCCCAGATCCGCCCCTCAACCTCACCGGTTCGATCCATCATTTTCAAGGTCATATAGGGTTTACCGTTTTTTGCCATCGCGGTAATTTTATCGCGCACCAGAAAAATCGAGTGAATCCTGTTACGCTCCTTGATCTGATTAACGTAAGTTGTTTTTGTCGTACTCTCGTCCAAAATATCCTCTTTTCATAAACCGTTGTTAGTCTTGATTATCGTTGTTGCCGCCTTGATTCCATCGACTGCCGCACTCATAATTCCGCCAGCGTAACCGGCACCTTCACCCACCGGAAACAGGCCCTTATGACTGACCGATTCGCCTTGTTGATCGCGAACAATCCTCACTGGCGCAGAAGTGCGTGTTTCAACCCCGATCAGAGTCGCTTCGGGACCGATAAATCCACGCATCCGTCGATTAAAAGCGGGTAAAGCCTGACGCAGACTGCGAGTGACAAAAGGCGGCAAACAAGTGTTCAGATCAGTGTGGACCACTTGAGGCTGACAGGAGGAATTTAAACTTCCTCCACGCCCATTCAGAAACTCCAAAAGGGGTTGTGCCGGGGCACGCCAGCCCTCCTCGCCGGCCAGATAAGCAGCATGTTCCCACTGGCGTTGAAATCTGATTCCAGCCAACACGTCTGGCGCAGAAAAATCATCGACACCGACTGATACAACCAGTGCGCTGTTGGAGCTGGCTGCATCACGATTAAAATCACTCATTCCGTTGACGACAAGCCCTCCTGGCTCAGACGAGGCATTAACGACCGTCCCTCCAGGACACATACAGAAAGAATAGATCCCCCGCCGCGTCTCGGGGTCATTCCAGGACAAACGATAATCTGCACTTGGCAATTGTGAATGGCGTGGCATGCCATACTGAATCTGGTTGATCAATTCACGGGGATGTTCAACGCGCAACCCGATCGCAAAGGGTTTCTGCTCAAGCTTAACGTGATTATCGGCCAGAATCTGATATGTATCACGGGCACTATGGCCGAAGGCCAGAATCATTTGATCACATTTTATCCGCTCAGAATCATTGATTACCCCGGCACTGATTCGATGATCAAACATCTCGAACCCCGTGAGACGGTTGGAAAATTGAATATTGACACCAAGGGCAAGAAGATACTTTCTAAAATTGACCAAGACTCCCCGCAAACGATCTGACCCAATATGTGGCTTGGCTTGCCAAAGAATGTCCTCTGGTGCGCCAAATTCAACCAGGCGTTGCAAAATATAACGAATCGCTGGATGGGTCAAACGACTGGTCAGTTTACCATCAGAGAAAGTCCCCGCCCCACCCTCGCCAAACTGGATATTGCTTTCCCCGTTCAGCTCTCCACCAGACCAGAAATCATTAACATCCTGCAGACGCTCGGCAACCGGACGACCTCGCTCTATCAAGCTGACCTGTGCCCCCGCTTCAGCCAGAATCAAGGCACTGAAAAGTCCTGCCGGCCCCATGCCGACCACCAGAACTTCGGGTTTTACTTCAAGCGACTGGAGTGCCAGAGAGGGTTCATCTTTGACCTCTGTCAGGGTAGCAACATGACGGTTTTTTTCAAACAGGTCAAGTTCATCGGCACAGCAGAATTCAACCGTATAAACACGCAGAACGTCTGGCTTACGCCGCGCATCGATCCCTTTACGAACAATTCTCCACGACTCAATGCTCTGGCTGCCAAAGTCGAGAATTGCCGCAATTTTCGCTGGTATCAAACTCTCAACTTCTTCAAGATGAAGAGCTATTTCACGGAGCCTCAGAGCCATGGATAGTCCAACAAACGCCTGGTTAATGAACCGAATCGGGGAATAATGGCAACTCAATCGTAAAACAAGCTCCCGAACCGACAGAGCTATCCACTTTTATTTTGCCACGACAACTTTTCACAATCTGCATAACAACAGACAGACCAAAACCAGTTCCCTTTTCTTTCGTGGTGAAGAATGGGTCAAAGATGCGCGGGATGTTTTCGGCCGGAATCCCAGCGCCAGTATCGGTAATGGATGTTGTTATTTTTTCAGCGTCAGCCTGTAGAGACATTGTCAAGGTTCCACCGTCCGTCATTTCAAAAAGGGCGTTACTGATGAGATTGGTAAATATTTTTTCGACCTCAAGAGCATCAGCTTTGATTAAAGGGACTGTTCTATCAATATTGAGTTGCAGCTCTACCTGCTGTTTTTCAATTCTGGGATGATAGTTATGGAGGACTTTGTCGACAACCTCGCTTAAATTAACCCCTTTCAGTTGACTATTATCAACCGGGCTGGCTGCCAGCATTTTTATCAGTATTTCATCAATCCGTTCAACTTCCTGGGTAATTTTATAAACATAACTTTGATTTTCCTCGCCGATATCGTCTGCTGTAAGGAGGAGCTGTGCAAACAAATTAATTGAATTTAAAGGGTTACGGATTTCATGCACCGTCCCTGCTGAGATGTGACCAAGAGCTGCCAACTTTTCAGATTGGATTATTTCCTTATGTGCCTGTTCCAGCTCGAAACTTTTTTCCCGCACTCTCTGTTCCAGTTTCATGTTCCATTGTTGGATTTCACTTTGTAAAGATTCACGCTCTTTGAGCAATTCACGGTTCTCAATCTCAACTTGTCTGACCGATAAAACGGTGTCTATCCGCTTGACTAAATGACCTCTGGAAAATGGTTTGCGCAGGTAATCTGCAGCACCAGCGCGCATCAACTCGACCGCAACCTCTTCATCCCCCTTACCGGTAAACATCACAACATAGGTATCGGGATAATCACGACGAATCTGCCTGAGCGCTTCTAAACCATTCATGACCGGCATCATGTAATCGAGTAAAACGAGAGCGGGCTGATGCTCTGCGACCATCTGCAAACATTGTTCACCATTATTTGCAGATAAAACATCAAAACCACTTTTTTTTAACAACCCCCCCGCCAGTTCAACAATGACTTCTTCATCATCAACGATAAGAATTTTTTCACCAGAAAATCGGCTTCGCTGTTCAGACATTCAGACAATCCCTTGGCAGATGATATATCCAGGAGGCTGTCGGACTTTGCGGATCGTAACGAGAAATCGACTGGACGAGAACCTGCCTTCGTTCAGACGGTTTCGTAGTAGATTCTTGTAAAGTCAGACAGCCTTCTGGAGCAGAATAGTCGACAATACAGAACTATATCAAGCAAGGAAAATTATGAGTAAAAAAAAACCTAAAAAAAGCAGCCATGGGGCTGCTTTTTTTAGGAGCGAAAGCATACATCAGTTATGTGGAGATCCTGTAAAAACGCCGTAACGCTGCAGAGTGAACTTTGTGCGACGCCATCAGCAACAGGTACAAATTTACGAATCTTCCAGACTGACAGTCAAAACTGGCAGTTTTGATTTACGTACCACTTTTTCTGCCGTACTACCGAACAACACATGGTCTAAACCTGTTCGTCCGTGGGTTCCGAGGACAATCAAATCTGCAGACTTCTCTTGTGCCTGACCAATAATCTGTTCATAGGGTAGTCCGGCAACGATCAGGCAATCATAATCATCGTAATCGACCATATTCCTCCGGCAAAAACTTTCCATCATTTTTTTGGCCCCGTCCTCGATCTCTTCTTCCAACTTTTCAAACGAAATGTGAGGCACATAGAACCCACGCAGATCAACGGGTTCATTGATCACATGCAATATCAGCAATTTAGCCGAAAAACTCCTGGCCATCGACAGTGCCATCTGAAAAGCATTATCTGAGCTATCAGAAAAATCGACAGCGACTAACACGGTAGAAAAATTTTTCATAATAACCTCCTGTCAGGATACGCTTGCAGATCCCCCCAACGGAGCTGCCTGATTGAACTTATTCTCAATAACAGACTTAAGGTCACTGAGCTTGACCGGCTTATTCAAATAATCTACCGCACCCAGGTTAATCGCCTTCAAATATGATCCAACCTGACCATAGGCGGTAATCATGATCACTTTCATTTCCGGATAAGATTGATTCAGCTCACGAAGAAAAACCAGGCCATTCATTTCGGGCATATTGATATCGCTAATAATCAGATCAACATTCTTCTTGTCAAGATAGTTCAGTGCCTCAAAACCATTAGCAACAGCCTCAGCCCGATAGCCATTCCGACATAGCAGTTTGACTAATCCAATGCGCGTATTTTCTTCATCATCAACGATTAAAATCTTTACCATTGCCACTCCACAAACTGCCTGTGTTAACAAGTGTAGCAGTCGCGGTCCATCTGTCAAGCGAGCAAATAAAATCTCAACTAACTGATTTAACAACGCTATTTTAAAAGCAGATGATATTTTCAGAAAAGAACTGTGCCTGGCTGGAATCAGGAGTCAGTTATCGATTTCAACAGACCTTTGGCTTTATATCCCAATTCCGACGTTGGTGAAAATTCGAGAATGGTGCGCAGCTGTGCAGCAGCGTCATCAAAAGAGTTTTCGTCGATCAACAGTTCTGCCAACTGATAACGCGCACGCAAAAACTGTGGCGCAATCTCAATTGTACGTTGCAGATAAAACTTTTCTTGATTGACCGAACCCATAGCACTATAAACCTGACTTTTGAGGAAATAAGCTGAGGCATAACGGGGGGCAATTTTAATTGCTTCGGTAGAAAATTCAAGCGCGGCTGGATAATCCATTTTTTTTAAGCAAGCATACGCCTTGCCGGCAACGGCGACATGGGCGTTGACAAACAGAAGGTTCTTCGAGGCTTGATCAAAATAATGAATAGCCTTGTCCCACTTCTCCATATCGAGATAGAGGGATGCGAGATTATTTTGATAGCGGGGGTCGTTGTCGGAGAGATCAAGGGCGATCAGATAGTGTTTTTCTGCCAATGAATAGGCTTTTTTGCGCTGGTAAGTCTGCGCTAAAGTGACTTGGACAGAGCCGTTCTGAGGATCCTGCTTGACCGCTATCAGCAGCTCTTTGAGTGCCTGAGTCGGATTGCCCCCCTGGAGGTGGGCCAGTGCCAGTTTATAATGAACATCGGACTGTTTGTGTTCCTGCGCCACGTTAGTGTTAACTGGTGCACAAGCAAAAACAGAGGACAACATAATGAGTATAAATATTTTCAAGACATGTACCATCTGCTTCTCCAGATAAAATCACATTGACGCAAAAAAACGGCCCAGACTCTTCAAACTGCGCAAACGAAGCCTCCTCATCTCTTCATCAATTTTGGGATTGATTTCAGATTTTGCTTCGTGTTGTTTTTGCGGGGGTCGACAGATCGGCAAGGCGGCCCAATATGACTGCTTTTTTTGTTCTGAAAGCAAATGAAAATCGGTTTCGTTCAGAACAAAGCCCATCGATTCTACAAAAGTATAGCCCTCTTCGTACATAGCTTCTGCATCTTCACTCGGCAATTCACCAAATTTGGGCACAAAGAAGATTGAACACTGACTCTCAGCCAAGTAAAAAGCCACGACAATCAGAACTTTATTCCCACCTGAAATCTGCAAGAGGTACGCCTGACACAGCTGCGGAGGATATCCAGCGAACGCCAACTGCACCCGGCTTGACGCAACATGCAAATGGACAACCTTTGCGGCCGGGACATTCAGACTTTTCAGTTGTTTGTGCTGAATAAACATGAAACGCTCCCCTTACCCCCAAAGTAGCCCGGATTGTCAATTAGAACACATTTATTCAATATCGGCAAACTCAGTCAGAAGTTTGATTTTTTTATAGCGGTCAGCAATCTCTTTGTATTCAATATCCCTGAGCCGATCAAGGCTGAATTTTTCTACCGTAAAAGAAGCCATGACGGTACCAAAAACGGTTGCTTTACGAAGATTATCTTCGTCAAGATTTCTGGTCGCAGCCAGATAGCCGATAAATCCGCCGGCAAAAGTATCACCGGCCCCCGTCGGATCAAAAACCTCTTCGAGTGGAAATGCTGGAGCTGAAAAAATTGATCCCTCACCAAACATCAATACCCCATATTCGCCCCGCTTGACCACCAGGGTTTGAGGCCCAAAGCTACGGACAATTTCGGCCGCCTTTAACAAATTTGGTTCATCCGCCAACTGCCGCACTTCAGCCTCGTTGATCACCAGAATATCAACCTTGGCAAGAGTCTTGATCAGTTGCGCTTTTTTCCCTCCAATCCAGAAATTCATCGTGTCACAAGCAACCAACTTCGGTTTTTTAACCTGCTGGAGAACTTCAAGTTGTAATTCAGGGTCTATATTTGCCAGAAAGACATATTCAGCATCCCGATAGTGCTCGGGCAATACCGGCTGGAACGATTCAAAAACATTGAGATGAGTTTCCAGGGTATGTGCCTCATTCAAATCGTAATCGTAACGCCCCTTCCAACGGAATGTTTCCCCCTGACTCTTCTGCAGACCAGCCAGATCAATATTACGGCTTTGTAAGAAATCGATGTGTTTCTGGGGAAAATCGTCACCGACAACGGCCACTAAATTAACTTCAGTAAAAAAACTGGCTGAGGTCGAAAAATAACAGGCTGATCCGCCAAGAACATCATCTGCCACACCAAATGGGGTTTTGATTGAATCGAAGGCAACACTCCCGACAACTAGAATACTCATTTATCAATTCCCTTTCTCAACTTAGATACTTTCCCATGATCGGTTCGAGATTCTGGCGTGTCTCAGATGGGATCATACTTTTATCTGTTATAATGGCAAACTTGAGCGCTTCTGCACAGGTGCAATCTCTTTGGTGTCGCTGCTGGACGATCATATTGGTCGCCGTTTTGATAATACTCCGCGCTGTCGCGACATTCTGTTGAATAATCGCTATGACTGCCTCGACAGAAACATCATCGTGCCCGTCATGCCAGCAATCATAATCGGTTGCCAGAGCAACCGTTCCGTAGCAGATCTCAGCTTCACGTGCCAGGCGAGATTCAGGAAGATTGGTCATGCCGATAATATCGACCCCCCAGCTGCGATATAAATTCGATTCAGCCCGGGTTGAAAAGTTTGGCCCTTCAATACAAACATAGGTGCCCCCCTGATGAACAGTGGCTCCAACATCCCGGGCCGATTCAACCAGAACAGCAGACAGGTCAGCACAAACAGGGTCGGCAAATTGAACATGGCCAACCACACCATTGCCAAAGAATGTCGAGGCGCGTTGACCTTGAGTCCGATCTAAAAATTGATCCGGAATAACAATATGACCGGGAACAATCTCTTCTTTCATACTACCAACAGCTGAGACCGAAATAATATGCTCAACCCCGAGGGTTTTCATCCCGTAGATATTTGCCCGATAATTCACTTCTGATGGCAGTAACCGATGACCGCGCCCATGACGTGGTAGAAAAACCAGCTGTGCATCACCAAGGTTTCCAGTGATGTAGGCATCTGATGGGGCACCAAAAGGGGTCTCCAGAGTCACCTCCTGAACATCGGTCAAACCTTCTATTTCATAGAGTCCGCTGCCACCAATAACACCAATAATCGGTTGTTCCATTGAATTACTCCTCCAGATTCACAGAAAATATAGATCTCAGGCTTCCACTTGCCCCTTCAGCTGGCCACATGCGGCCGAAATATCCTGACCTTTACTGGCTCGAAGAGTTGCCACAATATCCCGCTGTAATAAATAGCTCTGAAACGCCTTGATCGATTCTTCAGTTGGAGCCTTGAATTCCGCCCCCTCATGTTCATTGTAGGCGATCAAATTAACCTTACAACGGAGACCATGCAACAGTTTCACCAATCGCCTGGCATCGGCAAGAGAATCATTTATTCCACCAATCAAAATATATTCAAAAGTCACCCGCTGTCTGGTCACTTGCCCATAGTTACGGCAGGCTCTCATCAATTCATCAAGGGGATAACGCTGATTAACCGGCATCAATTGACTACGGACTTCATCCGTTGTCGCATTGAGAGATACCGCCAGATTGACTTTTATCTGCTGACCCAATGCAGTAATTTTAGGCACCAGACCACACGTTGATAAAGTGACCCGGCGAGTCCCATAGCCGAGGCCATCATCCAGATAGAAAATTTTCAGTGCGGTGATCACATTATCCAGATTATGCAGTGGTTCACCCATCCCCATAAGCACGATATTCCCGATGGGTCCATCCTGCAGTGCGGCACAAACCTGATTAACGATCTCTTCCGGTCGCAGATTACGCGCCAGGCCGAAGGTTCCGGTCATACAAAACTGGCACCCCATGGCACAACCAACCTGAGTCGAAATGCATAAAGTCGCACGATCTTCATCCATCGGGATTCTGACAGCTTCGACAGATTCACCATCTTCGAGACGAAATAAATACTTACAAGTCCCGTCGCTACTGGTTTCAACGAGCTCAGGCTTCCAGGAAGAAACGTAAGCCCGCTCGGCCAGTTGAGCGCGGAACTGTTTTGCCAGATCGGTCATCTGATCAAAATCGGTTACATGACGCTGATAGATCCAGCGCAGAATCTGCTTGACCCGATACTTATCTTTACCAAGCTGAGAAAGAAATTCTTCAAGCTGTTCCCGAGTCAAACTTTTCAGATCGATTTTTCCTGTGTTCAAGAAAACCCTCGTTATTTATAACTTGATGACATCGCAAAAAGTCCACTCTTATATGTTACAGTGGTTTTTCAGGACCTCGACATACTCTATGTATACCTTCGCCCCTGAAAAACGACCAGCCCCTGCAGAACTAAATCTTTGCATAACAGGCACTCAACACGCAAAAAGCCCTCCGGGATTCTACCGAAGGGCTTTCACATAAACAAGCTATTTAACGGGAAGCAATTAAAGTAATTCCAAGCCGTTAAAAAAGTATCCCAGCTCAAAAGCGGCCGTTTCCGGGGCATCTGAACCATGGGTGGCATTCTCACCAATGTTACTGCCAAACTCTTTACGCAGAGTGCCGTCAGCAGCTTCAGCAGGATTGGTTGCACCCATCAGGTCACGCCACCTGGCAATGGCATTATCGGCTTCAAGAGCCATCACAACACAAGGACCACTGCTCATAAAATCGGTGAGTTCACCAAAAAAGGGGCGTTCACTATGAACGGCATAAAACCCTTCAGCTTCTACTTTGCTCAGATAAAGTTTTTTCAGACCAACAACTTTAAATCCTTCCGCATAAATACGCGCCAGGATCTGACCAGCCGAACCAGCAGCAAAAGCATCAGGCTTAATAATTGCGAATGTTCTTTCCATGATATATTCTCCTTATATGTTTATGACTTATCAAATCGAGGCGGTTTTAACATTGCCACCATGGGGTGTCAAGGTATTAACCAGCGTCAACATCTGAGATTGTGGACCTGAAAGGCGACGCTATAAGCGCATGGACGGGGGGACAATCTGCGGTTGCCCCGGGTAGCATGTTTGTCCCATTTATCCTGATTCTGTGGTGGCTAAGCCGTATTTCTTACTTCTTATTTATTCGCCAATTCCTGCAACAGAGGTATCACTTTGCGTAACGCCGTCCCCCTGTGACTGATGCGGTTTTTTATTTCCAGCGGTAGCTCCGCCATGGTTTTACCATATTCCGGGACCATAAAAAGGGGATCGTAGCCAAAACCACCGTCGCCCCGTTCACCTCGCATAATCAGACCAGAAACCTGGCCATCACACGTCTCACACCGACCATCGGGCCATGCCAGCGCCATGACACAGTGAAACGCAGCTTGACGATTTTCATCTGCAATCGGCTCCATTTCACTTAACAACTTGAGATTATTAGCGGCATCATCACCGTGATCACCAGCATAACGTGCCGAATTCACCCCCGGTTCGCCACCCAATGCCGCCACAACCAGTCCGCTATCATCGGCCAGGGTCAACATGCCACTGAATCGGGCCATCTTACAGGCCTTCTTTTTGGCATTAGCGGTAAAGGTCGCACCGTCTTCAAGCACTTCGGGTGGATCAATCAATTGATCGAGACCAATAACTTCGATGGGGGCATCAGCCAATAAGCGATTGATTTCTTTAAGCTTGCCCTGATTTCCGGTTGCGACCAGTAGTTTCATAACTCTGAATCCAAAGCATGCTGCTGCAAAACAGACAGTTGGTCACACCCTGCCAGAGCCAGGTCGCGCAGGGCATCGAGTTCCTCAAGAGAAAACGGCTCTTCTTCTGCCGTCCCCTGCACTTCAACAAATTTTCCGGAACCGGTAATGACAAAGTTCATATCGACATCAGCCCTGGAATCTTCCTCGTAGTTGAGATCTAGGAGTGGTTGTGCTGCAACGACACCAACGCTGATGGCAGCGACACTATCTTTGAGGGGCATTTTTTTCAATGTCCCCTGGTTCACCAGACCATTCAGGGCATCGTGCAAAGCGACATAAGCGCCGGTAATCGACGCGGTTCGTGTCCCGCCATCAGCCTGTAGCACGTCACAATCGATTTGTACGGTTATTTCACCCATAGCATCCAGATCGGTCACCGCCCGTAACGAACGTCCAATCAGGCGCTGAATTTCCTGTGTTCTTCCCGAAATCTTGCCCTTGGCTGCTTCACGCATGGAACGGGTATGAGTCGCACGCGGCAACATGCTGTATTCGGCGGTCACCCAACCACGCCCTTTCCCACGCATAAAGGGGGGAACACGTTCTTCCACCGATGCATTACACAACACTTTAGTTTCACCACAACAAACCAACACCGACCCTTCCGCATAACGGGTAAATTGGCGGTGGAAAGTTATGGGTCGCAATTGATTTTCGTGACGACCGTCCAAACGCCGATTTTCAGTTGACTCCATCAATTTTCTCCTTCGACTGCTTGGCATACTGGCGGATACCGGCATACAGCGCCTGAACTATTTGTTGTTGATAGTCTCGATTTTGTAACTGCTGCAGCTCCTCGGGATTGCTCAAGAACCCGAGTTCGATCTGTACCGTAGGTAAATTTCCACGACCTAAAGAGAGCCGCGACGAGGGATAAATCCCCCGAACCTCAATGGCACTCTCCCGCAGTGCCAGCGCCAGTTCCTTGGCCAGGAGCATGCTATCACTCAAATTCTCCTCAGCACCTTCCTTCGCAACAACGTTCTGACGATTTTCTTCTGGTCGGATAAACAAGGTCACACCGTGGTGCTCAGAAGAGAAAGCTGCCTGGGCATGTAATAGCAGCCAAATATCAACATCATCTTTAGCTGCCGGCTGCAAACGCTGCTCGATTGTCAGTTCGTAATCGCCATCCCGACTTAGATAGACTGGTATTCCCAGTTTCATCTTTAACTGTTTTGCCAGTTTTTCAGCGACTTCCAGGTTGAGCTGTTTCTCCTTGTATCCAGTAGATGCTATAACTCCTGTATCGAGCCCACCATGCCCGGGATCAATGGCAACAGCACGGATCAGAGGCCCGCTTTCACTGACTTTTTTATTCAGCAGAAAAGCAAACAACTTCTCCAGGCCATTTGACTGTTTTTCAGGAACATTATCGGTGTCCGGGGCAAGATTACGAAAATAGATCGACCGACCGGTTAATTGGGCCAGTTGATTGAGAATAAAACTGTCGGTGACACGGAGACGACCATCGATAAAGCGTGGTTTCTCTTTCAAGGGATAATAGTCATCGGCAATTTTCAGAAAACCACTTGCCGGGGAAATTTCTGCCCAACCATATTTGGTTTTAATGCGAAAACTATGTTGAATTGAATTCCAGTGGCCGGTCAGGCCGACAACATCCAAAGCATCCTCTATTGCAACATAGGGGATACCATCCTGCTGATAAACATCCTCTAAACGCACTGGATCTTTGCCACGCAGAGCAATATCGACTGCAGCGAATGCAGAATGCAACGGTAAAAACAAGCAGCACATAATAATAAGAAAACGCATAATAACTCCCTGCAAAGCTGGATGTTTATAGCCTGACTTCAGTGCTCTGTCAATCAAAGGGACTTTTCAAAAAAGGTTCAGATAAGTGACACGCCTGCGGTTTGTCTCAAACCAAGTGACTGAAACATCCGCTCGGTGAGCAATTGTTCCAGATCGAGCTGTGATTGGTCATCCTCAGCAATAGCGCGAACCTGACCGCCCGCGATCATCCCATGGCCGCCAGCCGTTCCAATGCCCTCAACCATTTTCTGGATAACCAATCCGAGTTTTGCCTCAGGTTTAAAAGTGCGCATCGACAGTATTTGAGTACCATTAAACCATCCCATTCCCAGAACGTATTCGACACCTTGCTGACGTAACAGAAAATCAGCCAATTCCGCAACAAGGTCAGGATTTTCAACGTTGCGGACATTAAAAACCAACATTTGACCATAAACATGCGCATTTTCAATTGCAGTATGAAAAGTGGAGAAATAGTTCCCGGAAACCTGAGGGTGGATAATATTATAAAGGATGTGATTATTTGAAAGTGGAAGCAATTTCAGGTAAGCTTCACGGTCTGCTTTTGACCATTCACGCCCAAGATCCTGAGTCTCCGATTTGATCGCATAAAACAGGCTGGTCGCCAGCTTTGTCGTTATCAATACTTCCTGATTATTCAAATATTCATAAAGTATGGTTGCCGATGCACCGTAGCCTTCACGAACGTCGACCCAGCAATTATCTGTAAATTCCTTTTTCGGCGGGTGATGGTCAATGACCAGGTGAACCGGTTGTCCTGCAGGTAAAGAATTATTTCCAGAATCTGGCTGGGTATCGACCATACATATCACCGCGAACCGATCAAGATTCAGTTGACAGATTGGTACCAGAGTAATTTCCAGAAGCTCAACCATCTTGCGATTCTCACTACGACCAATCACACCGCCATAAGCTAACACCGCATCGTGCCCGGTTTTTATCAGAATCAGATGACGCAATGCCACGGCAGATGCAATTGAATCGGGATCGGGATTATCGTGACAGACAATCAGAACCTTGCCCCGACCACGCACCCATTCGATCATGTTGGTTATTGAATTGTCCCCTTCAGGGAGAGGGGAACTATCGAGCGGGTCCCGAACAGACTTAATCTTGCTCTGCATCATTTATTACCTTCCTGACTCGCAATAAAAGCGTGCTGAACCGCCTGCGCAGGAGTTTCAGCCCGATGTGTCGTTGATATTGATGACCAGCTCCCAAGCTCTATCACCGGCTTTCCCGATTTCAGACTGATTGCAATTTCAGATAAAGTCCCGTACTCACCTTCAATAGCAATCAACCGACCCACCTGGTAGGCATCATCTAAACTTCGGCAAGACGCATTGCCGGCACCAACGCCCCCGATGATCAATTTATGTCGCATAAATCTACCAGTGACTCTCACACACGAAAAACTTCAACAGGCCCATCAACCAACATTTCCAGCCCCTCAAGTATCCCCCATGGTGAGCTCTCTACAGCGAAAACAGGCAGTTGAAGAAATGATGAAATATCGTCTACAGAGAGATCATCCAGAAGAAGCTGCTCTCCATCTTTGATCATAACATCGGGAATCAATACCCCATCCCCAAGGGATAGCTCCTGCAACTGATTTATCAGATCGGTGCCGGTTATTAAACCTGTCACTGTGACGTCAGAACCGAAAAAATCATTTTGAACTGCGACGACCTGCAACTCAACCCCAGCCTTGCGAGCCATTTGATCGGTAAAAGTTTTCAATTCCTCTGCAAACAGGCAACCGGTTATCAACGTCACTTTATGCAGTTGCAAAGGTTGTGTTTCCAGTAACACCTCTGCCACCTGTTGCCGGAATTGTACGATCATCCCGACACCGTTTTCAATTTGAGGAAAATTTTCATAATCAGCAAAGGGTGGAATGGGTTGTTCTGCCAACAAGTATATTTCATCGGCAGGAAAAACAAAACGGCAGCCGAATTGACGTAAAAAATGTTGTTGATATTGATGAATCACCTCCAAACAGGAGGTCGCGTCATGCCACTCCATTTTTTTCAATTGCGGCAACTTCTCCCGATATTGCGTCAGTCCAATGGGGACCACCGCTAACGAGGCCACGTACGGATGAAGGTCTGCTAAGTCTTCAATCGTCTGCTTCAGTGCCTCCCCATCATTGATTCCCGGACTGAGAACCACCTGGCAATGAAGTTCAATTCCGGCCAGAACCAGACGTTTGAGCAGGGGCAGGATTTCTGGAATTTTTGCGCCAAGGAGCATTTCACGTAAAGCATGGTCGGTCGCATGAACAGAGATGTACAAAGGGGAAAGTTTATCACGAATAATTCTCTGCAGATCTGATTCCGTCAAGTTGGTCAAGGTAATATAGGAACCGTAAAGATAGGAAAATCGATAATCCTCATCCTTGACATACAGGGTACGCCGCATTCCTTTCGGCAATTGATGGACAAAACAAAAAATGCACTGGTTGCCACATTGCCGTGGCTGTGGGTGCTCTATTGCTAACCCCAGATCTTCCTGTGGCTCTTTTTCCAGCTCAAACTCCCACAGTTCATCATTGTCCCGCAACACTTCAAGTAAAAGGCGATCCGTTTCCAAAAGTAAATGATAGTCAACCAGATCGGTCATTTCATGACCGTTAATAGTGAGCAACCTGTCACCAACCAACAGTCCAAGTTCTGCGGCATAACTGCCAGACTCAACCGATTCAACCTTTAGCATTGACCATTCTCACTCTTGGTTTTTAACTCAAAAAACCTGCTTCGCTATTAAAATCATCTGGTTAAGCACAAAACTCAAGTCATAACATCTAACCGATCAAGTCCCCTTTTAGCAAAGGTTGGCAATCAGCCTGTCACTGGAGTATTCGTGCATATTCAGATAAAACAGCAAGGGCGACACCGGTGGCGCCGCCCTTGAAAGAATCTTTCATCCCGCTAAAAATTAATCACGTCCGCTGTGCAAACGGAAATTACCTTCAGTTGAAATGATTGAACTAACCGCATGCTTGTAGACCAGGATATCGCCCCCGCTTTCGGCCAGAATACAAAAACTGTCGAACGATTTGATATATCCCTCCAATTTATCCCCGGTCATCATAACAAGAGTTACTTTGACCCTCTCTTTACGTGCTTGATTCAAGTATTGATCTTGAATATTAAATGGTGATTTAGGCATGTCCACTCCTTTACTAAAGTAAAAATTCATCAATATAATGTTCCACTTTATCAGACTTTGTTGAGGAATCAACCCAAATAATATCCCCTTCTTTTCTGAACCAGGTTAATTGTCTTTTTGCATATTGGCGAGTGTATTTTTGAATCTCATCCACCATCTGTTCTGCGGTCAGCTCACCTTTTAAATAGCGGACAACCTCCCTGTATCCAAGTGTTTCCAAAGCTTTAAGCTCTAAAGAGTATTGATCAACCAGACCTTTGACTTCACTGATCAGCCCGGCTGCAATCATCTGCTCTGCCCGTTGATTGATTCGTGCATAGAGTTCAGTACGGGGAAAATCGGGGGCGAATTTCAAGATGCGATAAGGATTCTCAGAGAAACGATGTTCCGCCTTCAGTTCAGACATTTTGCGGCCACTCACCATATAAACTTCAAGCGCCCGGACAATCCGGACAATATTGTTTGGATGAATCACAGTAGCAGAATCGGGATCAACCTTTTGTAACTCGCGAAACAAATAACCTGCGCCTTCGGTATTTTCACGCTGATGCAGTTGTTTTCTCAATTCCGGCTCACCAGAGGGCAATTCCGCCAGTCCCCCTGACAGGGCACGAAGATAAAGACCTGTACCGCCGACAATACACGGAATTTTACCCCGTGCTGATATTTGGGGAATCAGGACTCGCGACTGATCAACAAACTCCGCAACCGAAAAGGTCTGATCCGGGTCAATCAAATCAATCATGTGATGTGGGACAGTTATTTGCTCCTGGCGCGTCGCTTTTGCCGTGCCAATATCCATTTGGCGATACACCTGGCGTGAATCAGCAGAAATAATTTCGAGCGGATATTTCTCGGCCAGAGAAATAGCTAAAGAGGTTTTACCCGATCCGGTTGGGCCGCAAATCACCACGACCGATATTTGTTCTGTTGTTGATTGAACCATCTCAGAAAATCCCACAAAAAACTACGTAACTATTCACCATCACTACTGATAGGGGCTTGTGGTACCCATGGAAAGGGCGTCTGTCGCCACGGACGGCGATAGTCGAACGGCCATGGACGGCGCAAAGTGGCCCTTGGAATGGGTGCCTCAAGGCATTGCTGAACAATCAGAGAATAGAATGGCCCTGTCACCAAGACCAAGCCCTCCGTTGCCACCGGACATGCGGTTTTCCCGCATCC
>LLYT01000020.1 GCA_002049545.1 Deltaproteobacteria bacterium tcs-42 | reverse complement strand
TCTTGCTCACAAAATCAAGGACTTAGAAACCAGCCCTCGATTTTGGTCGCCCGTCCATGGGCTCCACAGGCTGTTTTTCAATAGCCTGCTAGGCAACCCCTCCCCTCATCTGTTTTGTGCCACCTCATCCCTTATGGAGAAGCCCCGCCAGTAAAAAAACAGAAAAATGTTTTACTTTTAGTTGACGTGTACGTAAAAGTAAGTACAATAGCAGGATGAAGATTATCCTTGTGGGTTGTTGCTGATTGCGACTTGTATTTGAGGATAATGATATTTTTCAAGTTAACGGAAAAAAGAAAATCGTGGATAGAGATTAAAAATGAAAATTGCTGACAAAAAAGCTCTTCCCTATCGCTCTATCCCGCAGATGTTGCAGATCAATGCGGGAAAATATGCCGATCAGCCTGCCGTTAGTTATAAAAGAGGTGGCGCTTACCTGACCTTGAGCTACGAGCAATTCTACACCCGGATTTTAATGGCGGCGCGTGGTCTGCGCAAGGCGGGTATGCAGGCGGGGGACAAAGTCGCTATTTTTTCTGAAAACCGCGCCGGCTGGATTATTGCCGATTTGGGAATTCAATCTGCATTGGGGATCGGTGTCCCGATTTATGCGACGAATACCGGGGCTCAAGCTGCTTACGTCATCAACCATAGTGGTTCGAGGATTGTTTTTGTCTCCGACCGGCTTCAGTACGAAAAATTGCTGGCGGTTCGTGATCAGATTCCACAAGTTGAGTTGGTCATCTCCTTCGAGCGTTTTCTGGGTGAGCGCGACTTGCCGGTTTACACCCTATATCAGCTTTCTGAGATATCTCACCCCATCACAGCCGACGAACAAGGGGAGATCGAAGAACAGATTGCAGCGATCGACCCGGAGGATCTGATTACCATTATTTACACCTCCGGGACGACTGGTCAGCCCAAGGGGGTGATGCTGACTCAGCACAACATGGTGATTAACGCCTGGGACGGGGTGCAGCGCGCAGGTGAGGAGTCTATGGCGGGGACATTTTTAAGTTTTCTCCCCCTGAGCCATGTGTTAGAGCGTTCGGCTGGATACCATGCCGTCTTGATGGGGGGTGGACAGATCGCGTTTGCCGAAGATGTCAACAAGGTTGTCGAAAATATTGTTGAAGTCAAGCCAACAACGATGGTGAGTGTGCCCCGCCTGTTTGAAAAAATCTATTCACGTGTCTACGAAAATACCCACTTGCTGAGCCCGTTTAAGCGGCAGATGTTTCATCAGGGGATCGAAACGGGTCGTGAGTATATCTACCAGAAGTACATAAAGTGCCAGCCAACCGGGCTTCTCGGTTTGAAATACTGGTTCTATGACAAGCTGGTTTTCCGAAAGATTCGCAATCGCTTTGGTGGGAACCTTAAATTTTTTATCTGTGGTGGTGCTCCACTGGATAAAACTATCAATGAATTTATGTGGATCATCGGTATTCCGGTTTTTGAGGGCTATGGACTGACCGAAACCAGCCCCGCTGTCACCTTGAACAGTTTGTACGAAAATCGCTTTGGTTCTGTGGGGAGGGCTTTAGGGGACGCTGAGTTCAAGCTGGCTGATGATGGCGAACTGCTGATCAAAGGATCGATGGTTATGCGTGGTTATTACCGCAATGAAGAAGCAACTGCCGATGCTTTTGTCGATGGCTGGTTTAAAACTGGTGATATCGCCCGGATTGATGATCAAGGGTTTGTTTACATTGTCGATCGTAAAAAAGAAATTATCGTCACCGCAGGGGGGAAAAATATTGCCCCTCAGCCGTTGGAAAATACCCTCAAGTTGGATAAATACATCTCTCAGGCTTATGTCCATGGGGACAAGAAACCTTATCTGGTTGCCATCCTGACGCCTAATCTGGAACGGTTGATTGAATTCAGCCATGAAAAACGGATCAACTATCTGGGAGTGGATGATCTGGTTGCTAATGACCAGGTGCAGCAACTATTTGCCCAACGGATTGCGCTGTTTAATCAGGACCTTCCCGCTTACGAATCGATCAAGAAATTCATTGTTCTGCCGCGCGAATTTTCCGCCGAGGGGGGGGAGCTGACGCCGACAATGAAGCTGAAACGCAAAGAGATCTATCATAGCTACAAAGATAAAATCGAACATCTTTATCTGGATAATGGCAACGGCCAGGACGCCCAGCCACAATCTGAAAATGGAGGAACAAAATGAGGCAAATTAATCGTGTTGCCGTACTTGGTGCCGGGGTTATGGGGGCAACAATCGCTGCCCATCTCGCCAATGCTGGACTGGAAGTGTTATTGCTCGATATCGTCCCGCGGGAATTGAGCGACAAAGAAACCGAGCAGGGCTTGAGTCTGGAAAGTCCCCAGGTACGGAATCGAATCGCCAGTGACGGATTGGCCGGTTTGCTGAAGATGAAACCGGCCCCCTTATACTTGAAAAAGTATGCTGGCCAGATCAGTGTCGGCAACTTTGATGACGACCTGGGTCAGCTCAAAGAGTATGACTGGGTGATCGAAGTCGTTATTGAACATATGCCGATCAAGAAAGATCTGCTGACCAGGGTTGTACCAAATTTGGCTGCAGGGGCGATCCTGTCGACCAATACCAGTGGTCTGTCGGTTAACGAAATGGCTGAGATGCTGCCCGCAGAAGTGCAGAGCAACTTTTTGGTGACGCACTTTTTTAATCCGCCACGCTACATGCGTTTACTGGAGATCGTTCCCAGCCAATATACCGATCCTGAAATTGTCTCTGGTTTGGCCGATTTTATCAGCCGTCGCCTTGGCAAGGGGATTGTCTATGCAAAAGATACCCCCAACTTTATCGCAAATCGGATCGGTGTTTATTCCATCTTCAATGGGGTTAAGCACATGCTCGATCTGGAGATGACAGTTGAAGAGGTTGACAGTGTTGCCGGGCCGGCGACAGCGAGACCGGGATCGGCAGCTTTCCGTACCGGAGACCTGGTTGGTATCGATACGCTGGTGCATATCTGTAGAAACACCTATGAATTGTTGCCCGATGATGAATGTCGCGAGACATTCCAGATCCCGGAATTCATAGAGCAGATGGTTGAAAATGGACTGCATGGTAATAAGACCAAGCAGGGTTTTTACAAAAAAGGGGAGATTGACGGCAAGCGTCAGATCTATTATTACGATTACACCAGTGGTGAATTCAAGCCTGCCGAAAAGCCGAAATTTCCTTCAGTTGCTGCGGTCAAGATGGTTGATGACCCGGCACAAAAAGTCAAAATGGTGGTCAATGGTCAGGATAAAGGGGCCGAATTTGCCTGGCGTTCATTGCGTGACACTCTCATCTATACCGTAAATCGTGTCCCCGAAATTGCGGATGATATTGTCAATATCGACAATGGCATGAAATGGGGTTTCAATTGGGAGATCGGCCCTTTTGAAATGCTTGATGCCATCGGCGTTCCGGACTTTGTCAAGCGGGCGCAAAAAGAGGGTGTTGAGGTACCGGAATGCCTGATTGGTGTGGAAGCTTTCTATCGCTACAACGAAGCTGGACAGCAGGAATATTACGATTTACTGGAAAAAACCTATCAGTTGGTTCCGCAAAAAGAGGGTCAGATTAACCTGCAACGGTTGAAAAAAGCTCAGGGCGTTGTCGAAAAAACCTCCAACTGCTCACTGGTCGATCTGGGCGACGGAGTCTTTGGCCTTGAATTTCACTCGAAGATGAATGCTATCAGTGGCGATATCCTTGCGCTGACCCACAAAGCGATCAAACGTGCCGAGGAAGAGGGTGTCGGACTGGTCATCGGTAACCAGGGGGCAAACTTCTCTGTCGGCGCCAACCTGATGATGTTGGCTGTTGCCCTGGCGGAAGGGGCATACGAAGATATCGATATGAGTGTCCGTGCTTTCCAGAAGGCGACGATGGCGGTGAAATACGCCAAGGTCCCTGTGGTTGCCGCACCGTTCGGTATGGCTTTGGGAGGTGGTTGTGAGTTTTCTCTCCATGCCGATGCACTGAACGCCTATGCAGAAACCTACATGGGGCTGGTAGAAATTGGAGTTGGATTGCTCCCTGCCGGAGGCGGTACTAAGGAGATGTGTCTGCGAGCCGTAGAATTGGCAAACCAGTTTGATACCGACGTGACTCCTTTCATTTTCAAAAATTTCCAGCAGATCGGGATGGCAAAAGTTTCTATGGGAGCAGCCGAGCTCAGCGGCATGGGTTACATGCGTCACGGTGATAGTATCAGTATGGATATTGATCGTCTGATTGCCGATGCCAAGCAAAAAGTTCTGGCACTGGCAACCAACTATCGTCCACAGAGACCGGCTGAAAACATTCCAGCGCCGGGCCGTGGCATCGCTGCCAGTATCAAGAGTCAACTCTGGAACATGAAAATGGGTGGTTTTGTCACCGGGTATGAAGCAGAGATGGGTGGAATTATTGCCGATGTCATAACCGGCGGAGATGTGCTGCCGGGAACCCCGATTTCGGAAGATTATCTGTTGCAACTGGAGCGGCAGGCATTCCTCAAGTTGTGTGGCAACAAAAAGACGGCAGAGCGGGTTCAGCATATGCTGAAAAAAGGTAAGCCGCTACGGAATTAAATTTTGAATCTGTAGGGGCGCCGCTTGCTGCGCCCTGTCCTATCGCCGGAAAAGGGCGCGGCAAGCAGCGCCCCTACAGGCATTTGAAGGAGAATAGACGATGAAAACAGCTTATATACTTGCCGCTTACCGTACTCCCGGTTGCCGGGCGAACAAAGGCAAATTCAAAGATATGCGCCCCGATGATCTGGCTGCAGCCGCACTTGCCGGGCTGATTGAACGCACCAAAATAGATCCGATGAGGATTGATGATGTCGTACTCGGTTGTGCTTTCCCCGAAGGGGAGCAGGGGATGAATGTTGCGCGGATTGCAGCGTTGAAGGCAGGAGTTCCTTACCAGGTTCCGGCGCAAACCATCAACCGTTTTTGTTCCTCAGGCTTGCAGAGTATTGCTCTGGCCGCCGAGCGGATTATGGCTGGCTTTGCCGACTGTATTATTGCTGGCGGGACCGAATCGATGACCACAGTTCCCATGGGAGGCAATAAATACAGTGCTAATCCTGGACTGGTCGCCGAATGGCCCGAGGCGTTTGCCTCTATGGGGATCACCGCGGAGTTGGTCGCCGACAAGTTCGAAATCGGCCGCGAAGATCAGGACGCTTTTGCGGTCGAAAGCCATAAAAAAGCGGCAGCGGCCATCGCAGCGGGGCGCTTTACCGATGAAATCATCCCGGTTGAAGTGGAAAAGACCGCCATTGTTAAAGGGAAAGTTCAAAAAAACAGCGAAAAAGTTGCGATTGATGACGGCGTGCGAGCCGATACGACCGCCGCGGGGCTGGGTAAGCTCAAGCCGGCATTTAAACAGGGTGGGTCGGTGACAGCCGGTACGTCATCACAAATGACCGATGGCGCAGCAGCGGCTCTGGTCGTCTCGGAGGAGTTTCTCAAACAAATTGGTGGGGAACCGCTGGCCCGTTTTGTCGCCTTTGCAGTCAAGGGAGTCCCACCGGAAATTATGGGAATTGGTCCGGTTGAGGCGATTCCGGCCGCTTTGAAACTGGCTGGCCTGAAACAGAGCGATGTCGGCCTGATTGAGCTGAATGAAGCGTTTGCTGCCCAGTCTCTGGCGGTAATCAAAGAGTTGGGATTAAATACCGATACCCTCAATGTCAACGGTGGCGCTATCGCCTTGGGACACCCCCTTGGCTGTACGGGAGCTAAGTTGACAGCAACGCTGCTGCACGAAATGCAACGCCGTGAATTGCGTTACGGCATGGTTTCCATGTGTATTGGCGGGGGCATGGGTGCTGCGGGAATTTTTGAAAAATTATAACTCGTAGGGGCGCTGCTTGCCGCGCCCTGCTCGAAATAACGGAAACGGGGTGCAGCAAGCAGCGCCCCTACAATCATGAATTGAATTAATCGATAGATAGAAGAGGTAATTATTATGGCTGGAAAAATTATGAAGGGCGGCGAATTTTTAATCGCTGAGAGCGAATGTCAGGATATTTTTACTCCCGAAGATTTTACCGACGAGCAACGGGCAATGGCCGAGACGACCGAGCAGTTTGTCGAAAATGAAATCATCCCGCATCATGATGAAATTGAGGGACAGAACTTCGAGCATGTGGTTGAAGGGATGAAAAAGTGTGGAGAACTGGGGCTGTTGATGATGGATGCTCCGGAAGAAGAAGGTGGTCTCGAATTAGATAAAGCCTCCAGCATGCTGGTTGGGGAAAAGATTTCGACCAGTGGCTCTTTTTCTGTTGCCTACGCTGCTCACACCGGGATTGGGACCCTCCCCTTGATTTACTACGGGACGACAGAGCAGAAGGAAAAATATCTGGAAAAAATCATTACCGGAGAGTGGTGCTCCGCCTATTGCCTGACCGAACCCGGTTCGGGAAGTGATGCTTTGGGAGCCCAGGCTTCAGCAGTTCTCTCTGAGGATGGGAAAAACTATATTCTCAATGGCACCAAGCAGTATATCACCAACGGTGGATTTGCTGAGCTGTTCACCGTTTTTGCCAAAGTGGACAAGCAACATTTTACCGCCTTTCTGGTCGAGAAAAGCTTTGCAGGTCTGGTTGTTGGGAATGAAGAGAAAAAGATGGGAATCAAGGGGAGCTCAACCACGCAGATTATCCTCGATAACTGTCAAGTGCCGGTGGAAAATGTTCTCGGCGAAATCGGCAAAGGTCACAAAATAGCGTTCAACTCGCTGAATATCGGTCGCTTCAAGCTTGGTGCCGGGGTGACGGGAGCGTCTAAAATGGCTCTGGGGGAAGGGATCCGTTATGCCAACGAGCGTAAGCAGTTCAATCGTCAGATCTCCTCTTTTGGGGCAATCCAGGAGAAGATTGCCGATTTGACCGCATCTATTTATGCCTCTGAATCGTTGGTTTACCGATTAGCCGGTTTGCTCGATGACAAAATTGCGACTATCGACAAAGGGGTTGACGATTATTACGACCAGTACCTGAAAGCGATTGAGGAGTATGCACCCGAGTGTGGTATCTCCAAAGTTTTCTGTAGTGATGTTCTGGCAAAAACCGTTGACGAAGTGGTGCAGATTCACGGGGGCTACGGCTTCTGTAGTGAGTATCCGGCAGAGCGTTACTATCGTGATGAACGGATCAACCGGATTTTTGAGGGAACCAACGAAATCAATCGACTGTTGACTTCAGGAATGATTCTGAAGCGGGCGATGAAAGGGGAGCTGCCGTTACAGGCCGAGTCGATGAAGGCGTTTGAATCGTTGATGACCCCTTCATTTGAGGATGTCGATGAGTCGATTCCATTTATTGCCGAAAAGATGACGATACAGAACCTGAAAACCCTGTTCCTGATCCTCTCCGGTGCTGGTGTCCAGAAATATATGGATAAACTGGCCGATGAGCAGGAAATTCTCATGGCAGCTTCAGATATCGTGATTCAAATTTTTGCCATTGAGAGTGCAGTCTTGCGAGCAGAGAAGATCATCGACACCTTGAGCCCGGCCAAACAGGAACAACTGCGGGCCGCAGTCAAGGTTGCTACTTTCAATGCGACCGAAGTTGCTGCCAGCGCAGCAAAAAAAGGGGCTTACATGGTAGAGGAAGGGGATGCCCTGACGATGATTCTTTCCGGGGTGCGCCGTTATACCAAGTACGATGCCAGTGGATTGCTGGAAGCTAAACGGACTCTGGCGGCGGCTGCCAACGATGCGGAAAAATATATTTTCTGATTTTTAAAGTCTTTTAACGCAGAGACGCGGAGAAGTGTGGAGTACGCAGAGAAAGGCAAAAATCTTTGTAACTGTTCAGCAATGCCTTGAGGCACCCATTCCAAGGGCCACTTTGCGCCGGCCATGGGTACCACAAGCCCCTATCAGTAGTGGTGGTGAATAGTTACAAATCTTTTTTGTTTCAAGTTTAATTGAACTGGCTTTTGCTTTCTCTGCAACGCTCCGCCTCTGCGTTGATGCTTTTGATTTTCTTGCTACCCGCTGCTCTTGGAATCTGACTTTATATGCCCCCCACTCAACACACTATAAATACCGAATACGCTGTCGGTGCAGTCCACTGCTACAGTGCCGAAATCGATGGTGAACTGGTTCTTTTTGATACCGGGCCACCGACCGCTAACGGGAAGCAGTATTTGCAGGAAAATCTCGATCTTGAGCGGCTTAAGCACGTCATTGTGACCCACTGTCACATTGACCATTATGGACTGGCGCGATGGTTGGGAGAAGAAACTTCTGCCACGGTTTACCTCCCCTTTCGCGATCACCTCAAAATTACCCGACATACCGAACGGCTGGAGCTGATGTACGATTTGCTGTTGCAGATCGGCTTTAAGGCTTCCTTTCTCGAACAATTCCGGGGCAGTATGGATGACGGTAGCGTTTTCCCTCCGTTGCCCGAGAACTTTAAAGTTATTGAAGAAGGCCTTCCGCAACAGTTGGGATTAACGACCCTTGCCTGCCCGGGCCATTCTCAAAGTGACATGGTGTTGATCGGCGACGACTGGGCGATTACCGGTGATGTTATGTTGCGGGGGATTTTTCAAACGCCACTTCTTGATGTTGATCTGTTAACTGGAGAGCGCTTTAAAAACTATGTCGCTTATTGTGACAGCCTGACCAAGCTGGTGACATTGCGTGATAAACAGATTTTGCCCGGCCATCGTAAAAGGATCGATAGTGTCGACAGCTGCTTACTGTTTTATGTCGATAAACTGTTGGCGCGGGCAGCTCGAATCAAGCAGTGGTCGATGAATATCTCCGCAGCAGAGATTGTCGCTCAATTATTCAAGGACGAAGCCACCCATCCATTTATCAGTTATCTGAAGGGATCCGAAATTGTTTTTCTCCGCGATTTTCTAGCGGAGCCAGATATTTTGCGGGATGTGCTGATTGAGATGGACCTGTTTTCTCAGGTCGCCGATCAATTCGGCTATGCCGTCGACTGATTCAATCACAGACAGGAAAATCCAATGCAATCTGATCGACTATTCGACCCCATTTCACTGGGCCATCTGAAGCTGAAAAACCGGATTCTGATGCCGGCGATGCACATGAATATGTGCCGTAAATTTGTTGTGACCGATCAACTGATCGATTTTTATCGTGAGCGAGCCAGCGGCGGTGTTGCAATGATCAATGTTGGTTACGCAACTGTTGACGAACTTTCGGGGCTCCCCGGTAATATCGGTGCCCATAGCGATGCATTTATCCCCGGCCTGACAGATCTGGCGACTGCGATCAAAGACGGCGGGGCGGCGGCATGCGTTCAACTCAATCATGCCGGGCGGTATAATTTTTCGATGTTTCTGGGTGGGAAAAAGCCGGTGGCCCCCTCGCCAATTCCATCGAGGATGACCCGCGAAACGCCCCGTGAACTCGAGGCGGATGAAATCCCTGCAATCATTCAACGGTTTGCCGCTGCAGCCGGGAGAGTTAAAGCCGCCCGATTTGATGCGGTGGAAATTCTCGCGGGTACCGGTTATCTGATAAGTGAGTTTCTTTCGCCGTTGACCAACCAACGTCAGGATCAGTATGGCGGCAGTCTGGAAAACCGGATGCGTTTCGGCCTGGAGATCATTCGAGCGGTCAAAGAAACAACCGGCGCCGATTTTCCGCTACTGGTCAGAATCAACGGCAATGATTTTATGCCGAATGGGATTGGGCGTGATGAATTAAAGACTTTTGCCGTTCAATTGGTCGATGCCGGTGCCGACGCCCTTTCTATCAATGTCGGTTGGCATGAAGCTCAGGTTCCGCAGATTGTCACCAAGGTCCCCCGTGGAGTGTTCAGTTATCTGGCGCGGGATATTCGCAACGAAGTGAACGTTCCGGTGATTGCTGGTCACCGGATCAACGATCCCGATGTGGCACGTCAGCTGATCGGTGCAGGTTCCTGCGACATGGTTGCCATGGGGCGATCTTTGATTGCCGATCCGCAGCTGCCGAACAAGGCACGAGAACATCGGGACAACACAATCATCCACTGTGTCGCTTGTGCTCAGGGCTGTTTTGATAATCTATTTAAGATGAAGCCAGTCGAATGCCTCTGTAACCCCCGGGTGGGCAAGGAAACGGAAACCCGGGCGCAGATGACCGAACAGCCCCGCAAGCTGATGGTTGTCGGGGGTGGGGCTGCCGGAATGAGTGCCGCAATCGCAGCAGCGGAACAAGGTCATCGAGTTACCCTTTATGAACAAAGTCTGACTCTAGGTGGACAGCTCCATCTCGCCGGTGCTCCACCGGGGCGGGAAGAGTTTCTGGGACTGGCCGTTGACCTGCAACAACAACTGGCAGATCTGGATGTGCAGATTGTGACCAATACAGTGGTTGATGCCCCGTTACTGGCAGAGCAAAAACCGGAAGCCTTGATCCTGGCTACGGGGGGAACCCCGATTGTGCCGAAGGTCCCCGGTACCGATCTTCCGCATGTCGTACAGGCCTGGGATGTTCTGGCTGGAAAAGTGACTACGGGGCGGAAGATCGCAATTATCGGTGGTGGTGCTGTCGGGATTGAAACAGCTTTGCTGCTCGCCGAGCAGGGGACCCTGTCGGGAGATGAATTGAAGTTTCTCCTGGTAAGTCAGGCCGAAACTGCAGAGGAACTCTATCGTCTTGCTACGACAGGCAACAAGCACGTCACTTTGATCGAAATGATCGATAAACTGGGGGCAAATTTTGGTAAATCGACCCGTTGGAGCATGTTGCAAGACGTCAAACGAGCCGCAATTGATACTTGCCCTGAGGCTGAAGTTCGCGAAATAACCCCAGCTGGAGTCGTGATTGAACAATCGGGACAACGTCGGGAAATTTTAGCTGATACGGTTGTTCTCGCTGTCGGAACCAGGACCTGTAATCCGGTGCAGAAAATGGCCGCCGAACAACAGATTCCCTGCCAGGTCGTTGGTGATGCAAATCGGCCAGCGATGGTTTTTGATGCAATTCACCAGGGATTTGCGGCAGGTCGGGATATTCTCTAAAGACGGGATCAAATAATGGCTAATGAAATTGAGTTGGTAACGACCTCCCTCGATAGAGAGGTCTTCAAGATTGGTATCCAGCGGCCGGATAAACTGAATGCTTTAACCCTGGCAATGTACGATGCCATGACCGCAGCTATCGAATCTGCAGAAGTTGACAATCAGGTTCGCGTGATTATGATTCACGGGACAGAGAACTGCTTTACCAGCGGTAACGATCTGAGTGATTTCGCTGAAAATCCACCCGCAGGAGAGCATAGCCCGGTATTCCGTTTTCTACGGGCGATCAGTCAGGCACAAAAGCCGGTCATTGCCATGGTCAGTGGTTCTGCCGTTGGTATTGGGACCACCATGCTGCTTCATTGTGATCTGGTTTATGCCGATGAAACCGCCAAATTCAAACTCCCCTTCGTTAATCTCGGGCTTTGTCCAGAGGCGGCATCAAGTTATTTGTTGCCTAAGTTGGTGGGCTACTTACGTGCTTCAGAGATATTGCTCCTTGGGGAGACACTTGATGTTGAAACAGCGTTGGAGCTTGGGCTGGTTAATTGTACTTTTCCAGCTGCCGATTTGTCCGGACAGGTCATGCAGAAAGCATCTCAACTGGCTGCACAACCACCAGCGTCGGTGCGCTTGACAAAGTCTCTGCTGAAAGAAAATCAGGCTCGGCAGGTTGCTGAAGTGATGGGTAAAGAGGGGAAATTGTTTCTGCAACAATTGGCCAGGCCTGAGGCGCAGGAAGCTATCAACGCTTTTGCCGAAAAACGCAAAGCCGATTTTTCGCAATTTTCTTAAACTGTTTTTCTCGAAACTCTCTATAACAAATTCAGGAGGGTCAAATATGCTCCTTTTTAATCCACACAAATATCAGCGTGAACATGCCGACGAACTATCACGTCAACTGGTGGAGAAAACCATCAGTTTTTTTGAAAAGAAAGGGCTGAAACAGATCAAGGAAGATGATCAGGCGATGCTCTGGTATGACGATTTCCTCGCTTTTATCAAAGAGGAAAAAGTATTTGCGACCATGCTCACCCCGGCTGGCTACGGCGCCGACGATTCCCGCTGGGATATGTGGCGGATTGGTGAGTTTAACGAAGTTCTGGCTTTTTATGGTCTTTGCTACTGGTATGCCTGGCAAGTTTCCATCCTTGGATTGGGGCCAATCTGGATGGGGGATAACGAAGCCGTTAAACACGAAACCGCACAACAACTCCAGGATGGCGGGGTGTTTGCTTTTGGTCTGTCGGAAAAAGATCATGGAGCCGATCTCTATTCCAGTGAAGTGATGCTTTATCCACAGCAGGACGGATCCTGGCTGGCACGGGGCTCAAAATATTACATTGGTAATGGCAATTGTGCCGCTCTGGTTTCAACTTTCGGCAAACTTGCCGATACCGGTGAATATGTATTTTTTGTGGTCAAAAGCGATCACCCCAACTACGAGTGTGTCAAAAAAATTGACACCTCCGGTGTCCGTCAAGCTTATGTTGCCGAATACTGTCTGCACGATTACCCGATTACGCCAGAAGAGATTCTTTCAGTGGGGCAACTGGCCTGGGATTCCTCTTTAAGTACGGTCAATATTGGTAAATTCGAGCTTGGGTTTGCTGCCATCGGAATTGCCACCCACTGTTTTTATGAAGCTCTCAATCATGCCGCAAAACGTAGTCTTTATGGTCAGTTTGTGACCGATTTCCCCCACGTGCGTAAAACCATGACCGAAGCCTATGCCCGCTTAAATGCCGCCAAACTGTTTGCCCTGCGTGCCGGCGATTATCTGCGCAGTGCCTCTGATGATGACCGGCGTTATTTGCTCTTCAATCCGATCGTCAAAATGAAGGTGACTTCGCAGGGGGAGAAGGTGGTGAATCAGCTCCACGATATTATCGCCGCGAAAGGTTTTGAGCAGGATACCTACTTCGAAATGGCACTCCGCGATATCGGGATGCTCCCTAAACTGGAAGGGACCGAGCACGTCAATATGGCGCTGAACGTCAAATTTATCCGCAACTATTTCTTTGAACCGGTCGATTACCCTGATATTCCCCGACGTAACGACATTGCCGATGATAACTATCTGTTCAGCCAGTTCACCGGAGGTTTGGCAAAAATCCATTTCCCCGATTATCGACGCGCCTATCAAGGTTTCGAGTCAGAAAATATCGGCATATTCCGGGAACAGGTGGAGCTGTTCCGGAGGCTGCTGATTGAGGCACCACCAACATCGGAACAGATGAAAAATATCGATTATATGCTGGCGGCGGGGGAGTTGTTCACTTTGGTTGTTTATGCTCAGCTGATTCTGGAAAACAGTCGAATCTACCAGGTTGAAAGTGATCTGCTGGAACAGATTTTTGATTTTCTGATTCGAGATTATGCCAATTTTGCCTTGCAGATGATTCTCAACCACAATAACCTTCCTGCACAGGAAGAGATTTTCCAACTGATGATCAAAAAACCAGCACAGGATCAATCCAGCTTTGAACAGCTCTGGAAGCAGGTGATTGAACTGGAAGACTGTTACCAGATGGCCGAATAAAATTCTTCCTCAGAGGGGCCGGGTGAAGGAAATAGAAACGCTAAAAAGGCCCCCTCATCCGGCCTTTGGCCACCCGGGGCTATCAGTGCCAACCAGAGAACAGATATTTTAAGGAGTTACAATGGGTCATCATGTTGGCAGCAAGAGCAGTATCGTCCCCTTGATAGATCGTTTGAATAAATATCCGGTCGGACTCCCCGACAGCGAAAAATTACGGGAAATTCTGTCCCTGTTGTTTGCCGAAAATGAAGCTTTTATTGCCTCCCGTTTTCCACTTGAAGAAGCAACTCTGGCAGAGTTGACCGATGTTACGGGTATTTCCGGGGTGGAGCTTCAGCCGCAGTTAGAACAGATGTGTGAAAAGGGTCTGGTGATGGATCTTCCTTATGAAGGGGAGGTTTACTATCTGTTGTTACCCGGGTTGATCGGGTTTTTTGAATTGACCTTTATGAAAAACCGCACCGACCTGCCCAAGGAAAAGATTTCCCGGTTGATGCAGGAATATCTATATGAAACTCCCCGGGAAGGGATGGCAAAGGAATTTTTTGATAGCAAAACGCCACTCACCCGCGCTTTGGTTTACGAAGACAAGATCCCGACCAGTTCCACTGTGACCAGTTATGAGAACGCCCGTGAGATTATCAATGGTGCTGAATATGGAGCCGTTGGTCTCTGTTATTGCCGACACAAGAAGCACCATTTGGGGGAAGATTGCATCAAGGGGGCTCCCATGGAGGATATCTGTATCTCTCTTGGCACCGGCGCCAAATTTCTGGTACGGCGGGGATTTGCCAAAGAACAAACAGCTGAACAACTTCTCGAAATTTTGGATCGGGCGCGTCAGCTTAACCTCACCCATATCACCGATAATATCCGCCACAAGCCATCATTTATCTGTAACTGTTGTTCTTGCTGTTGCGAGTTGTTGGCCGGGGTGCAAGCCGGTTTTTCTGAAGGGGTTGCCAAGGCACCCTTTATCCTTAAAGTTGATGAGGAGCTGTGTAACAGTTGCGGGCTTTGCGTCACAGCCTGTAACGTTGCTGCCCTGAAAATTGATGAGGTAAAGCAACCGGTACAGCTACAAGAACAGGTTTGTCTTGGTTGTGGCGCCTGCATATCGGTTTGTCATCAAGGGGCTTTGTCGATGGTTGATTGCAATGAAAATTATACGCCACCACTGAATCGTCGGGAGATGATGAAAAAACGGCTTCTCGAGCGAGGTCGTGCAACCCCTTTTGTGGTCAACGGAGTGAAGAAAAAAATCAGAAGGCTGGTTAAGGGCAAAGTAAAAACCCCCAAAACCCCTTGAGGTGAAAAATAATTTGATGGCCGTCACAATTCTGGATCAATGTACCGGTTGCAGATCTTGTGCTGCTCCCTTTTAACCGGGAACATTGACGTTTGCGGTGGGCTTTTTCGACGCCATCAAAACTAAAAGGAGAGTTAAAAATATGCTTTTTGTTATTCGCTGTATCGATAAAAAAGGGCATCTGCCCGTTCGTCAGGAAAACCGCCCCGCCCATGTGGAATATTTAAAGAGTTTCGGTGAAAAATTGTTTGCCGCTGGAGCGATTCTGGACGGCGACGAAAATATGTGCGGTTCGATCGTTATTCTTGATTTGGCCGATAAATCTGCAGCTGAAGCTTTTTCTGCCGGAGATCCTTATGCTAAAGCGGGTCTGTTTGCAACAACGACGATAGACCGATGGAACAAGGTCTTGCCGTAAATATGCTTCCCCCTGTTGTTTCAATCGTTGCCAAAAGTGGCACCGGGAAAACCACGCTGCTGGAAAAGCTGATAGCCGAATTGAAATTACGCGGCTATCGGGTCGGAGTTGTGAAGCACAATGCCCATCAGTTTGAAATTGACCATCAGGGAAAAGATTCCTGGCGACTGACCCAGGCCGGTGCTGATACGATGTTGATTGCCTCGGCTGAAAAAATTGCCATGGTGAAACAGAGCGGGGCTGGTGGAGAACCTGCGCTGGAAGAGATTGTGGCCAACTATTGTGGCGATGTCGATATCCTTTTGACCGAGGGATTCAAACGGAGCACGATGCCAAAGATTGAGGTTCACCGCCAGGCGTGTGGCGATTCCCTGTTCTGCCGTGGTGAGAATCATGATCCTGCTCTGGTCGCTGTCGCTTCTGATTCCCCTTTGGAGTTGGATGTCCCCGTTTTTGATCTTGATGATGCTGTCGCGCTGTGTGATTTGATTGTTGAAACCTTTCGATTGCCGTAACCATTTTCCGCAAGATCCGGATCCTCCCCGGATAATTGTTTTGGCAGTTGCAGGAATTAGAGACGGTTAGCAGATTTTGACAGATGGAAGCCAGCGGTCTTTGGACTGAATTGGTTTTCTCCATTTAGATAAACGGAGCTAGCGACTTAGTTATCTAAAAGCATTTCCCCACCCATGATCTTGAAGATGCCGCCTGAATTAACTGTTTAATCGCCGGAGCAATAGATAAATTTATCTGGTTGCCGATAATCTGAAACAATCTGCTCAACTTCAGCAATGTTCTCTAGAAATAATGCAACCAGTTTTGGCTCAAAGATGGTCCCTGAATTTTCTTTTATATATTTCAGAGTTTGTTCTTCACTCCAAGCCTCTTTGTAGTGGCGTTTTTGGCGGAGAGCATCGTAGATATCAGCCAGGCAGGTAATGCGCCCATAAGTATGGATCTGTTCATCTTTTAATCCTCTTGGGTAACCTGACCCATCCCAATGTTCATGATGCTGTTCAGCAATAATGGCACCGGCCTGGATGATGGGTTGATCTGAGTCTTTGAGCATGTTGTAACCGATACTTGTATGGCTTTTGATGTTCTCAAACTCTTCCTCGGTCAGTTTTCCACATTTATTGAGAATGTCATCGGGAATGCCAATTTTCCCGACATCGTGTAATGGTGATGCCATTCTGATAATTTCTGCTTCGCTAGAATTTAGACCGTAGGCAAGAGCCAGTAATCTGGAGAGATAGGCAACCCGGCGGACATGGTTACCGGTTTCCTGAGATCGTGTTTCAATGACATCACCTAGTTTTGCAACGATCTCTTTCTGGGTGCCGATAATCTGCAGGTTTAATCTTTGTACATCAGCAGTTTTCTTTTCAACCAGTTGCTCCAGATGTTCTTTATAGAGACGATTTTGGCGGATCAGGGTGGCTTTTTCCTCAATAAGCTTGATTTTATGGATCAGGATGTTGAGATCATGGATCGGTTTTGAGATGAAGTCCCACCCCCCTTCACCGACGGTTTGCATTGCTTCACTTATGACGCCGACTCCGGAGATAACGATTTTCGGAATTTCTGGGTGTGTTGCGGTGATATTAGTCAAAAGCTCATGTCCAGACATAACTGGCATGTGCAGATCCAGTATGACGAGATCCGGGACGTTTGCATTGAACATTTCCAGCCCATCTTTACCGTTATGGGCGACAGAAATGTCGTAGCCAAAGTCTTCAAGAAACGCTTTCAGATTGTTGCAGATTGCAGCTTCATCATCGACCAGCAAAATATGACGGATAATATATTCATGATCCCAGGACTCATTATGCACGTTAATTTCCTCGCGGCAGAGTGATGGTGAAGCTGGTTCCTTTGTCCTCTTCAGACTCAACCTGGAACTGACCCTGATGACGTTTTACGATGATAAAGTATGAAACTGACAAACCCAGACCTGTCCCGGCACCAATTTCTTTTGTGGTATAGAATGGCTCGAAGATCCGTGCTTTAATTGCGGCCGGCATGCCTGGGCCATTATCCGTCAGCTTAAGGGTTAAATTATCTTGATCAGCACTTGCTGTTATGGTGATTTTGGGTAGGTAATTATCTCGACTAACGTCATTCATGGCTTGACTGGCATTTTTCAGCAGGTTGAAAACGACCTGCTGAATTTCAATCCGATTGATTGATATCTGGGGTAAGTCTTCGGCCAGATGAGTCTCAATCTGGATATTTCTAAAGTCAAATTTTTTCTTCAGATCGTAATCGCTGTGAGCCAATGTGAGCGATTCTTTGATAATGTCTGTGATACAGCAGGTTTCACGTTGTGAGGCATTGGTTGTACTGAAGTTCAACATATTTTGAATGATTTCAGAGCTGCGGTTGACAGCTGTTTTGATATTTTCCAAAAACCGAGGAATTTCTCTTTTTTTAAGATACGTATCGATCTGTTTTAAATCAATTCCAAGCTCAGCAGCAATTTTCTGGTTGGCAGGGAGGGTTGTTGAGAGGCGCCGCATAGCATTTTGGGCAGCCTGACTGATGATCCCCAGTGGATTGTTGATTTCATGAGCCATGCCTGCCGCAAGTCCACCGATAGAGAGCATTTTTTCAGTTTGAACCATCATCTCTTCCATCTGAACCCGTTCGGTGACATTATCGACCCGGATCACCGCCCCCTCTACACCGTTGGCAACCAGAGGGTAGATGGTGATATCTTCATAGCAGGTCTCTTCGCTTTCGGGACAAGTCTGCTTGGGGTTGAACTGCGTCTGGCGATTCTGTATCGCTTCACGGACACGCGGCATTTCTATCGATAGCCGGGGGAAAACCTCTGCTAACGACCGTCCCAGAGCATTCTCAGTAGCAATATCTGTAAACTGTTCTGCCTCACTGTTCCATTGGGTCACCTCGCCATCAATATTGACTCCGACCAGTACCGAAGGCATTGAGTTAATGATATTGGAGAGGTAGTTTTGAGTTTTTTTAAGCGATTCCTGCAAGGAATATTTTTCGGTTACATCGCGGAAGACCAGAACTACACCAGTAATGTTGCTGTTGGCATCGCGAATCGGCGCAGCAGAGTCAGCGATCTGGTATTCCTCTCCATCTTTGGCGACCAATATAGTGTGGTTAGCCAGATCAACAATTTTCCCATTTTCGAGTACCTGATTGGTCGGGTTCTCGACCGGTTCTCTTGTTTGGGCATTAATGATATGGAAAACCTCGGTCAGTGGTCTTTGACTGGCTTCTTCAGCCGTCCAGCCAGTGAGCTTTGCTGCCACCGGGTTCATTCGGACTATGGCACCGTCGGTATTGGTGGCAATGACCGCATCACCGATAGAGTAAAGGGTTGTGCGCAGGTTTTCTGCGGTTTTTTTCGTTTCCGTCTGTGCTGCTGTCAACCGCGCAAAAATTCGTGAAATGATAATGCCACCCAGGACAACAACACCGACAAACGACAGGCGCATGCTTACTTCGTGAAGATTATCCCGGGACAAGAATAGGGAGAGGTAGCTTTTATGGGATGGATTGACCCAAAAGTACTCGACAAGTGAATCCCCAACCCAATAAAAGGCACCTATCGCCCAGCTGATGATAAGAATATTGAGACTGGCCCGGGCTTCAACTATTTCGGTTAAACCTAAGGTTCGGCGAATAGCGGAAATCCGGGAGAGAATATAAAGGAGAGAACCAAGAAGTATCAGCACTAAGGTAATAGCCAAGGTCTGTGGTAACGCTGATGGTCTTCCTGCTGTGCCGGACAGCCAGTAATTCAGGTGTTTGGAATAGCGCGAATCGGGGGTTGATCGACCTTTGTGGAGGTAGTGGTCGATTTTGGATAAAAGATCTTTGGGGTCGCCATCAGTGACTGCAACATGTAGCGCGAAAGGATGAAAGACGATCGATCCGTCAATTTCCTGTTCGACCTCTGGCTCTAACCCTACCAACGCCAAGCGATCGCCGGCTCCAGCGTCAAAACGACCAGCAGCGATTCCAGAAAAAATTTCGTTGTAACTGTCGACTTCGATAAAATCAGCTGTTAATCCGAGTCCATTGAGTATGTTGTGAAGAGATTTATAGAACAGGCTTGTTTTGAAATAAGCAATACGCTGCCCGGAAATGTCTGCAAGGGACTTGATTGATCCGCCACGTTGGGTGAACAGACATCCCCAGCTTGACAGAAGAGGTTCGTCGGAATAGTCGATGTCAACTTTACGGGATGCGCTGTAACCGATGGGGAGCATCAGGTCAATTTTGCCCGATTTGAGACGCTTGAAACTCTCAGGAAAGCTGCCATGAATATATGTCAGTTTCCATCTGTTTTCCTCGGCGATATCGGTGAGAATATCGACAGCAAAGCCACGGGGGTGACCTTCTTCTCCAGAAAAAGAAACCGGTTTTTTGTCAAAGTATCCAACGCGGATTGTCTCTTCTGCATGTGTAAAAGGTGGGATCGTAAACAATAGTAAAAAAAGACAGATTGGTATGGATAACAATCGATGCCGAATACGATTGAATGATGGCTTGGTAAGACGTACTGTTGAGTGACTATACAAGATGGATTTCATAACCTGCCTTCTGCTCATTCAGCAGTAATCAAACACTTTAATAATTCACACCAGCTTGATTTGAAACATATCATTAGAGTAAGTATATGTAAATTTAAATCATTGTCAACATATAATAGGTTTTATGTCAGTGCCTCTCGTCCGAGAGTTGGGGATTAGCCAGGCGGTGCGGCGTGGAGAAGTGTTGGCTGGAGAACAGGATTGGAGATTGGCTGAGCTAATAAACTTTTAATTCTATGATCCCTTCGCCCGCCCTTGAGTTGGCGGAGTGCTTTCTGTCTGCTCCTCCAGGGGGTCTTCCAGCTCCTCGGTACTGATGGCGAGATTCGTCAGGGGCAGAAAGCGCAGACCGCCGGACGTGCTGTTTTCGATAACCGAAAGCGGCCCGCGCAACTCCTGTTTGAGAGTTTCGTCAGCCTGACCGAGTTTGATCCGCACTCCATCCCAGATTTTTTTATGAGCATTGATCTTGGCGTTGCGCCCCTCGGGTTCCTGCGTGGCGGAAGCCCGCATTTCATGCTGAGTGCGCCGCCGCTCTTCTTCCAGTTTGGCGACCTGCTCCTGGAGCAGGATCAAACGGGTTTCAGCCGTGTCCGCGAGCTGCGGATTATTTTTGATCAGCTTTTTCAGTGGGGCGATGGCTTCCCCGATTGAGATCAACTGTTGTTCAATTTGACCGCGACGCTGACGCAGATAGGCGAAACGGTCGGCATCGGGAAAGTAGAGACCGGCGGTTAAAAGCGTAGTTTGCCCGGACGGCGCGCCGAAAGTCTGGGCTTCAATACCGCCGTAGGCGACACAGCTGCCACCGATAACGGCACCTCGTTCGACCAGAATGCTACCGGTGGTTTTGATCCGGCAATTGCGAATTTCACCGCTGACGTACAGATTGCCATAACAGTAAACATTGACCTGATTGAGGAAGCGGGCGCGCAGATCTCCGCGGCAGATGATGGTGCCAACCTCCTTGCCGGCCATGCTGGTAAGTTCCAGATCGCCGCCCGATTCAATCTGACAGGCCCCTACCGGCCCGTGGATCAGCAGCCCCTTACCTGCCTTGACGTCAAAATCGTCGGGGACCTCCCCTTTAATGTCGACCAGGCCGTTGAAGTGGATATCGCCGACGCTCAAATCGACATCCCCGGAAATGGTCAGCAGCTCTACCACTGACAGGGTGTTTTTGTTAAGGACGGCTTGCCCCGCCCGTTCGGCAAAGGCGACCCGGTCGTCGAACTTGAGGACCACTCCGTCACCGGCTTTCAACTGGTAGGGAGAGCCCGCTTCGGCCGGGATTGGTTGCCCCTGAACGGTCCGGCCGGGAATCCCCTGTTTGGGAGAATGGACCAGGCCGAGCTTCCTCCCTGTCTCGATGGCGGTATAAGTGTTCAGGTTTTTGGGATCGACCCGACCCTCGGCGTCTTCATGCAATTCAATGGCACTGCCGAAAGGTTTGACCAGCAATTCAAACCAGCCGTCATCCCCTTTTTGCGGGGCGACTCCCCGAGCCAGAACCCGGGTTTCCGGCTCTTGGTTCCGGTCGATATCGGCACAAAATTCATAGAGCGCAGCATAGTCGATGCTGTCAATAATCGCGTGTTTCTGCAGGATCCAGAGTAGATCCGGGGGGGTCAGCAAAGGGGGGTGCCTGATCCGGTCGGGCGACGGCTCAGTTGTCGGCTGCTCATCGTACTGCAACTGTTTGTCTTCGCTGTCGGGGAGCTCCTCTTGCGGCGGGAAAATCTCGAGCTGGGCGCGGCATTCGAGCTGCAGGCTGTCACTGGTCAGCGTCAGGCGGTAGTCTTCGCTCTCTTCGATCAACAGCAGGGCTGATTCTGTCTGCATCTGGCCGGAATTCACCTGTCGTCCCCCATGGAATCGCCCTGCAACTGGGCGAAAAAGGCGCTCCATTTAGGCTCTTGGGGCAGCTTTTGGGCGTAATCCGGCAGGTCCTCCAGCCTCCCCTGGGCCAAGTGATTGGCATGCCAGATCAGATGACTGACCGGTTGCTCCACCAGGGGCGGCGGCTGCGGCTGGACATGGGTGCGGATGGCATTGACCACGTTGCGCGGCACACCCCAGAGGGCCGCCAGGTAGGCGCCGACTTCGGCGTGCCCAGCCCCCAGGGTCTGGATTTCGGCAGCATTGAAGCTGGTGAGTTGTTGTTCCCGGCGGCGGGCGAAGACCTCGCTATAGGCCTCGGGCAGGGCGTGAGCCAGGACAATCCGCCCGGCATCGTGAAGCAGCGCCGCCAGCCGGACATCGCTCAGTAGATCTTGTCGGTTGCTGAGCCGAGCCAGGGCCTCCGCCAGTTGCATGACCTGAAAACTGTGCCGCTGCAACAGGTCGAGTTTGAATTTTTCGCAGGTTGCGCGGTCATTGGCATGGAGCAGATGCTGGGTCGCCAGCAGAGAACGCAGGGTCTCCGGCTCCAGGTATTCAATCGCTTCTTCCAGGCTGTTGATGCCTTTCCCCAGGGTGAAATTGGCGGAGCAGGAGAGCTTGAACAACTGCAGGGCCAGACCGATATCCTTTCCGGCAATACGAGCCAGCTGGTTTCCGTGAATATCCTGTTGTTCGAGATAGCTGGTCAGTCTGCTGAAGCTGTCGGGATGGATCGGCAGTGCCTCGAGAGCGTTCAGCGCGGCCGTCAGCTCCGGATTGTCGAGCAGGCTGAGAACTTCCGCGGCACGCCCCAGAAAGCGTTTGAACCCGTCCGGTTTTAAGGGTTTGAGAAAGAAATAGTGGCAGATATTGACCGTCTGAGAGTATTTGGTCTTGCCCGGCTGACCGGTCAGCATGACCCGCAAGGTTTGCGGATAGAGATTTTCCACCAGGGCCAGCAGTTCAAGACCGCTCATCTGTGGCATCTGAAAGTCGGAAACCACCACCTCCACCGGTTCCTGCTCAAGCAGTTTCAGCGCTTCGGTGCCGCTTTCGGCAAACAGCAGCTGCCAGTGGTCGCTCTGGTCACGCAGGTTGCGCTTGATGCTGCGTAACAATCGCGGGTCATCATCGACAAAGAGAATTCGCGGCATAACTTGATTCCTTTACCTGACTGGAGCCTGTCCCATTCAAAGAAAACGCCCTGTTCATGCGGAAGGGGAGGGAAAAATGCCTCACTTAGTGGGAACAGATGCCTTAATAATCTGGTTATCACACGAGAGAAAAGGCGTCCTAAGAAAACTATCGCATTTCAAACCGAATTTCGTCCAGCACTTCCTGTTGTTTTTGGTGCAAAAGATGACCGGTAGATGATTGAGAAGGTCGATCATTTTCTCACCGGTCGCAGGGAGGGGGATATTGAATCTCCCCCCCCCCTACGTCCCACCGACAAGCTGGTACCCTGTACCCCCCTAAATCTTCGCATTTTACTTGCTCTCTTCCACAGCAGCTTCTTTGGCCTTCACCTTGTCTGTCTTTAGAGTGATCAGTGAGTTGCCATGTCACCCCAAATCTCTTTGAGGCGTTGATCCCGCCCGCAGCTCCATCGGTAGTACTTATAACGAACGGGACTGTTCTTGTAATAATCCTGATGGTAGCTTTCTTTACCCTTGATTGGATAGAAAGTGGAGATATCCAGAATCGGTGTGACAACGGTCTGGTCGGGGAACTGTTCGACGACGCTACGTTTTGAGGCTTCGGCCAGTTTGCGTTCCATATCGTTGGCGACAAAAATGGCAGCCAGGTAACTGTGTCCTTTGTCGCAGAATTGTCCTCGGTCATCAAAGGGGTCGATGTTTATCCAGTAATGATCGAGCAGTTGCTGGTAGCTGACCTTGTCGGGATCATAGCTGATTTCGACGGCTTCATAGTGCCCTGTGTGGTCCCCAGTGTAAGTTGGATTCTCAAGGGTGCCGCCGGTGAATCCGGAAATAACATCGGTGACACCCTCCAGTTTTTCGAAATCGGATTCCATGCACCAGAAGCAGCCACCGGCAAAAATAGCCCTGGCAGTCATTGATGGCTCGGCAATCATCATTTCTTCATTTCCCATCGTGCCACCAACAGCAAGACCAGTTAAGACAACTATGCTCAGAGCGATACCCAGTAATGATAATTTCATTTTATCCTCCGTTACATGGTGGCAACAAATTTGAGCGAGACCGAATTGATACAGTGTCGATTGCCGGTCGGGGCAGGGCCATCATCGAAGACATGACCAAGGTGACCATCACAGCGCGCACATAACAGCTCTGTGCGGGTCATGAATAAACGGCTGTCGTCCCTGGTGGCAACGTTTTCGTCAGCAACCGGAGCGGTAAAGCTGGGCCAGCCGGTTCCGGAGTCAAACTTATCTTTCGAGGCGTAGAGATCAAGGTCACAACCGGCACAGCGATAGGTTCCCTCTTCATAGTGTTTGTCATATTTGCCGGTATATGGGCGTTCGGTGCCTTCTTCTCTGAGGACATGAAACTCTTCAGGACTCAGGAGCTGTTTCCACTCGGTTGTACTTTTAGTCACTTTTTCGGTCATGAAATAGGTCCCTTTATCGACGGAATATGCCTTGATTTGTTCGGCGGCCATTGCTGGAGCGGCGGAAAGCACTGCCAGTCGTCGTGGAGTCATAATATCGAGCATGACCAGAGAGGCCGAAAAACTGCCGGTCAAAACAGCTGCACTTTTTAAAAAAACTCGTCTTTTCATTGTGTTATCTCCTTTGCAGGGTCCTTGATTATGGACGTTTCGAGGGGGCTGATATAAGTGTCAGCCTCTTTCAACCAGTTCTCAAGCTGAGTTATGGAGATTCCCTCAGAGTTAAATATAACCCGATCGCCTTCCCGCGCGCTACTCCAGACCGGATCAACGGAGATGAAATCCGGTTTTCCACCCAGAGTGCTGGCGCCGATAGAGTAGCAGTGCCCGACAAAAGTAGCTCCTGCCATACCCTGAGGGACTTCAGCGGTTGCTGTACACGCGATCAGCAGGGTTGTCAGTATCATGGCTGGCAACTTTTGTATTGTCTTTATCCTTTCATTCCAAGGCTTTTAACGTGACAGGACGATAGCAACAAGGTGTAAAATCCGCTGCGTCAGTGATGATGACCGAAGAGGAATGGCCCCGGTCTCTGGTATACGATCTATGCTTCGAAATGGTATATTACCGGTGGATTCTCCGTCGCCCTGGCACTGATGCTGGCGACCAACGCCACTCAGGCTGCTGACAGTCGGTAAAGTGCCGAATCCGGTAGAAATAGAAAACTGATTGAAGAGGATAAAAATTGACCAACATAAAAAACTACAGCCTTGTCACCGCCGCCTACTGGGGCTTCACCCTCACCGACGGTGCCCTGCGCATGCTGGTGCTGCTCCATTTCCATGATCTTGGCTACAGTGCTGTGCAGATCGCTTTTTTGTTTCTGCTCTACGAATTCTTTGGTGTACTCACCAACCTGATCGGGGGCTGGATCGGTTCGAATATGGGGCTGAAGGTTACCCTGTTAAGCGGACTTACCCTGCAGATCCTCGCCCTTTTCAGCCTTGGTCTGCTCGACCCGAATTGGCCACCCCTGCTATCGGTTGCCTATGTGATGGGCCTGCAGGCACTCTCCGGCATTGCCAAAGACCTGACCAAGATGAGCAGCAAGAGCGCCATCAAGGTGCTGGTGCCGGAAAATGCCGACAGTACCCTGTTTAAATGGGTGGCGGTGCTGACCGGTTCGAAAAACGCCCTTAAAGGGGCGGGGTTTTTCCTCGGTGGCCTGCTGCTGACCCTGTTGGGTTTCCGCAATTCTCTGTGGCTGCTGGCGGCAGGCTTGGTGTTGGTTCTGGCGGGAACCATGATCTCTCTACCGCAAGAGATCGGCATGGCGAAAACGAAAACCAGGTTTTCCGCCATTTTCTCCAAGAGTCGCAACATCAACCTGCTCTCGGCGGCGCGACTGTTCCTGTTCGGCTCACGTGATATCTGGTTCGTCGTCGGCCTGCCGGTATTCCTCTCCGCATCCTTGAACTGGAGTCACACTCAGATCGGCGGTTTTCTCGCCCTCTGGGTGATCGGCTATGGTGGCGTGCAGGCATTGGCACCGAAGCTGCTGCAATCATCTCTACGGGGCGGCACGCCTCGCGGTGGCACCGCCAGTACCGGAGCCTTTGCTCTCACCGTCCTGACAGCGTTGATTGCTGTCGGTGTGGCCCTTGAGCTTTCACCCTGGATGACGGTGGTTGTCGGACTGGCACTGTTCGGCCTGATCTTTGCCATCAATTCCTCGGTCCACTCCTATCTGATTCTCGCCTACAGCGAAACCGACCAAGTTTCACTCAACGTCGGCTTCTACTATATGGCCAACGCCGCCGGGCGCTTAATCGGCACTCTACTGTCGGGGATTGTATTTCAACTGGCGGGACTGGTTGGCTGCTTGTGGGTTTCAGCGGGATTTGTTTTGCTTGCCGGATGTATCTCCCTGCGATTGCCACAGGGGCCGAAAAAGTAATTCACACTTCCATTTTTCACGCTTGGGCGCAACGTCCCCGATGCACCGGAAAAACCCGGGACAACTCCCCATTGACATTCGTTATGTATTCAACTATATAACGATGAGGTTGTATCCTCGAAATCTGTATTCAGGGAGTACATAAGGATGGTGTCAGGACTGCCCCCACCCTTGCGGGGCAATCCCGGTTTTGCTGCTATCTTCCCTGAATACTAATCCTCTGGCGGGTTATGAATCAATCTAAAGTTGTGGTGACAGCCCCTTTGTGGGTGCAGAAAGGAGCGCAGAATTTTCTGGGTGGCAATCGGATTGATCTGCTCGAACAGATTGATCAGTGTGGCTCTATTTCTACGGCCGCCAAGGTAGCGGGGATGAGTTACAAAACGGCCTGGGATGCTTTGAATCTGATGAATAATCTTGCTGATCAGCCTCTAACGGTGGCTGCTACGGGTGGTTCTGGCGGCGGCGGAACCCGGCTGACCGATGCGGGGAAAAAGGTTGTTCATCTCTACCGACTGGTTGACGCGGAGCATCGGGGGATGCTTGCGCGGCTGGAAGAATCACTGGGCGATTTCAACAACTATCTTCCCCTGCTACAAAGGATCTCCATGCGCATCAGTGCCAAAAATGTTTTTTCGGGAACGGTCTGTGACATTGTTCGCGATATTTCGGTCTCTCAGGTTGTTCTGCAGTTGAAATCGGGACATCAGATGACGGCGGTGATCAGTACTGACAGTGTTGATGCTTTAGGGCTGGAGGTTGGATCTTCAGCTTATGCGGTGGTGAAAGCCTCTGCGGTGATGATTGCCGACAATCACCTTGCTTTGAAGATCAGTGCCAAGAACCGGATTACCGGCCAGATTGCAAAAATCACCGAAAGTACGGTCGTCGGGGAGGTTGTCCTTGATATCGGTGCCGGTGAAACGATGACCGCAACAATTACCGACAGCAGTGTCCGTAATCTGGGCTTGCAGGAGGGGGATGAAGTCTGCGCCATCATCAAGTCGACCAGTGTCATCGTTGGAGTTGAATGATACGGGTTATCCCCGGAACCTGCCCTTGAGCACAGTTCGGGGTGAGCAAAAAGGAGAAAAAACAGATGAAGCGAAGCACAATCCTGATGTCACTCCTGATCTTCCTCCTGTTTTGCAGCTCCGCCTCGGCGTTTGACCATCTACGACTGGCGACGACGACTTCAACAGAGAATTCGGGTTTATTGACAATTCTGCTGCCCCCTTTTGAACAACACAACAATTGCAAGGTCGATGTGATTGCCGTTGGCACCGGCAAAGCGATCAAACTGGGGGAGACGGGTGATGTGGATGTGATTCTGGTCCATGCCCGCGGCAAAGAGGACCGGTTTGTTGCCGAAGGGTTTGGCGTTGACCGGCGGGATATCATGTACAATGATTTTGTTATTATTGGACCGACCGATGATCCAGCTGGAATCAAGGGGCAAAAGGATGCCGCCGCTGCGATGGCCCATATTGCCGCTGCCGGGTTTACTTTTGTTTCCCGGGGTGATGATTCTGGAACCCATACCAGGGAAAAGGAGCTCTGGGCTGCTGCTGGAGTGGCTCCCGCCGGGAACTGGTATCTGGAGGCCGGTCGTGGGATGGGTGAAGTCATTGTCATGGCAGGAGAACGACAGGGATATACACTGACCGATCGTGGCACTTATCTGGCATTTAAAGAAAAAACTCCATTGCGGATAGCGGTCCAAGGGGATACCAGGCTGTACAATCCATACGGCGCCATCATGGTCAATCCTCAGCGCCATCCGCACGTCAAGGCCGATCTGGGACGAAAGTTACTCGACTACCTGACCAGTCAATCGGCTCGGGTTTTGATCTCCGGTTTTCGTCACGGAAGCGAACAACTTTTTTACGTTGAGGACTAGTGTCGTGTCACCCATGAAGTGTCGCTACTTGCTGGTTCTTTTACGCGTCAACTGCGTTACGGTTTCCGCTGTATAGCTACGGCTATGCAGCGAAAACCGTAACGCAGTTGACACGCAAAATTCCGGCGCAATTTTCCGCCATTTCATGCATGACACGACACTAGGGGGGTGTCGGACGATTTCGCAGTAGATTCATGGAAAGTTCGACAGTCTCCTGGAGAATACCATTGGGCTATCTGTACGATTCATTACTGGCGGCAATAAAGCTGATCGTCGGCTTTGACAAAGATGTATTAATAACGGTCTGGACTTCGCTTTATACTTCGACCGTTGCCATTCTGCTGGCGTCTCTACTCGGGATACCCGTCGGTTTATGGCTGGGGATCAGCAAGTTTCGCGGCAGACGAGCCTTGGTGACCCTGCTGAATACCCTGATGGCTTTACCAACGGTTGTGGTCGGGCTGCTGTTGTTCGGAGTGCTCAGTCGCCAGGGGCCACTGGGTGGCTGGGGATTGCTTTTTACCCCAGCGGCGATGATTCTGGGGCAAATGGTTCTGGCAACACCGATTGTGGCCAATTATGTTCACGCTGCTGTTATCGGAGCCGATCGCCGGATCCTCCCCACTTTACGATCACTCGGAGCCACCTCCTGGCAGGCTTCGCTGCAGTTATTGCGCGATATCCGCTTCGGGGTGATGGCTGCGGTGATTGCAGGTTTCGGCCGGGTGATTGCCGAAGTCGGTATCGCGATGATGCTTGGTGGTAATATTCGCGGCACAACCCGCACCATGACCACCGCCATCGCTCTGGAAACCAGCAAGGGGGAATTTGCGTTCGGTCTTTCGCTCGGACTGGTTCTGATGGCGGTGGCCCTGCTGGTCAATCTGGGTCTGAACTTTCTTCAGCAACGGTGATGTGATGGAACCGGTCTTTTCTCTGAAAAATATTGAACACCGCCTTGGCGAAAACTTTTGCCTGAAAGTGCCGCGACTGGATATCGACAAAAATAGAATCCATGTTGTCAGTGGTTCGAACGGAGCCGGGAAGAGCACTTTTTTAAAAATTCTGGCTCTCTTGTTCACCCCGCAGCAAGGGTCTTTATTTTTTTCGGGTCAACCCCTTGATTCCTCTGCCGCTCAGAGCCTTTCTTGGCGCCGTAAAATGACCCTGGTTGAACAATCTCCTTACCTGTTTTCGGGAGATGTCTTCACCAATATTGCCTTTGGTTTGAAAATCCGGCGGGTGCCCCGGGCTGAGCAGAAAGTGAGAATTTCCGCAGTTCTGTCAAAGGTTGGCTTGGCCGATTTTGCACAGCGGCCGATCAAGGATCTTTCAGGAGGGGAAATTCAACGGGTTGCCCTGGCAAGGGCGTTGGTTTTGAATCCCGAAGTTTTGTTACTGGATGAGCCGATGGCCAATATTGATCATGACAGTCTATCCGATTTTGAACAGTTGCTTCGCGAGCTGGCAAAAAATGGTACGACCGTCATCATGTCAACCCACGATCCTGCTCAGGCAGAACGTTTGGGTGGCAATCTGATAAAGATCCAAAACGGATCGGTTGAGGGGGCGTCACCAGTTCAAAAGTCGACATGACAGGCCGGGCCAATACGGGGTTGTTGATCTGTTGATTACAGGACTATCTCACCCGGCAATTCACCTTCCGGCAAGAACCACTCTTCTTCGATAAAGTCACTGTCGGTAATCTGCTCGAGGTTCCGTTTCATGTACTTTCCTTGTGCTGTCGCAGCAATTCTGCCATCGGGAAGATAAAGCTCTCCGGTCCCCTCATAAATCCGTCCCCGATCATTGGTGACGCGCCCAATCACTTTGAGTTCAACTCCCAGGGGAACCGGTTTCTTGTATTTGACTTGTAGGTCAACGGTGACCCCGAAGGTGTTCTGACCATAATGTGCCATAATTGCCCGTCCGATGACTTCGTCAAGCAACGCTGCCGAAACACCGCCATGGGCAATCCCCGGATAACTCTGGTGTTCTTCGCGTGGGGTAAACAGGGCGATAACCTCTTTTTCTTCTGTTTCAAAGAATCTGGTTTTGAGGCCGAACTGATTTTCTGTGCCGCAGACCAGGCAGTATTTAGAAATATGCTGAAAATTTTTGATTTTGTGGTTCATTGGTGCCTCCATGAGGATTCTTATGGCACGATCTGCAACAGAGTCAGACCGTCATAAAATAGTTTTCCAGCCAGAATGATCAAAAACAGACCCAGGCAACGGATAATCGTGCGGTAGCTGTGTCCCGTCAGAAAAGATTTCGATTTTCCGGTCAGTACGGCCGCAGTGATTTTGGCACCCACCAGACAAAAATAAAATCCACCGATAAAAGCCACTCCGGAAGATGGATGGCTGTTCATGGCAGCGGTCATGGTTGGTGCGCCAACGCTGAGCCAGAACAGATAGGGGTGCGGGCTCAGAAAGTTGGTCAAAATCCCCTTGCTCAAAGAGTTGGGGCTGGCCACCCGGGTCTTCAAATCGACACCCTGAGTGATTAAGTTCTGATAGCCCAGGCGTAGCAGGAAAAGGCCGCCTCCCAGAGAGACAATCCCCAGGGCGGTGTGAAAATTGGAGAGTTGTGCCAGAATGAACAACGCTATCAGGATGATCGGCAGGTCGGTGACAATTGGCGCCAGAGCAACTTTAATCCCGGAGCCGATATTGTGCTGTAGTGTCTCGGAAATTACCAGAGTCATTAAAGGGCCAGGGGCGAACCCCGCGGAGAGGCCAAGAATCATACCGATGATGAGGGAGTTGATCATGGTGTTTCACTACCATGGAAGAATCCGGCTGACCAGAAAAATAATGCAACTGTTCAGTAATGCCTTGAGGCGCCTATTCCAAGGGCCACTTTGCGCCGTCCATGGCCGTTCGACTGTCGCCGTCCGTGGCGACAGACGCCCTTTCCATGGGTGCCACAAGCCCCTATCAGTCGTGGTGGTGAATAGTTACAAAATAATCTGGTTGTCCAGTTCACTCCAGTTGAGTTCAAAAATACCATTAACCGGGACGCATGAAGCTATCTACGGGGCTTGACTGACGGTCAAATACCTTTCCAAGGGAATGACCGGACTCTTCAGCGTTATGGGTGGGGGGAAGTCAATCTCGAGAAAAAATCAAAGCCCCCCACGGTTAGTTGCGGGGGGCTTTGGAGCGACATATGAGTTTTATCCCTGTTCACGCTCAGGAAATCAAAGCAGCAATTTTTTCACCCGATTCGACATAGTGTGCACGGATCAACTCTTCGAGCTGACGGGCATCACCATCTTTTATAGATTCGACAATCTCCATATGGCGATCATTGATCTCTCTGGGAGTATAAAGGGTACCAATATATTCATAGAAAAGGAGATCTGATATAAGACTGAGCTGCTTGGTGAAAGTGACAATCTGTTTATTCGCACTTCCCTTGAAAAGTAATTCGTGAAATTTATTACCCAGATCAATCAACTCCTTAAGTTGACCCTTCCGGGAAAGATCTTCCATTTCTGATGGCATAGCTTCCAGAACCGAAATATCTTCTCCGCTACTACCTTGCAAGCACTGAGCTGCGGCAAACCCCTCAAGTACACCGCGAGCCATATAGGTGTCAATCACCTCCTGTTTGCTCAGTATCGCGACAAAGTGCCCGACACGGGGTTTGTATTCGACCAGTCCGCTGCTTGTCAGTTCTCTTAAGGTCTCCCTGATCGGCGCTCGACTGATTTCGAGTTCGCTCGACAGGACGCTTTCGTTCAGCTGATCTCCCGGTTTGTAGCGGCCATCGATCATCCCATCGAAAATATATTTTTTTGCATAGTCCTTGAAGGTTAACTTGTTAACAGCCATCAGGTTATTATCTCCATACAGATACCTGTAAGCCCTAATTTCACCCGGTTTGCCCCTGCAGACCTAACAGGATGTTGAAAAAGTCCCATCCTGGGCCATTTCAACTCCGCAAGCCGAAAATGCGATTTCCGTCTTGCTCACAAAATCAAGGGCTTAGAAACCAGCCCTCGATTTTGGTCGCCCGTCCATGGGCTCCACTGGCTGTTTTTCAACAGCCTGCTAAAGCTCAACCTCCGGCAAGTCATCCAGCCAGCCGGCATTCTCTGTCAGTTGCCGAACCAGCATTCGCGATGATTCTTCGGGATGCTCAGGGCGAGCATGCAACTGCTTCATGATCAGCTTGTCGCCAATCCGCCCGCAGATCTCTATTTTCCCGATATCATGGCCAATAATGAACTTGAACCGCTTGCCGTAACCGTCCAGTTGTTTGCGGGCTTCATCGACAATATCAACACCCTCCTTCAGCGGAACCTGAAAGTGGTGACGAACCCGGGAAACCGGCATGCATTGATAGAGATAGTAGGGGTTGACACCGATACGCAGAAGGCCGTTCATCAGTTCAGTCAGGGTTTCGACATCATCATTCACACCCCGCAGGAACACCGCCTGGTTGTTAACCGTGATTCCGGCTTCACGCAGGCGCAGAATGGCATCAGCCGCAACCGGGGTAATCTCGTTCGGGTGGTTAAAGTGGGTCGGAATATAGAGTGGCTTGACCCGGTTGAAATCCTGCAGAACTTCAATCAGTTCATCATCGAAAAACCGGATCGGATAAACAACCGGAGCACGAGTACCGATACGGACATAATTCAGGTGGTCCATGTCCTTCAATTCGTCAAGCATCGCCTTGATCGTAGGCGTTGGCAGCATGAAGGGATCGCCTCCTGAAATCAGAACGTTGGTCAATTCATGGTGGGCCCGGAAGTAGTGTGACGCTTCCTGAAAGTTTTTGACCGTCTGGTTGTTCGGCAGACCGACCATCCTTTTACGAAAGCAGTGCCGACAGTACATGGCGCAGTATTCAGTACCAACCACCAGCGCAGTATATGGGTATTTGTGCAAAATACCGTTACCCTTGTCGTGTTTATCGTCGCCATACGGATCACCTGTAGTCTCTCCCATGGCACCTGCCAGCACCAGTTCTTCGACATCGGGGACACAAAGTCGACGAACCGGATCCGCCGGATTGTCGGTATCGACCAGGCTGAGATAATAACGTGGGATGTTCATCGGATGGTTGCCGATAATTTTCTGCAGGTCACTCTCCTCTTCGGGAGTCAGAGAGATGAAGTCCTTGAGTTGCTCTACGCTGGTAATATTGTTTTTGAGTTCCTCTTTCCAATTCAGATCACGCCAGTTCATACTCGAATCCACGGCCTCACTGCTGTTTGTTTTCATAGCTTGTAATCCTCTCTGATTATGGAGATGCGACCGGATCTGAAGGTCAGTGAGAGATAAAATAGACACAATCCAGACAGTTGATCCAGAGTCGATCTTCATAGCAATATTGTATTGTCGACAGTCGACCAGGGGTTGATATCATAAACTTTTCATAACGTCAATTCGCAAAAGTGATGTTGTGGATATTTTATAGAGTGGTTGAGTCAGGAGGCTGTCAAGCTGGCTGCAAACGAGCAGAAATTTGCTCTTAAAGGCTCAAATTTCCTTTCAGTCCGTATAGCCCGACAAGCTCCCGGCAGCAAAAAATGTTGACTGAATGGAATTCGACAAAATTCAAAACACCGTTATTATAATGTTGACATTTGTTCTTATTGCGCTAACCTGAAGACATCCGATGTGGATCCATTATTAACGGGGAACGGTAAAATACTGCCCCCCCCCCTTTTTTTTTCCTAACCACAGGAGGTAAGGATGATGAAAAAGCTGTTTGTATTGATATTGGCGAGTGTAATGATTATGTGTTGAGTGCCACGACATCGTAGACACTTTTTAGTGCCAGGACATCGTGAACTCAACCGAATATTTTAGCGAATTTTGTAATCAAATTCTTCAATCTGAACTTTGTCCAGATAGAGTTTCAACCTTTGTTCTTTGACATCGATAGTAGCCACCACGTATTCGAGCTTTGCTTCC
>LLYT01000002.1 GCA_002049545.1 Deltaproteobacteria bacterium tcs-42 | reverse complement strand
AAATCAAGGACTTAGAAACCAGCCCTCGATTTTGGTCGCCCGTCCATGGGCTCCACAGGCTGTTTTTCAACAGCCTGCTAACAGCCTCCTGATAGAAGAAAAAGGACAAATATCCGGTGTCGAGAAGGGCGATCGACAGGTTGATTTGATAGCGAAGCGAAGTCAGCTTTGGCATAAAAAACAGCAAAGCCATTCTTTAGAACGGTTTTGCTGTTTTTTTATTGCAGTGTCTTTTTTGCTTTCACCTGCTTGATTGTGAGCCCATGGCTCAACCTGTGCCACTCAGTCAGGAAAGGTGACCGCTTGGCAGAGAAGTCTTTGCTCCGGTTTTGTAAATGGCTTATGCTTGTCGATATTTTACGGCTAAGGATTTTGTATGTCTCTGGTATTTCAGCTTCTCCAACAGACAGCGGTTATTATCGTCATTGCGTACTTGTTCAGCAAATCCCCTGCAATGGATTATCTGTCCGAAGCGAAATTGCAACGGCGGCAAATGCTGGTGCTGTATATTGTTTTTTCCCTGTTTTCGATCCTTGGAACCTATACCGGTTTGCCGATTCAGGGCGCCATTGCCAATACTCGAGCTATCGGTGCTGTCCTTGCTGGTTTGATAGGGGGCCCGGTTTTGGGGCTATCGGTTGGCTTGACCGCCGGGTTACACCGTTTTGCCCTTGGGGGATTTACAGCATTTTCCTGCGGAGTCTCGACGACAGTTGAAGGGTTGGTCGGAGGGTTGGTCTACCTTTATCTGGTTCGGAGAAAAAAACCGGAACAACTGTTTCACCCTTTTATTGCCTTCTCCGCAACCCTGATTGCTGAAGTTTTACAAATGAGTATCATTCTGGCTTTGGCCCGTCCTTTCGGGGATGCGGTTTCGTTGGTCAAAGTGATCGCCGTACCGATGATCTGTGCCAATTCTGTCGGAGCCGCCCTTTTTATCAGTATGGTGCGTGATCAGAAACGGGTACGTGACAAAGTCGGGGCAAGGTTTTCATCCAAAGCATTTACCGTTGCAGATCGAACCTTGGGGATCCTGAGTCGAGGATTCAGTCCTGAAACAGCGCAGGAGATGGCTGACGTCATCCGGCAGGAGACGGAAGTTGGCGCCGTTGCAATTACTGATCGTGAAGAAATTCTGGCATTTTCAGGAATCGGGTCAGATCATCACCACGCTGGTAATCCTGTAGTCACAAAATGGTCAAAGCAGGCATTGCGCGAAAATAAGGTTGTTTTTGCCAATGGTTATGATGATTATTTCCACTGTCCATTGGCTGAACACTGTCCGATTGGCTCGGTCCTGGTGGTTCCGCTACAGGTGGATCAGGAGGTGGTTGGCACGATCAGTCTCTATGAACCCAAAACCAAACTATTTCTCAATATCAACCGTTCTTTCGGTGAAGGATTGGCGACCCTTTATTCCCATCAACTGTTACGTTCCCGTTTTGAGGAACAGAAATCACTGCTGGTCCAGTCAGAATTAAAATTGCTTCAAGCACAGGTTAACCCCCATTTTTTATTTAATGCTTTGAATACAATCAAGGCGATTGTCCGTAAAGATGCAGATCAGGCTCGTGAATTATTGATGCAATTGTCAAGCTTTTTTCGTACTAATCTGAAGCGCAAAAAAGATATTGTGACTCTGGAAGAAGAGCTTGCACATATCAACTCTTACCTGGAACTAGAAAAAGCGCGTTTCGGGGAGCGTTTGACGGTTAGCCAGGATATTGATTTGGCTCTGCTGGGTTTGCAGATTCCAGTTTTCACCCTGCAACCGTTGATTGAAAATGCCGTCAAGCATGGTGTCGCTGATTTGCTGGATCATGGACAAGTCTGGGTTAGAGCTTATCGTCACAGGGGGGAAGTTGTGATTGAGGTGGAGGATAATGCCGGAAATTATAATAAACCGTCAGATACTCAGGGGCTGGGGATGCGTTTGGTTGATCGGCGGATAAAAAATGTCTATGGTAATGAATATGGTCTGACAGTTGACTGTGAACCACAACAGAAAACTCTGGTACAGGTCAAATTCCCATTAAATAAAGAGCTGGACGATGATTCGTGCATTAATCATTGATGATGAGCAGCATGCACGAGAGGAACTCGAGCATCTTGTCCGCGAGGCAGGTCCATTTGAGGTTCTCGGCAGTTGTCCTAATGCGATTGATGCATTAAGGCGGATTCGCATGGAAAAGCCGGAACTGTTATTTCTGGACATTGAAATGCCGGTTCTCAACGGATTTGAGCTACTGGCAATGATCGAAGATGAATTAATGCCTCATGTAGTTTTTGTGACAGCTTACAATGAGCATGCCCTGAAGGCATTTGAAGAAAAAACCCTGGATTATCTGCTCAAACCTGTCTCTCCTGAGCGTTTTTTAAAAACAGTCCACAAGGTCAGAGAGGCGATCCGTCGGGGTGAGCCACCACGACATCAAGTGGAGCCTTTGCGCCATATTCCCTGCCAGTTTGCCAATCGGGTCAAGCTGATCTCTTGCGCTGATGTCGAATACGTTTTTTCCGATTTAACCGGAATCCATATTGTTACTTCTGAAGGTCAATATTTTACCGAGTTGACATTGAAGGTTCTGGAAGAGAGGACTCCGCTGCTGCGTTGCCAGCGGCAGTATCTGGTCAATTCAGACGAAATTGATGAGATTAAATTACTTGATAGCGGTTTAGCCGAAATAAAAACCCGGAACGGGAACATCCTTCCGGTCAGTCGTCGCTACCTGCGACAACTTAAAGTTCATCTGAAACTCTGATCTTGTCAGCCACTTAATTGATCTATGTGACCACTTAACGATTTATTCTATTGGCAAGATCGTAAAGTGTGGCTTAAAGTGTGCACTCGTATTTCAGTGAAATGTGTTTACCTTTTGACAGCGTGTTGTAATTTGGGGTAGTTTTTGAAAACTATAACTAAACAAGTCTTGTTTTCAGTTCGCCCCGTAACCCAATCTATTTCAGATGGAGGAGAAGTATGAAGAGATCTGCATTCCGTATGACAGTTTGTTTGCTGGCAGTGTTTTCCCTGCTGATGGTTGGTACTTTTGCCCCTCAGGCGGAAGCCGCCCCCAAATATCGCTGGAAACTGGCGATGACCTGGCCGACCAACTTCCCTGTCTTTGGTGACGCTGTTGTAAAAATGGCCGATATGGTCAAGGAAATGTCGAATGGCGAAATGGAAATCCGTATCGATTCCAAGAACAAGCACAAGGCCCCTCTCGGCATCCTCGATATGGTCAAGCTCGGTCAGTACCAAATGGGTCATTCCGCGTCCTACTACTGGAAGGGCAAGGATATGAACACCCTGATGTTCACGACCATGCCTTTTGGTATGATCGCTCCTGAGCAATACGCCTGGTTCTACTATGGTGGCGGTATGGAACTGATGAAGGAAGTGTATGATAAGCACGGTGTTTATTCCTACCCCGGTGGTAATACCGGTAATCAGATGGGTGGCTGGTTTCAGAAAGAGATCAACTCTCTGGATGATTTCAAGGGTCTGAAAATGCGGATTCCCGGATTTGCCGGTGAAGTTCTCTCCAAACTCGGTGTCGTTGTCACCAACATTCCGGCCGGCGAGCTGTACACTGCCCTTGACCGTGGCACCATCGATGCCCTTGAATGGGTTGGTCCTTCTCTCGATCTGAACATGGGTTTCCATAAGATTGCGCCTTACTACTACACGGGCTGGCATGAACCGGCAACAGAACTGCAGTTCATGGTCAACCAGAAGAAGTTTGATGCGCTGCCGGCTCATCTGCAGAAAATTCTAGAGACCGCCATGCAGTACGCGGCCTATGACATGTATGCCCGTTCTTATCATGACAGTGCAATGAACTGGGACAAGATCGCCAAGGAGTACCCCAACGTCAAGGTCAAGACTTTCCCGAAAGAAGTTATTGCTGCGATGAAGAAGGCCAACCAGGAACTGTTGGTAGAAAATGCCGCCAAAGATCCTGAGTTCAAGAAGATTATTGATGCTCAGGCCGATTATTTGAAAAAAGTGCGTCGATGGACTGAAATTTCCGACTATGCTTATCTGAAAGACAACCTTGAGTAATACAAATTAACTGTACCTGTGAGGCCCCCGTTTAATCGGGGGCCTCTTTGTTTTTTCCTTTAGCAACACAACAGGAATGTCATGCTGTTAAAAATTGAACGTGTATTTGATCGGTTTTCTGACGTGATCGGCTGGATTTCAGGGGCTCTGATGCTGATAATGCTGGTCAACGTCTTTTACGACGCCATCATGCGTTATTTTTTCCGTACCGGATCGATTGCCATGCAGGAGTTGGAATGGCACTTTTTCTCCGTCGTCTTTCTCTTTGGTATCGCCTACGGGTTGAAGGAAGAAGGTCACGTCCGTGTTGATGTGTTCTACGACCGGTTCATGCCGAAGACCAAAGCGTTGATCAATATTATCGGAACTTTTATCTTTCTGATTCCTCTGGCCGGATTGATCATCAACGGGTCGATCTGGTTTGTCCACGAATCCTATGTGTTGAACGAAATCAGTGGTGACCCGGGAGGCTTGACCCATACTTACCTGATCAAGGCGGTTATTCCCACAGCTTTTGTTTTTCTGATTATTTCATCACTCGGGTTTGTGCTTCGAAATATCCGGTTGTATCGCGGGCAGGAGCTTCCTTCGTCCCACAGTGACGATGACAATACCCTTTGACCTGAATTTGAAAACAACAGCATTTATGCTGACTACTGATAGAAGGAACCTGGTGTAATGATTGGTTTAACAATGTTTGGTGTCTGTCTGGCACTGTTGCTGGTGGGATTTCCGGTCGCTTTTACCTTCGGTGGGGCTGCCGTCGTTTTCGGTTTGATCGCTGAAGGGCCGAGTATGTTTGCCCTGATGCCGCACCGGATCTGGTCGGTTATGAACAACACCATATTGATGGCGATTCCCATGTTTATTTTTATGGGTATTATCCTGCAAAAATCCAGGCTGGCAGAGCGTTTGCTTGAGTCTATGGGGTTTTTGTTCGGTGAGATGCGTGGCGGCATCGCTATTTCGACGGTGCTGGTCGGCGCACTGCTGGCCGCATCGACGGGCGTTGTCGGCGCCAGTGTCGTCGCCATGGGGGTTATCTCCCTGCCGGTTATGCTGAAGTACAATTACGATAAAAAACTGGCGACGGGAGCGATCTGTGCGGCGGGAACACTGGGGCAGATTATCCCGCCTTCCATCATCCTGATTATTCTCGGCGATGTGTTCCAGGTTCCGGTTGGCGACCTGTTCAAGGCGGCGTTCTGGCCTGGATTGTCGTTGGTGTTACTGTATGTTATCTACATCGCGATTCTGACCTGGATCAAGAAAGATTTGGCACCACCGATTCACCTGGAAGGAGAGGAACACGGAACTAAAAAACAGCAGGTGTTCAGAGCTCTCAAGGCGATTGTCCCGCCGCTGGTTTTGATCACCCTGGTTCTGGGTTCCATTCTGTTCGGGATTGCGACACCGACGGAATCCTCATCGGTCGGTGGCATCGGTGCCATCATCCTGGCGACCATGTACAGACAGCTTTCGGTCAAGATGGTCTGGGACAGTGCCCTTGAAACGGTCAAGATTACGGCGATGGTTTTTGCCATTCTGATCGGTGCGACGGCCTTTTCCATGGTGTTCACCTATACCGGCGGCGATTACCTGGTTGAAGATTTCATGATGCAACTGCCGGGTGAGAAATGGGGATTCCTGATTCTGTCAATGGTTGCTATTATGGTTCTTGGCTTTTTCATTGATTTTGTTGAGATTTCCTACATTATTGTGCCGATCCTGGCACCGATTGCTGCTAATATGGGGATCAATCCGATCTGGTTCGCGATCCTGGTGGCGATGAATCTGCAGACGTCATTCCTGACCCCTCCCTTCGGCTTCAGTCTGTTCTATTTAAAGGGGGTGTCGCCACCGGAAGTCAGGACCACGGATATTTACACCGGGGTCTTGCCGTTTATCGTATTACAGGTGGTTATCCTGGCAACATTGGTTGTTTTTCCAGGTTTCTTTGGCATAAGCAGCACTTATTGATCAGAACCTGAGCTTTTATCTTCAGAGATTCATCATCACAAAAGGACCGCACCTCTATAGTGCGGTCCTTTTGTGATGGGTTGGAAACCGATTTTCTCTGCTGGGATCTATACTGGTGGAGCGTAAACGCGCTTTGACAGCTCCTGGTCAACCATCATCAAACCGCGACCATCTTCTTTGACCCGTTTCAGTTTGGCGATAATGTGGTTGGCATTGGCCTCTTCTTCGACCTGTTCAGTGACAAACCACTGGAGGAAAATTTGTGCCGCATGGTTTTTTTCCTGCTGGGCAAGTTCCATCAGGTCATTGATTTTTGCTGTGACGATCTGCTCGTGTCGCAGGGCTTCCTCAAAGACGTGCAGCGGGGATCTGTAGTCGTTATGCGGGGTCTCCATTGATTGCATCAGAACCCGGCCGCCTGTCTCACAGACAAACTGGAACAATTTTTCAGCATGGGACATCTCTTCCTGAAACTGGATATTCATCCAATTGGCCATGCCGGGTAGATCCTCGTCTTCAAAATATGCCTGCATCGCTTTGTAAATAAATGCAGAATAGTATTCATACTGGATTTGATCATTAATCGCATCGATAAGTTTTTGGCTCAACATTTTCTGGCTCCTTTTTGAGTGAGACTTCCAAAATTTTAAACTATCACGATAATAGTAATAATTAGTTGGAACTGTAAAGAGAATTATCTTGTACATGCTAGCATGTGAATTACAATTGTCCAGTAATGAATGGATGGTAGTTGCCAAAGCGGTTTTGTATGGGCTATTCTTCGCTGGTTGAAGCAAAGAAACAGATGACTGGATTAAAGATGAAAATATCTTCAGCTGAATTCATAAAAAGCGCAACCAGGCCCGGTAACTATCCGCCAGATGAGTTTCCCGAAATTGCTTTTGCCGGGCGCAGTAATGTGGGCAAAAGTTCGTTGATCAATGTTCTGGTTAACCGCAAAAGCCTGGTCAGGACGTCTTCAACTCCGGGGCGCACCCAGTTGATTAATTTTTTTAAGATCAATGACCAATTCTCTCTGGTCGATTTGCCTGGATATGGATATGCAAAAGTGCCTTTGGCGGTGAAAAAGGCTTGGGGACCGATGATCAGAACCTATCTCGAAGTGCGTCAATCACTCCATGGGGTCGTATTTATCTTTGATATACGCCGCGTCCCCCGGGAAGAGGACATCCGCATGCTCGATTGGCTTGAAGAATTCGGTGTTCCCACAATTCCAGTTATCACCAAGATAGATAAAATTAACCGTTCGCAGCGGGAAAAACATATCAGACAGATTGTTGCCGAAACAGGACTGCCAAAAGATGCGTTCAGTCTGTTTTCGGCGACAACCCGGGACGGCTGTGAAGATATATGGGAACGAATTGAGGCGGCACTTGATCCCGTTTCGATGGAGGGGGAATGAAGGCAACACGGTTACATTTATTGCGCCATGGCCAAGTCGACGGGTTTGAGGAAAAACGTTACAATGGTCAGGGGGATGTCGGTTTGACCGACCTCGGTCGGCAGCAATCTGCAGCCTTTTCCGGCCGCTTTTTGCATCAAAAACTTAGTGCAATTTATTCAAGTGATCTGTATCGTTGTCGGGTTGCCGCTGATCAGATTGCACAGTTGCAGGAGACACAACCCGAATATCGCGAGGATTTGCGAGAGTTACATATTGGTGACTGGCAGGGACAAACCTGGCAACAACTGCAGCGTGACTATCCCGATTTGTGGCAGGCACGACTTGATGATATCGTCAATGTGTCACCTCCCTCGGGTGAGAATTTGCTGCAGATGGCGCAGCGGGTGCGGCCGGTTGTCAAACAGATTATTTCTGCCCACGTCGGGGGAGATGTTGTCATTGTTGCCCATGGTGGGGTCAATCGGGTGATCCTGCTTGATGCAATCGGCGCTCCATTGGAGCGATTGTTCCATATTGAACAGGATTTTGGTTGTCATAATATTATCGATTATTTTACCGATGGAATTGCTGTCGTTAAGAAGCTGAACGGCTGAAAATAACTCTAAAAGCATTTTTAACTGAGAGGCGCAGAGAAGCAGAGAAAATCAAAAAAGCTGTTTTGGGGTTTTAAAAAAATAAAGTAACTGTTCAGCAATGCCTTGAGGCACCCATTCCAAGGGCCACTTTGCGCCGTCCATGGCCGTTCGACTGTCGCCGTTCGTTGCGACAGACGCCCTTTCCATGGGTACCACAAGCCCCTGTCAGTAGTGGTGGTGAATAGTTACAAAATAAAATTAGTTTTTATGGTTTTCTCGGCGATCTCTGCGTCCTCCTCTTCTCTTCGTTAAATTTTTTTTGAATTTTTCAATAGGGAGTCAATAATGAAATCAATTCATGTTATCGGTGCCGGAATTGCGGGTCATGAAGGGTTTACGCCGCATGCACTTGAACTGATTAATCAAAGTGAACTTCTGTTCGGGGCACAGCGCTTGCTGCAGTTGTTTCCCGATTTTTCGGGTGAGAAATTTGCACTGACCGATAGCAATATGGCGGCGATGGTTGATCGTTTGCAGGACTACGACGGTCGCGTGGTGGTTCTTGCTTCGGGGGACCCTCTGTTTTTTGGGCTGGGGCGCTATCTACTACGCAATCTTGCCGATGAACTGATAGAGTTCCTTCCCAATGTGACTTCGGTGCAGTACGCTTTTGCAAAAATTCGTGAACCCTGGGACGATTCGGTTTTTGTTTCTGTCCATGGCCGGGCATTGAAAGACGTTGTTGACCGTATCACTGCCAACGATAAAGCCGCTATCCTGACCGATGACATCAATACTCCCGGAGCGATTGGCAGGGAGTTGCTCAGTCGGAATCGTGGCGGCTATAAAGCTTATCTCTGCGAGAATCTTGGCACCGATGCAGAAAAAATCCGTGTGACCGATGTTAAAGGGTTGCTTGAGCTCGACGTTGCCCGCCTCAATGTTATGATTCTGCTCAAAGAATATGAGGACGATGTACAGCAGTATGTTCCGACCTTTGGTATTCCTGACGATAAATTTGTCAGCATTAAAAAGCTGATCACCAAGGAAGAAGTGCGGGTTGTCACACTGGCCAAGCTGAAATTACGTCACGATATGTGTCTTTGGGATATCGGCGCTGGTTCCGGGTCGATCTGTATTGAAGCAGACCATCTGTTGCCCGACGGGCGGATTTTTGCCATCGAACGTAACGAGGAATGTCGTCAGTTTATCAAGGAGAATCTGCAGAAATTCAACACCCGTAATGTTGCTTTAATCGAAGGCGATGCCCCTGACTGTCTGGAGGAGTTACCCGACCCCGATTGTGTCTTTATCGGCGGTAGTGGTGGCAGGCTCTGGGATATTCTCGATACCGTAGATCAGCGCCTTGCGGTCGGCGGAAGAATTGTCTTGAATGCCAGTACGCTTGATACTCTGACTTCAGCGAATGAGTATTTTGGTAATGCCGGTTATGAAGTTGAAGTTGTTACAGTTAATATTGCCAGAACCCGTCCTCACTCGAATTACAAGCTATTTGAAGCTTACGATCCGGTGTATATCCTGACAGCGGTGAAATAAATATGACGTAAGCTTTAAAGTTGCTGACGTCGCAAAAAAAAATGTTAAAGGCGGGTCCGCAGTTTCAGGCAATGCTTTGGTTTCCGTTCATAGCCTTCTAGTGTTGTGTCATGCTAGCTGTACCAAAACGACTGCTAACATAGCGAGCAAAAAAGCAATGACAGCAATCGTTAGTGCCATTGAAAGTTTCTTTTTTAGCTTTAATAAATTGGAGGCATATTGCGTTGGAGGGTTTTTGCAAAAGGCCTTGAATTCGACATTGGATCCACGGAACAGGGGGATAATCTCTTCACCGGTATCCATGAATTCTGACCTGATCTTGGTTGAGACAAGGTAGACAGCAACTCCCAATCCAAAAATGATAAAAATTGTAATTCTCAGAAAAAACATGGCTGATAATTAATCCTTCAAAATTTATTAATTTCCCCAACCGGTTTTTTGCCGCAACCCGCCAATCCGATAGTTACCGCTACCACATTATGGTCCCGCCGGTCAAAATTATCTCTGCCCCGAACGACTTCATATCACCTTGCTGTGACACAAAAAGCCCCTGGTCATAAACCGGGGGCTTTTTTGTGCAGCGTTGAAACTATGGATCAGACCACACCCATGGCGAGCATAGCGCGGGAAACTTTGACGAATCCGGCGATGTTGGCACCAACAACGTAGTTACCAGGTGAGCCGTACTCTTCGGCTGTCTCGTAGCAATCCTTGTGGATGTCTGCCATGATCTTGTGCAGGCGACTTTCGGTGTAATCAAAACCCCACGAGTCACGACAAGCATTCTGCTGCATTTCCAGAGCCGAAGTAGCAACACCACCAGCGTTAGCTGCTTTGCCGGGGCCGTAAGCGATACCGGCCTTGAGAAATACAGTCACCCCTTCTGGGGTGGTTGGCATGTTCGCCCCTTCACCAACGGCAATACAGCCATTTTTGACCAACATGGCAGCATCTTTGCCGTTGATCTCGTTCTGGGTTGCGGAAGGCATAGCAACATCGCATGGAACCTCCCAGATATTACCCCCTTCTACGTACTTGGCACTTTTGCATTCTTCGGCATAGGCACTGATGCGGCGTCTTTCAACTTCCTTGATTTGTTTTACTAGCTCTAAGTCGATACCGTTGGCATCGTAGATGTAACCGCCGGAGTCAGAACAGGCAACAACTTTGCCCCCAAGTTGTTTAATCTTTTCGATGGTGTAGATTGAAACGTTACCGGAGCCGGAAACAACGCAAGTCTTGCCCTCGAACGTGTCGTTGCGTACTTTAAGCATTTCGTCGACGAAGAAGGCTGCACCGTAACCGGTTGCCTCGGTACGAACCAGCGAGCCGCCCCAGTTGAGCCCTTTACCGGTAAGAACGCCAGCTTCCCACTGGTTGGTGATCCGCTTGTACATGCCGAACATGAAGCCGATTTCACGGCCACCCACACCGATGTCGCCAGCAGGGACGTCAGTGTGCTCACCGATATGGCGATAGAGCTCGGTCATAAAGCTTTGACAGAAACGCATAATATCGCCATCTGTTTTTCCTTTGGGGTCAAAATCGGACCCACCTTTGCCGCCACCGATGGGTAGTCCGGTCAGTGCATTTTTGAAAATCTGTTCAAAGCCGAGGAATTTGACGATGCCGAGGTAGACTGAAGGGTGAAAGCGCAAGCCGCCTTTGTAGGGTCCAAGGGCGCTGTTGAATTCAACCCGGAAGCCGCGGTTGATCTGGACTCTGCCGTGGGTATCAACCCAGGGAACCCGGAAGATAATCTGACGCTCTGGTTCGCAGATTCGCTCAATAATTTTGTAGTGGGCAAACTCCGGGTGTTTGACCAGCACTGGGCCAAGGGTTTCAAGAACTTCTTTGACGGCTTGATGAAACTCTGTTTCGCCCGGGTTACGAGCAATGACTGATTGATAGATGGGGTCAATTTTTTCATCCATAGCTGCTGACATGATTTCTCCTCCTGAAGATGGTGTTGATAAATTTGCCTAAAAAAATAGACACAAATAGATTGATTGCGTGATAGATCGGGTTGAGATTTGTTTGGTAAAGCAAGAAGGGCACCATTGTTTGCAAAAAAAATAAATGATCTCTCTAGATTGTTGGAATTGCAGGGATAAAAAATAGGTACAAGGGGGTAACTGGTGGGGGATTGAGCATAGATGGTTGTTTATTTGAGCTCGTACCTACTCTCTTCGGGCTCAAGTGAGTACTCACTTACCCGTAGCTTCTTGTCGATTGAACCGTGGTGTCGGGATGTGATAATCTTCGGCTCGCTGGTTCTTACCCCTTTATTCTGGATATCTATGTTATTGCTGGGAACGCTGGTTAATATGACTGCTGTCATCATCGGCAGTTTAATCGGGCGCTGGTGCGGTCGTTTTGTGTCGAAACAAATGCGTCAAACTCTGATGGCCGGGCTTGGCCTGGCGGTTCTATTGATCGGTTTACAGTTAACACTGAAAAGTCAGCAGTTGATGATTGTTATCGGCAGTTTGATCCTGGGTGGTTTGATTGGTGAATTGATCGGGATTGAGAGGCGGCTCGAGGCGTTCGGTTCAGGGTTGCAAAAACGTTTTTCCGGGTCAGGATCGGTCGCCGAAGGTTTTGTGACCTCGAGCCTGCTGTTCTGCGTTGGTGCCTTGGCTATTATGGGTGCATTACAGGATGGCCTGGGTGATAAGCCGACGATTCTCTATGCGAAGTCGGCTCTTGATGGTGTTGCAGCCATCGCTTTGACCTCCACCCTTGGGATCGGGGTTATTTTTTCTGTTATCCCGCTACTCCTTTATCAGGGGAGTATCACTCTGGTTGCAGAGCTGGCGCAGACAATTTTGACCGAACCGGTGATTACCGAGATGAATGCCGTTGGGGGATTGTTGATTGTTGCAATCTCCTTCGATGTGATGGGGATAAAACGTCTGCCGGTCGGTAATTTGCTCCCTGCTATTTTTGTGGCTATCGGCCTCCTTTGGGGATTCGGTCTGGCCTGATGTTATTATTTGATTCGTTGACAGAACAGACCCGCAATAATCAGAAACAGACCGATAAAAGTAGCGGTCAAAATTTCTTCTCCAACCAGAAAATGGATAAAAAACAGGGAAAGAAAAGGTGAAAGAAAGATCAAATTACTGATCCTGGCGGTATTGTCAGTCAGTTTCATTGCCATCAGCCAGAGGACAAAACAGAGCCCCATTTCAAAAATCCCGACGTAAGCCGCCCCGAGCAGGCCGTTCAAAGGCGGTATCCGCACCTCCGTGGTCAGCAGATAATAGCCGAGTACAAACGGAAAACTACAGAGAAAATTGACAAACAACCCGACGACCGGATCACGTCTGTCGCGGGTATTGTAGATCCAGTAGAGTGACCAGACGACAGTGCTGATCAAAGCCAGAGCCACCCCTGAGGGGTCGGTAAACTGGAGGCTGAAGGGGCTCCCTTCGGTTGAAATAACAACCACTCCAGAATAACTCACCACCAGTGCCAGCCATTGTTGCCAACGAATCTTCTGTTTCAGTAATGGGACCGCCAGCAGTGAAAGGGTGATCGCCCAGGTGTAATTAAGCGGCTGAGCCTGCTGTGCCGGCAGTAGATCATATGCCTTGAACAGTATCAGGTAATAGAGAAACGGGCTGAGTAGGCCGAGGAAAATTGATAACAGGTATTCACGGCGACTGCATTGAAAGGCCAGCCGAAATTTCCCCTGATAGAGGAGAATGACTCCAAGTAGCAGCGTTGAAAAGGAACCGGAATAGAGGAGCAGCTCGATGGGGCTAAAATGCCGGAGTGATAATTTAAAAGCTGTCGCCACCGTCGACCAGAGCAGGACGGCACCAAGACCGTAAAAGATGGCTTGTCTTTGGCTGTTCATGTCGTGATTTCGCAGGCTCTGCTGCGACCCTTGTCCATCAGTACAACCAACCCGGCAAAGATCAGACCGATACCGATGATGGTGGCAACGGCCACGTCGGTTTTTGCGACGGCGGTGTTTGTTCCTTGTTGCTGCTTATTCATGATCTCGGGACTCTTTCTGACCGGTGAGTTGTTCCAGTTGGGTTGTGAGAGGGCGCTGCAGTGCAGCTATAGCCAGCAGGCGTCCGGTCACATAAGCGATTGATGCTGCGACGGCACCCGCAAGGGGGAGGTATAACATTGCCAGAAGTAAAACCGCAAAGATTCCAAGTGCTTCGATTGCAGTCGAAATAGAAATCGGTTTGGTCAAGCGGCTGACAATCAGAACCGAACGCTGAAAGCAAATCATGACTGTTAACGCTGGGAAAATTGCCATGATCTGCAGTGGCCAGGAGGCAAAGTTGGTCAATAGTTCATTGAGGCCGGAAAGGTTCTGAAACCAGAATCTGCTTAAGGGGGTAAAGGCAATCAACGAGAGACATGCTGATGTCGATAGCCCCAGAATAACGGCAAAATTTCGGACTTTGACATAGTTGTCCCGATCTTCTCCCAGCAGCGCAATCGCCACTTCCTGATAAGAGAGGCCGATCGCCCGGAAGACAAAAGTTAATCCAAAGATAACCGGCATGACGGCCAGAGATTCAAGGGGGTCGCGGCTCTTGCCAAGAAAAAAAGTAACCAGTGGATGAATCGAGAGAGCAATGAAAGGGGTCAGTGCCAGGGGGAGATAATAATCCCATATTTCCCGATAGCTCAGTTGTTGAGATTCAGACTCTATGCGCAGAACTTCGCTGATGGCGTGGCCTGCCAGAAAGCGGGTCAGCAGTGCTTCAGAAACAACACCGCCAGCAAGGGAAATGGCGCCAATGATGGCTCCCGGTAGAGAACTGTAAAAAAAGAGGATCAAGGCAAAGCCCGACATGGTGATCAGGCGTGCCAGGGTAGAAACAGTAATCCGTTTGGTTTGATGTCTGGCGATCAGTATCCCCTGGTAAAAGCGGCGAAAGCCAATCGCTCCCGGCCAGGGGAGGAGAAACACCAGAGCCATATGAATCAGGTTTGCGATTTCAGCGGGCAGGCCGATTAAGCGGAGGATGACCAGGTTGAAAATGGGTGGCAGCAGAAATATCGCCAGGAGCAGGGTCACGCTTATATTGAGAATCAGGGTAAAGTTGCGTAATTTACGATAGCTGTCCCGATCACGACACAGTGCCGTGCTGGCACTCATCAACATAATAATGGGAGATTCAGCAATCAAGGCGAAGGCGTAGGCGACACCGTATGCAGCCAGGTTGACTTTTTCGGCAGCCAGACGAGCAATCACTGCTGCCAGAAACGGGCCTTCAACAGACATCATCAGCCAGGTTGCGGCGAGTGGCAGCCAGAAGCGGAAAATTTGTCCGTAGCTAAGGGGTCTAGAATTATTCATGAAGTTGTATTTCAGCCACCGACAATGGTTAACAGATCGTGTGCAGTAAAGCACTCAATAGCCTGTTGCAGGTCAAGGCTATCTGGCTCTTGGAGGTTATCGACAGCATAGTTTTTACCGAGTTTTTGATATTTATGACTGGCTATATCATGATAAGGGAGAAGGTTGATACTTTTTTTCTCACCCGCCAGGCTGGCGACAAAGGCTGCTGTCGCCGCCAGGTTTTCCGGATCAGAATTGACCCCTTTGATCAGGGGGATGCGGATCTGGATGTCTGCCCCGGTTTCGGCAAGGGCGATCAGGTTGGAAAGGATCAGTTCATTGCCGACACCGGTATATTCTTTGTGCCTGGCCGAATCGATCAGTTTTAAATCGTAAAGGAACAGGTCGGTTCGCCTGGCAAATTCTAGGACGATTTCGGCTGTCGCCAGACCGCTGGTGTCGATGGTGCGATGAATTTGCCGTGTGCCGCAAAGGTCCAGAACCTCAGTCAAGTATTCGGGAAAAAGCAGTGGCTCCCCCCCCGAAAAAGTTACTCCACCTCCCGACTGGTCGAACAGGGTCCGTTCTGTTTCGATGGTCTCGAGTAGTTCCGGTATCGATTTATATTCTCCGGAAATTTCTGTCGCCAGAGTTGGGCAGACCCGCGCACATTGACCACTCAAATCACAACGCTTCGGGTCGGTGATGATTCCTTCGGCAGTCAAGGTGCAGGCATGGTTCGGGCAAGCCTTGACACATTCCCCACAACCGATACATTTGTCCTGGTTGACCATTTTTTGTGGTTTTGTCGAGATGCTTTCGGGGTTGTGACACCAGATACAGGAGAGGGGGCAGCCTTTGAAAAAAATGGTGATACGGATGCCGGGACCATCGTTGATGGCGTAGCGTTTGATGTCGAAGATCAGAGGTTGTTTCATGAATTAGCACGACCTGAAATTTATGTTAGCCACCAAGACACCAAGGACACCAAGAAGAGCAGAGATCGAAACTTTTAACCGAGAGGCACAGAAGTGCGGAGAAAAACAGTTCAAAGTCATTTTAAGGTTTTAAAACCAAAGCAAGGTTTTAAGCTCTGCTCTCCATCTCAGCGTCTCTCCGTTAAAGGATTTTCCTGGTCTATATTGGTTTTAGTTAAAATGCCTCATTCTCCGTTCGCTCGATCACTTCCTGTTGTAGATCGCCATTCATATCGTTGAAATAATCACTGTACCCCGCCATTCGTACCAGCAGATCTTTGTAATCCTCTGGATTCTCCTGAGCGGCATAAAGGGTGGCTGTATCGACGATATTGAATTGAATATGGTGCCCACCAAGGGTGAAATAGCTGCGAATCAGCTGTCCAAGTTTGACGATATCTTCATCCCGCTTCAACAAGCTGGGGAGAAAGCGCTGATTGAGCAGGGTGCCGCCCGACATGGTCTGATCCAGTTTGGTCAGTGAGCGTATGACTGCCGAAGGTCCATGGGTGTCGGCTCCGTGCGAGGGTGAGGTGCCATCGGAAATCGATTTGCCTGCGAACCGCCCGTTGGGGGTGGCTCCCATCACCTTGCCGAAATAGATGTGGCAGGTGGTTGAAAGCATATTCAGGTGGAACGTTTCGCCTTTGACATTCGGTTTGCCGTCGATGGCACAGAGGAGATCCTGATATATCTGCAAGGCAATATCATCAGCATAGTCATTGTCATTGCCGAAAAATGGCGTCTTGTTGGTGATTGTCTGGCGCAGGAATTCTTCCCCCTCAAAGTCTTTTGCGACGGCATTGAGGATTTTCTCCATGGTGAAAGATCGATCCTCAAAAACATGTTTTTTCAGGGTTGCCAAACTGTCGGTGACGGTCCCCAATCCAGTGCACTGGATATAGTTGGTGTTATAGCGCGGACCGGCGTCGTAATAATCTTTTCCTTTGCTGATACAGTCTTTGATGACCACTGAAAGGAATGGTGCCGGGGCGTACTTGGCGAACATCCGATCAATGTAGTTGCTGACCCGAACCTTGGTATCGACAATGAAATTGAGTTGTTTGTGAAATGCTTTGTACAGTTCTGCGTAACTCTCGAAATCGGAAGGATTGCCGGTTTCGATTCCGACCTTTTTGCCACTGACCGGATCGATTCCATTATTCAGGGTAATTTCCAGAATCTTCGGAACATTCAGGTATCCGGTCAGAATGTAGGCTTCCTTGCCAAAAGCACCGACTTCGATACAGCCGCTGCATCCACCTTCCCGCGCATCCTGTAGAGATTTTCCCTGGCGCATCAATTCCACCGTGTAGATATCTGGATTGAAGATCGATGGATAACCGTGCCCCTGGCGGATCACTTTAGCGGCGGCATGCAAAAAACGGTCGGGGGTTTTGCTGCTGATGTGGACCGAGCTGCCCGGCTGGAGGATGTGCAGTTCCTCAATCACCTCAAGCATGATATAGGAAACGTCGCTGACACCATCTTTGCCGTCACTGGTAATGCCGCCTATGTTGATGTTGGTGAAATCGTTATAGGTGCCGCTTTCACGCGCAGTAATACCAACCTTGGGTGGGGCGGGGTGATTGTTGACTTTGATCCAGAAGCAGCAGAGGAGTTCTTTGGCCTGTTCGCGGGTCAAGGTCCCCGCGGCAATCTCTGCTGCATAAAATGGTGCCAGGTGTTGATCGAGGTGCCCCGGATTCATGGCATCCCAGCCGTTCAGTTCGGTGATGGTTCCCAGATGGACGAACCAGTACATTTGAATCGCTTCCTGGAAGGTCCGGGGTGCATTGGCCGGAACCCAACGGCAGGTTTCAGCTATCTTCAACAATTCGGCAATACGTTGTGGATCACTCTCCTGTTCAGCCAGGTTTTCGGCCAATTCGGCATGGCGTTCGGCAAAGACAATCACGGCATCGCAGGAGACATCCATCGCTTTTAGTTCTTCGGCTTTGTCGGTCGCTTCTGGATCGTTCAGATAATCAAGGGCGGCAATTTCGGCGGCGATCTGCTTTTTAAAATCGACCATGCCCTGACGATAAATCTGTCCGTCAAGGGCGGTATGACCTGGTGCTCGCTGCTCCATGAATTCGGTAAACAGACCGGCGTCGTAGGCCATTTGCCATTCCCGGGGGACGTGATTGAAAATCCGTTCGCGGATGGTTTTCCCCTGCCAGTAGGGGATCACCTCTTTGGCATAAATCTCGATATCCTCCTGACTGATGGTATAGCGTTGTTGATCACGAGTATTGAGCACGTGAAAATCATCAACACTGTGGCAGGTCAATTCAGGGAAGGTTGGGACGGCTTTCGGTGTCGGGCCGCGTTCTCCGACAATTAACTCATCGTCGCCGAGGTAAAGGGTTTTCTTCTGATAATGATCGAGGAAATTCAGCGCGCGCAACATCGGAATCGAATGTTGACCGTAATTCTCTTTGTAGAAGGCCGTTTCATGAAGGGCACGTTCAATCGACAGAGTTGGTTTGGTTGCAACGCTCAGGTTGCGTAGACGCTGAATGCGTTGATTCATCCCCGGCCTTTCGCTTTGATGTTTCTCGGGGTAGAAGTTTCCCTCACACGCAGGGCCACGTTCCGGCAGGGATTTGATTTTATCGTTGCTTTCCATTGTTGCTTCCTTTCACCAACCAGCGAGCAAAATTCCAGTTTTCTTTCTGTTACGATTTTATAGCAATTTAAGTGCCAAATAAATATTATTTTAATGGCATATAGATTGCTGAAATAACAGCAGAAATTTGTATCTCATCGAGTGCCTGGCAGCAGGCGGGCGCAAGGAGTATGTGCAGATGAATAAAATATACAAAAATGAATAACTGGAGGCAGGTTTTTATCAATGGTCCTGTTGACACGATTTTTTAATCGCAAACCAGTTGATCAACAGAACTAATGCCAATCCAAGGATACTGCCGCTTGCTGTCATCCCCCCGGAAAATCCATCCCTGAAAGTATCCATGAGAAAGATTCCGAAAAAACAGGCGGCAATGACCATATCCACTTTCGGGGCCCAGGCGGCTTGAGTCCGCCATGCCCAACTCAGGATGTAAATATTGAACAGGCCATATCCTCCAGCTACATAGGAAAAAGTTTTCAGCCATTGTGAAGCATCAGCGTCGAAATTAACGGTGACGGCGTAGAAGACAAATAAAAATGAGGTGATAACACTGAAAAGGGCAAATCCGTAAAGTAGAAGTTTGTCTTGAGCTTGCATTTTTATAGCCTTATTCTGAATGGATGGCGTTGTGTCGGTAGGAGATTAGCAAAAAAGGTGAGGAAAAGCCATGGGGAGGCTTTGTTTTGCTATCGATTCTCTCCCAAAATAGAGCTGACTTCCTCAAGGCTAGCGGATCCGAATCAGCGAATTATTGTCTTCTGGCGCCTCCTGGACGACACCTCCATGTCTCTGGAAGTTATCCAGAGGTATCTGCATCGCCAGCATGCCGACAGAGGTTACAGCCAACAGTGCCAGAAAAGCTAAGCCCATACCAATTCGTTTGCCCGGACTGACCGAATAATAACGAGCTTTTTCTGCTGTGGACTGTTTTGTCGCTGTGTAAATCTGAAAACTGCCCATGATAATGATCAGGGCGATAATTGGTGACCAGGTGTAATAGAACAGGGCAACTGCGCCCATCAAGCCGACGATCCATAGTTTTGGACTGATGACACCGATGATCCGCCCGCCATCGAGGGGGGAAATTGGCAACAGATTGAACAGGTTGAGGAGAAAACCGGTCATTGCCAGGGCATACCAGAAGGGGTTTCCGGTCAGCAGGCCGATCCCGGCGCAGACGATTGCTCCCAGAGTTCCGAGGAGCGGGCCACCATAGGCCATCACCGCTTCGGCAAAGGCGTTCTCCGGCATCTGTTTCATACCGATAAAGGCTCCCATAAACGGGATAAACATCGGTGCCGTTGCCTTGATCCCCATCATCCGCAGCGCAGCAACATGCCCCATCTCGTGGATAAACAGCAGCGCAACAAAACCGACGGCAAATGACCAGCCCCAGAACATGGCATAGGCCCAGATACTGATCAGCATGGTGATAAAGGTTTTAAACTTGCCAATCTGCAGGATGATTCCCAGGTATTTGAGCTTGCTGAAAATAAAAATCAATAGCAGACCAATCGGGCCAAGCTTACGTAGCAAGCTCTTTTTTTGGGGAGGCGGATAGGCAACCGTTTCGTAGGTGAAGGTCTGGTCTTTTTCTGGATCGAACTGGGGATCATTCATTTTACTATCCAATGGACAAAATTGTCCGGTCTGGTGTTTTTGTTTCGCGAAACAATAGTGATCCGTCAAGGGTCCATAAACGGCCAAAATCGTAAGTTTATCATGTAGTCCACTGCATTATTTATGCTGTCGATTCTCTTTCCATCTGTTTGGTAAATATATTACTATCCACGAAATTATCGCAACAAATACCCTTCAAGCTGGAGAAAATTTCTGGTGGATTCAATTGTACTGCGTTCAAGGATGTTTATCCCTTTCATTTTTTGATCCATCCGGGCATTCTGAGAAAGTCCAGCCATATTTTTCCAGCTTGACTCGCCCTTTTTGATCGAATTGAATCCCCTCGGCTTCAAGTAAGTCGCGCTGTAGAATGTTTCCGTCACCGTCAGTACGTGGACTGATTTTCCCCTGGCTGTTGATGACCCGTTGCCAGGGAGTATCGCTGCCGGGTGGCAGGGCTGCCATAGCAAACCCGACAGTGCGTGCCGTAGATCCGATCTGACTGGCGATTTGACCATAGGTGGTGACATGGCCGGGCGGTACTTGACGTGCCAGATCATAAATTGTCCGATAGAGTGGGCTGGGGGGCTTGGGAGGCATAGAGGACTCGCTTTGGAAGATGCTGCTGAATGGAAACAGAATCGCATATTTGAAGTTTTGTGGCGAGTTTTTCCGCCAGAACACTTTTGCGAATCAGAAATTGTTACTAAAATCGGAGGGGAGTTGAATTGTTATATCTGAATTTGGAAAAAATTGTTGGTCTATTGTTGTGCTGTGGATTGTTGTTGTCAGGGCAAATCCATGCAGCCGAATTGATGTTGCCCAATGTTTATTCGGAGCAGGTTGATGTTCGAGGTTGGTTGATGAGCGAAAAACTTGATGGGTTGCGTGGCTATTGGGACGGCCAGCGACTCTTTTCGAAGCATGGGCACCCCTTGAATCCGCCACAAGAGTTCATCCGCGGTCTCCCAGATTTTTCGATAGAAGGGGAACTTTGGGGCGGACGTGGTACCTTTGAACAGACGGCGTCCATTGTTAAACGCAAGCAGCCACATGACGGCTGGCTACAGCTTAAATTTGCTATTTTCGATGTCCCAGGCGCTCCTGGCGGGTTTACGCAACGGATTGAAATTGTGCAGAACTGGTTTGACGTACACCCATCAATTTATGCTTTTGTCATCCCGCAAACACCAGTTAAGAACAGTGATCACCTGCAGCAGGAATTGCAGCGTATTGAGCGTTTGGGTGGTGAGGGGTTGATTGTTCGTAAGCCGGATGCTTTCTATATCGCAGGGCGGAGCACAGAAATCCTTAAGGTGAAAAATTATCAGGATGCCGAAGCAACTGTTTTGGCGGCGCTTCCCGGTAAGGGTCGAAATGAGGGGAGGCTTGGGTCTTTGCTGGTACAAATGGACGATGGTACGCAGTTCAAAATTGGTACGGGTTTCAGTGACGCTGAGCGTGAAAATCCACCAGCGGTTGGCGAGGTGATTACCTTTAAGCATTACGGGAAATACCAATCAGGCATTCCAAAATTTCCAGCGTTTTTACGGGTTAGAGAGGATCAGGCGTTGTAAATTTTCTGTAGTAATCCAAACTTAACCAGATAGACAGTGTCTGCTCTGGTCGTACCCCCTTGTAGTCTGAGCGACTGCGACCATACCAGTATACCGCCCAAAACGATGCAATACTCAAGTGACATCCGGGTTTGTCGCTACCCCTGCGAATCTACTTAAACCTCTGGAGTTGTAAAACACGAAGCCGCCGGAAATGCTCCGACGGCTTCTTTGAAAATCATAGGTAATTATCCACTACCCCTACTGATAGGGGCTTGTGGTACCCATGAAAAGGGCGTCTGTCGCCACGGACGGCGACAGTCGAACGGCCATGGACGGCGCAAAGTGGCCCTTGGAATGGGTGCCTCAAGGCATTGTTGAACAGTTACAATCATAGCTTATATGACTTTGTTAAGTTTCCTTCCCAAGCAGAGGTGAATTAACCATCAAGCTTGCCCAAAATGTGATTGATGACTTCTGTATGTTCATGCTGAGGGCTGAACAGAATCAGATCCGTGTCTTTATTGGCTTTCACTGTATGACCCGGAGGCCAATAAAACAAATCCCCCATAGCTGCGACTTCCTCCGCTTTGTCTGCAAAAGTTACTTGAACTTCCCCTTCAAGAACGTAACCCCAGTGTGGACATTGACACAGATCTCCTTCCAGGCCCTGAAGGAGTGCGGTAATATCTGTTCCCGCTCCGAATGAAAAATATTCGCCGCTGATCTTTCCATATCCTGTAGCATCACCAAAGTTGGTCAATTGTCGTGCGGTTGCACCTGGAACATCAATTTTGACTGGGACATCCTGTTTAGCTACTCGCATTTGATCCCTCCATTACTTAAATGACTGCGATAGATTTCGATAGTGACGTACTGCTCTATTCCGCTATTTGTTCGCCTGAACCACCTGCCTCAGCTGGCAGGTCCTTAAATTTCGGCAGCCCATCCCGCATTGCATGTACCGTCTCCTGGTAGTGAACATGAAAGCCAGGGCTGAAGGTAAAATGATTGATCAGCGCAGCAGGGACATCGACAACCCCCATGCCCGGATGGTCGATGTAAACGTGTCCACCACAGGTTGTGCACCATTTACGAATACTGGTCCCTGGCTCCGAGCCAGATGCGAGCTTGTCGAATGAAGAAAGCCGATCTTCGCCCGCTGTCACCTTGAACTGCTGCGGAGGCCAGAGGGTGAAAGCATTAATGGGACCAGCAGACCAGTGCCGGCAAGAATCACAGTGGCAATAAGCCATTGCTGCTGGATCTCCCGCCAAAGTGAACTGAACTGCACCGCAAAAACATTGTCCTTGATAATTTGCCATTCCGCTCATCGTTTTCTCCTGTCTAGTTAGTGCCCATCCGGAAACTCCGGAGGTCAACTGAGATGTTTCTGATTTGGAAAGATGCCATTTTTTGCCGGATCAAGAAAATCAAGTGTTTGCGCGGAGGCGTAGTCCTCTACGCCGCACAAGCAGATGCGCGGATTGACGCCGAGTTGGTGAAAAAGGGCGCTTTCCGGACAGAAACTAGTTAACAGCTCCGTTGCTGAAATCTACGGGAGACTGTTTGGTGTTATTCACCTGCAAAGTAAAAATATCAGGCCTGGAGTAATGCCCGACGATATCGAGAGCACGTTTTGCGCTAGCGACTTTTTCGAGGTCTATTTCATAGCTTAAAATCCCGATCTTTTGATGAAATGGCCCCGCAACGATTTCTCCTCCAGGAGCAATCACGACCGAATCTCCAGGGTTGATCCACTCGTCGGAGACCGGATAGAGCCGATCCTTGTCAGGGAAGTCGTCTGGGATATCCTGCCCCCGCAACAAATTGCCGCTACCTATGACCCAACAGCGCCCTTCGCGGGCAATATGCTGCAGGCTGCCAATCCAGCCGTCACCGCTGTCATAAGTTGGTGCGATGTAGATCTCTACCCCCTGGGCATAGAGAGCGTACCTGGCCAGTGGCATATAGTTTTCCCAGCAGAGTAAGGTGCCGATACGACCTGCCGGGGTATCGACTACCTTCAAGCCAGTTGCATCACCAAATCCCCAGACCATCCGCTCCGGATTGGTTGGCATCAGCTTGCGATGCCGATTCAGCAAAGTGCCGTCGGGACCGATGACAATGACACTGTTGTAAAGGGTCGCACGGCTGAAGTTATCGTCACGTTCTTGAATGCCGCAGACAATGGTCAGTTGATGTTTTCCGGCAACAGCATAGAGGGGGTCTAGATCATCGGACTTCAACTGAACTGCGCCGTGCAAAAGGCGCTCGTGAAGTTGCTCTGACAACCCCCAATCCCCACCGGGCCTTAATCGCCACACCCAAGCCGGATAACCCGGAATAAACGCTTCGGTAAAGACAACCAGCTCGGCGCCACCCGCCGCCGCCTGATCAACCAGGTCAACCGCAAGGTCAATGGTTGCCCGCTTATCGAGGAAAACTGGTGGACTCTGTACAACAGCCAGCTTCATACTGTTTCTCCTTTGAGCAACTGGATGTGAGCCAGGCATAAAAAAAACCGGGCTCACCGTCGAATTTTCATTCTTCGGTAACTCGGCTATCTCACTGGCAGCGAGGACAAGACCCGTGGTTTTCCGCCCCTGCTTTGCAACAGGTTTGGCTTTTCGTCTAGCGAATGTATTTTAACCCTAGCAGCCTAATTATTACCAGTCAAGTCAGCTTTAGCCGTTTTTCGCTCCGAGAGAGAATTTAACCGGGACTATTACTTTTTATAGGTGGCAAAAAAGTGTGGGACAGGAGGGTCTTGCGTATCATCATATGCAGCAAAGCTTTGCTCATTCAGACCGCAACGGACAAAACCATCAATCTCCTCTTTATCCAGGGGCAGAGGGATATCATCTTCCTGTTCCCCCGTTAACCGGCTTCTGCAGGAAACAAGTATGTGGCCGTGAGGCGCCAGCAGTGAGATCATTGCATCACGCGCTTGTATCCGATATTTGCCGGGGAGTACTTGAATGGTATTGCATTCGTAGACCAGGTCAAAACTTTCGTTCCAGGGTGAAGGGTAATCAAATAGGTCTGCGAGCAGATAATCAACTCTGCTCTTCGGATAGCGGTTTTTACATAACCTGATAGCTTCGGGAGAAATGTCAAAAGCTGTTACTGCGTAACCTGCTTCGCTTAACGCTTCAGCATCATCGCCAACCCCGCAGCCGATGACAACAGCCGTGCATCCTTCAGGGTCAACAATGTAGTCTTCCAGCCAATTCAGAAGATAAGGGTTAGGTTCGAGATCGGCCCAGAAAACAGCCTTATAATCTCCCTCGGCATCGGTATAAATACTATTGAACCAGCCGAAGGGATCGTTATTTTGCTGAAACTCCTTAACCATATTCGTGTATGCAACTGGATCAAATTCTTTCATTATTTTCACCTTTTACATAGCGGGCATATGTTTTGGTCTGTGCGGCTCTAAGTAGAGGATATGGGTCCATGTTAAATTTAACTGGCAATTTATTTCAAGGGGTGCCGCTACAAATATATGAACCTGATAGACGGGCAATCGACCAAAAAATCCTGCGACCTCCCCAGAATCAAACTAACTGCCACTTAAAGTGCGACAAAAATTAGCAGTATTGGGCAAATCCAAGAATTTCCGCTCTCAAAAACGTTTTCCTGACTTTCGACAGGGCAGCTCGTACCCGCACTCCCTGCCAAATATCCCCTCAAAATCCAGGCGTTGTTTGCGCTCACTAATATGGTGCGACTGTCAAAAGTGATTTTCAGGATTTTTGAATGGAAATCAGGGATCCATTGCCACCGCCAGGTTCCCCACATCAAGGCTATTAAACTGAAAATCTTGGGGCAGAGTTTTCTGCATGGATTATTCTATGGATTATTCTATGGATTATTCCTTGCCGAAACGACGGAACTATGGTAACATATATGCAGCCAAGTGGAGTTGTGGTGAGAATTGAGGAATATCTGACAAGGGAGGGCAGAAGCCCTTTTTCAGATTGGTTTTTAAAACTGAATGCTCGGGCTGCGGCTAAAGTTGCCACCGCACTTGCAAGGCTCGAAGCTGGAAATACATCCAATGTCAAATCACTTGGATCTGGAGTCCAGGAAGACAAAATTGATTTTGGACCCGACTATCGAATCTACTTTGCTTACGATGGCCAACCCCTTGTGATTCTGTTGGCTGGTGGAACAAAAAAACGTCAGCAGTCAGACATTGAAGCAGCTAAAAATCGTTGGCAAGATTTTAAACAGCGCAAAAAAGAGCAAAAGGGAGGTTGAAATGCCCCTGACAAGAAATTTTAAAGATACCGTCATGGCAAGGGCCAAAGCAGATAAAGAGTTCCGCGAAGAGCTAATCGTCGAAGCGACCAATGCCCTCCTTGAAGGAGACATTGCTACCGGCAAGAGCTTTATTCGTGACTATCTCAACGCAACTGAGGCTTTTACTCTTGTTGCAGAGCAGCTTCAAAAAGATGAAAAAAGCCTTCGCCGGATGCTCGGACCAAGTGGAAATCCCACGTTGAAAAACTTCATTGGCATCCTTAGAGCCTGTAGTAGCTCTGAGCACCTGAGCTTGAAGGTCTGCCGTCACTGATCTCTGCTGAATTTAAACATTGATATGCGTTTCCAGCCTCCGCCCACACCTTATGGGGCTAAACACTTAAGGAGAAAGGGGGCATATCATGATTGTTGGTCAAAGGGTTGGTTATGCTCGTGTCAGTACAAATGCCCAGGATTTAGGTATCCAACGGGAAAATCTGGCAGATTGTGACCGTATTTTTGAAGAGAAAGTTTCCGGGCGTCGCGGAGCATCCCGGCCCGCCCTCCAGGAAGCATTGGCCTACGTACGCAACGATGACGTCTTTGTTGTCGCCAAGCTGGATCGGCTTGCTCGCTCGGTTCATGACCTGATGCAGATCACTCAGACTCTTCAGGATAAAAACTGCGACCTGCTGGTGCTTGATCAGGAACTGGACACCTCAACTCCAACTGGACGATTGATATTCCATGTTCTGGCAGTCAAGGAGGAACTGAGGCGCTGCGAGAATATGGCTGCTTCCCTGCGAAATGCGATTGAGGAGCTCCCAGAGGGAAGAGAACGACAAAGGAAGGAAGAATCCTTGAAGTCATTTTGCGAGCGCATCCAGTATCTTCTTAAACTCATGAACGTTTAATGTGCCTTACTGCAGCTACGAACGAACAAAAGCCAGTAATGGCTCATAGTCATGCTGATCTGCAGACCGCAGAGCATTGATGTAGCGTTTTCTGCAGTCGCCAGCATTAGTTAAATTTTCTTGCCCCCAGCTGAAACGCTCCTGCCCAAGGAGATGAACCAGCACAATGTCGGCCATAAGTCGAGCATGGCGCCCATTGCCGTTTGGGAAAGCGTGGATAGCAACAAAACGATGATGGAACCGAGCTGCAATTTCATCAGGGGGATAGCTGTCAAATTCAATCCAGGTGCTGGCATCATCAAATAGTTGACGAAGAGCCATTGGGATTTGCACCCATTCAATACCAATATTTTTTTGGCTGCGGCGAAACTCGCCAGCCCAACGCCAGACAAGGCCAAACATTTTCTTGTGCAGCGAGCAAGTGTACTTCTCGGTTAAAATATCTTTCTGCTTGCGTCTGAAGACGGCATCTTCTGCTTCATGAATGTTCTCTTGTTCCCAGCGATCAAGCTCAGCTCTGGTCCTGATGTGCGGCAGCAAGAGGCCCTCTGCTTCGTCTGGATCTATTGGTGTAGCCCCTTCGGGATACTCAAAATCGATCATTCTTTCCTCCAGAAGTCCCTAGGCATGTCGCGGACCAGATCATCTACTTTGGACTGAAGCATTTTCTGACGTTCCTCACTTGAGACCTGCTGATTTTCGAGCAACATCGTATGAGAGGTGCGGGAAAAGCGCTTTTCAGCAACTTTTTGGGCCTGATTTCGAATAGTTTCTTCCAGGCTGACGCGAGGGACAACGGAATAAACAAAAACACAGTCCATTGCCTCTGCTGCTTGACGCATGCTCTTCAATGTAATGGCACCGGAAATTTCATCCTTTTCCATCTGCACAATGCGCGGCTGGCTGACTCCCATTCGTTCACCCATTTGTTTTCCGGACATCCCCAGGGCTTCACGAATTGAGCGCAGCCAGCCTTTAACTGGTGGCTGGTATGTTCTGATATCGTTTAGCTTTTTGAAAGTTGCGTCTAGCTGTTCTTGAATAATGCGGCGGTGCTTAGGTTTCATTTTATAGCCTATGAGTTATTTGTTTGAGTCTTATGGATAATACATAAGTTATAAAAAATAAGCAAATAAATAATATATAGATTATAGGTTCGTCGGTCCAGATTTCGAGCAGTTCTGCTCAGCCTATGAAGATGCTACCTGTTTTCCCAAATCAGGATTTGTGACAGACGTTGGTTCAGCCGATAAACCCGCTTCGAGTCATTTATCAAATGTCCTGCCAAAAAGGGCTCGCATATATTGTAAGGAATTTTGCGGAGAAGAATTGCTGATATTGAGCAAGACAGGTACTGTCTTTCAGAACAAGTTTGATCTAACAGGCCGTTGAAAAACTACCTGCGTTACGATTGCTACGTTGAAAATTGTCTGAAAATGCTCATTTGCAGGGTGTAAATTACACTGTTTCGATAGTTTTCGCCTTGTACTTGCGGCCTCAAAAACGTTTTTTCAGCACCCTGCTAATGCAATTTGACTATTCTGGAGGGTTTTCAATTTGGTTTCTGTTTTGTCCAAACTGTGAATTGATCCCATATTTCTGCAACTTGCGGGCAACTGTCGGTTGGCTCATGCCCAGTCCGGTCGCAATATCTTTCTGTTTGCTGCAGCGTTTACCTGCTGCCAGCAGCACATTTCGTTCCACGGTTTCCAGAATCTGCGCCATACTCATATTCTGGGGCCAGTTTTTAAATGAGGTTCCCGTTTCGTTGCTGGCTCCAGAAATGACCGCCTGTGGCAGGTCATTAACATCGATCAGGCCAGTCTCTGACATCACCACCAACCGTTCGCAGATATTCATCAGTTCGCGAACATTACCCGGGTAGGAATAGTCGGTCAGGGTATCGATTGCGGCTGCAGTGAGCCGTTTTGATTGTCCTGAACGGGATGAAAAGTGATTGATATAGGACCGGATCAGAGGTAACAGACATTCCTTGCGTTCACGCAGTGCGGGGATCTGCAGTGGAATGACGCTGAGTCGATAGTAGAGGTCGGTGCGGAACTCACCCTGTTCCATCATCTGTTGCAGATCACGGTTGGTTGCAGCAAGAATGCGAACATCGATACGACGACTTTGAGTACTGCCGAGACGGGTCACCAGGCCGTCCTCCATAAAACGCAACAGCTTGACCTGCGAGGCCGGAGGAAGTTCCGCAATTTCATCAAGAAAGACCATTCCTCCGTCAGCAACTTCCAAAAGTCCCGGTTTATTGTTGGCCGCTCCGGTAAAAGCCCCTTTTTCATAGCCGAACAGTTCGGCTTCGATCAGGGCTTCCGGGATAGCACCACAGTTAAGTTTGATGATCGGTTGGTCTGAGCGGAGTGAGTGGTGGTGGATGAGATCGGCAATCAACCCTTTGCCAACTCCTGATTCGCCGAGAATCAACACCGTTGGATCAACCTGACTCATCTTCAAAGCCTGCCGGATTGCTTTAACCATACAGGGGCTTTCAGCGATGATCTGGCGGTTATCCAACTGCATCTGTTGTAGTTCGAGAATCTGGTGGCGGAACTGATCGCCGAGTGCCTGTTGTTCTTCAAGCTGGCGCTGCAGTCGATCAATCTCGGTGATATCGCGTTCGCTGACCACAACCCGGATTAATTGATCGCTATCGTCAAAAACCGGGGTGGCGGTTGAGATTAATTTGCGACCAAAGCGATTTTCCTGTAGCAGGCTGACTTGCTCACGCTTGTTAATCGCTTCCAGCGCTGCGGAAGGGAGAATAACCAACCCTTCTTTGGCCGATTCAAGATAATCCTTGCCGACCAGTTGCTGGGCTGTGGCATGGTTAATCCGTTCCGAGGCCGGATTGATATGGAGGATTTTCCCTTGACCATCACAGACAAACAGGCCGTCAGATGATGAGTCGATGATTGCGTTATGCTCCCAGGTCAATTCCTGAATAAATCTATCCATATCTGGGTCTCTATGGTTATTATTCTGAAAATACTCAGGTCATTAATTCAGTTCAGGAGCACTTTAATGCGACATGATAACGGGAGCGGTCATACATTTGAGTATATGCCGACCCGTTTCACCCAGGGTCTGGTAGCCACGGCGCGATTGGGATGTCGCCCCCATGACCAATAGATCGGTACCGGAATCGGCACAGCTGTTCAACAGCATATCTCCGACACTCAGAGGGCCGCTGACCCTTTTTTCACAGGTCAGAGGCAATTTGTAATGGGTCATGTGTTTGCAGATATCGGATTCATGGGACTGATAGGATTCGTCCCCTTCCCGTCCTTGGACAGTGATAACTTTCACCTTCTGTGCCGTGCGCAGGACTGGCATCGCATCATGGAGAGCACGGGATGATTCGGGTCCACCACGCCATGCCATCAAAATGCGTTTGAATTCATGCTTGAATTGTCCTGCATAGGGGACAACCAGTACCGGGCGGCCAGAGCCAAGGATCGCTTTTTCAGGCAAGTCATTGGGAATAGTCCGGTCCGGGGCTTCTTCATCGGTCTGGCTGATGACCAGCAGATCGCGATAGTGAGCGTGGATGTTAAGTGCGGTCGGGACATTCAGTTCACTTTTATGGCTGTCGATACAGATCCAGTCGGATGTCAGTCCGGCCGCATCGGTCGCTTGCTTAAAACGCTGCTCTGCTTGATCGGCAAGCTCCAGCCTGTTGTGCTGATGCGCAACAAAATGGGGGTGCGGGATGATATAGATGCCGGTGAGTTGCGATTTTTGCTGTTTGGCCAATTCGATGGCCACTTCCAGTCGAGAGTCGCAGGTCGGGCGATTGTCTATATGAACGAGGATGTCTTTAAGGTTCATGGTTGCGCTCCTTTGTGTTCGACAATGGGAATGCGTTGACTTAAAAGTGTACCGAGCTGCAGGATTAAAGCAAGCTGTTGATTGCCACCAGGGCACCTAAAACACCAAGACAGAGCTTTTAACGGAGAACCGCTGAAGTGGAGAGTATAGGAAAATCTGTTTTTTTGGTTTTAAAAACCTAAGAACTTTATTCTTGTTTTCTCTGCTTCTCTCCGCCTCTCCGTTAAAGGGGCTTGATTTTCTTGGTGTCCTTGGTGGCTAACAGTTTGGTTTTTATGTCAATCAGCTTTTCTTGCCCAAATACGCTTCCTGCACCTTTTCTGAGGCAAGCAGTTCATCTGCAGGGCCTGATAACCCGATTCTGCCAACATCAAGGACGTAACCCCGGTCGGCGAGCTTCAGTGCGGCCTTGGCATTTTGTTCAACCAACAACACAGTGACCCCTTCGCTGGCAATCTGTTTTATCTGTTTAAAGATCGCTTTAACCAGAATAGGTGCAATTCCCAGGGAGGGTTCATCGAGAAGCAGCATCTCAGGATCACTCATCAGTGACCGACCGATGGCGAGCATCTGTTGCTCACCGCCGGAGAGGGTTCCTGCAAGTTGTTTGCGCCGCTCTTCAAGGCGGGGGAAAAGATCGTAAACCCACTTCAAGGTTTTTTTGTTGAGTTTTTTCTGCGAAAAAGCTCCCAGCATCAGGTTTTCTTCTACGGTCAGGATACCGAAAACACGTCGCCCCTCAGGTGACTGGCTGAGCCCCATACCAACAATCTTATGGGGTGGCAGTTTGGTCAGTTCAACTCCCTTGAACATGATTGAGCCGGCTTTGGCTTTATGGAGCTGACTGATGGTGCGCATGGTTGTGGTTTTTCCCGCCCCGTTGGCACCGAGAATCGTAACAATTTCACCCTTGTGGACTTCGAGTGAGATTCCCTTGATGGCATCGATGCTGCCGTAGGCGACTTCCAGGTCTTTTATTTCAATCAGAGGGCTGTTACTCATCGTCATCCTCACTTCCCAGGTAGGCTTCAATAACTGCAGGGTCTTTCTGGATCTCTGCCGGGGTTCCTTCGGCAATTTTTTTGCCAAAGTTGATTACGGTCAGGTAGTCGGTCACTTTCATCACCAGATCCATATCGTGTTCAATCAGCAGTACAGTGACACCCTTGTCGCGGATCTTGGAAATTGTCTCGACCAGATCAGCCGTTTCATTGTCGTTGAGGCCGGCTGCCGGTTCGTCGAGGATCAGTAAGGTTGGATCGACTGCCCGTGCTCGTGCCATCTCAACGCGGCGTTGCAGGCCGTAGGGGAGAGAGCCGACCGGAGTCGCGGCATATTGACTCAGTTTGAAAAAATCGAGCTGCTCTTCGACCTTGTGCCAATTATCAAGTTCATCACGTTTTGATGCCGGAGTGTGCATAATTCCGTGCCACCATTTTTGTGAACTTCTGATATGGCGTCCACTCATGATATTTTCTGCCACCGACATCTGGCTGAAGAGGCGGATGGTCTGAAAAGTGCGGACGATACCCCGGTCGACAATCTGGTAGGGAGTCAGTCCGCGGATTTCTTCTCCCCGCCAGTTGACCGAACCTTCTTCAGATTTATAGATACCGGTGATGCAGTTGAAAACGGTGGTTTTACCCGCACCATTGGGGCCGATAATGCCGTAGATCTGACCGGGTTTTACAGTAAAGGAAAGATCATCAACAGCTGTCAGTCCGCCAAAACGTTTAGTGACATTCGTCAGGATCAATTCATTATGCGCCATGGTCAGAGTCCTTAATCAGAAACTTGGGAATTTTGCCGAAGGTTGCTGGCCAGATTCCGTTTGGACGTAGAATCATCGTGAGAATCATGGCAAAGCCGAAAACGAAGTAGCGCCAGGTCGAGAACTCACGGAATATTTCCGGTAGAATAAACATAACGAAGACGCCGAGGAAGATGCCCGGGATGGAAGATCCTCCCACCAGAACGATACTGAAAAAGAGAACCGATTGCATGAAGTTAAATGCTTCCGGGCTGACCGCAGAGTATTGGGTCGCAAAAACGGTTCCCGCCAGCCCAGCAAGACCGGCACCGAGGCCGAAAGCAAAGATTTTGTAGGTTCGGGTATTGATACCGATACTTTCCGAAGCCAGTGAATCTTCTCGCAGGTAATGGAGCGCCCGTCCAGCCTTGCTTTTTTCCAGGTTTTTCATCACGCCCAGGGTGACCAGCAGGATGATGAAAGCGAAGTAGTAGGTGGCTAACTGGCTGGTCAGTTGCCAACCAAACAGACTCAAGCTGTCAAGGCCGAAAATTCCATTGGGACCGCCCGTCATACCGCCGAGGTTGTTCTGTAGGACCTGGATGAAGACGATATTGATACCAATGGTGACCACCAGCAGGTAATCGCCGCGCAGGTGGACAATCGGACCGGCGAACAAAATGCCGAAGAGTGCCGGTACTAAAACCGCAACCGGGATTGTTGCCAGAATCGGCCAGCCGAATTTGGCATTAAGGATCGCTGTGACATAGGCACCCATACCAAAAAAGAGGGCGTGACCCATGTTGAACATCCCTGCCTTGCCGAGGACAATATCTTCGGAGAGGGCAACGACCGAAAAAACCAGAAATGTGATAGCAATAGCCTGCCAGCGTGGATCGAGCAGATTGGGTAAAACCAGCAGGACAACGAGAAAGATCGGTAAGCTGTAGCGTTTTAAAATATCCATTATACTTTCTCCGCAACTCGCTCACCAAGTAAACCGGTGGGACGAACAATCAAAATTAAAATCAGCAGGATAAAGGTGAAAGCATCAGCCCAGGTGCTGGAAACATAACCGGCGATAAATGCTTGAAACAGACCAAGCATCATACCTCCGAGCATAGCGCCGGGGATATTGCCGATACCACCGAGAATGGCGGCAATAAAGGCGTAAAGACCGTATTGCCAGCCCATGTTAAAGGTGATTCCACGATAATAAAGAGCAATAAACAGACCGCCGACTGCCCCGAGCGATGAGCCGATAATGAAAATCAGTGCGATAACATTGTTGACGTTGATTCCCATCAGCCGGGAGGCATCCTGATCGATTGCACTGGCACGAATTGCCGCCCCTATCCGGGTTTTTTCGACAAAGATATAGAGTGCGACCATGAGTATCAGTGACAAACCCAGAATCAGGACCTGAACCAGACTGACGACAACTCCGCCGATATCCCAGTACACCTCTGGAACCAGGGGAGGGAAAATCCGCATTTGGGGGCCCCAGACAAGCATGATGCCGTTCTGGATAACCAGACTGGCTCCAAGGGCCGAGACGACAGCCGAGAGACGTGGTGCTTCACGTAAAGGACGATAGGCAAAACGCTCAAGGGCAATACCGATACAGGCGGTACAGGCCGCTGCAAGAATAAAAATGGCAATAACCGCGCCGAACGAGGTTGATTGCCCCATCACCTGGGTATAGATGGTCAAACCGATAAAAGCAGAGGCCGCGACCATATCACCATGGGCAAAGTTGATCAGCTTCATCACCCCGTAGACCATGGTGTAGCCGAGAGCCACCAGGGCAAACATACTGCCGATGGTTAAGCCGTTTGCCAATTGTTGAAGAAAAATATCCATAAAATTACTCCTGTTGGGGGATATCGTTTGCCTGTCTGGCGCTATCCCGTTCTGCCGTACTGTCTCTTCTACTCTTGACCCGCCGGAGAAGAATTTCGCTATTGTTCTCTTGCCGGTGAAGGGCAGAAAAGAGGGGATGGGAGCATTCCGTCGGGGCTCCCATCCCCATATACCTGCATTTACATAAGGTTCTTATTGAGCGTGAACAACTTTGTAGCTGTCATCGCCCTGGATTTCAAAGGTCATGTAGCTGCTGCCAACGCGGTTACCGTCTTTAGCAAACTTCAGTGGCCCGGTTACGCCGGGAAGGGGCTTGTCCATCGCCATCAGGTACTCAAAGACCTTCTTGGTGTCAGTCGTTTTAGCTTCCTTCATGGCGTGGAGAATGATGCGCATACCATCGGCATTCATCAGGGTCCAGACGGATGGTGGAAGTTGACCATAAGTCGCCTTGTAGTTTTTCAGGAATGTTTTGGCAATTGGATAGGGGAGCATTTCCGGAGTAGGAACGTTGATGATGAAAGCTCCTTCTGCTGCATTGCCGGCCAGTTTGGCGAAATCAACATTGTCGTTGGCATCTCCACCGATGAAGTCGGCATCGATCCGCAGAGCAACTTGCTGGGCACGCAACTGGCCACCGTCAGTGTAGTAACCGGCGAAGAAAATGGCATCGGGTTTCTTGGATTTGATGCTGGTCAGAACCGGGGTGAAGTTCTGTGATTTAGCTTTAACTTTTTTGTATGCCACGACGTTACCGCCAGCTGCCTTGATAGCGGCGATAGTTGACTCGGCAAGGCCGGTTGCATAACTGGAGAAGTCAGAGACAACAACAATCCGCTTGTAGTTCTTGACGTTGACCATGTATTCAGCAGCGTAGTCGGCTTCAGCACTGTTGGGGAAAGAGTTACGCAGGAATGTCCAGTAGCCGTGCTCGGTCAGGCTGTTGGCGGTACCGTCAGAAGTCTGGAGAACGCCAGCATTATAATAGGTTTTTTGTGCTGCTTCAGCGCAGGTTGAGGTGTAGGAACCGACAACAAAGGAGACCCCTTTGTTGACCAGATCTTTAGCGCAGATAGCGGCTGCCATTGCGGTTCCCTGGTCATCACAGGGGATAATCTCAATTTGTTTTCCCTGAATGCCACCTAGTTCATTAAATTCTGCTGCGACCAGGCGGGAAGCGTTTTCAATGCCCTGGCCTTCGTTGGCATAATCGCCAGTGATCGGTGCCTGAACACCGACCTTGAGGGTGTCAGCCGAGGAAAGACCGGCCATCAGAGCGATGGTGCAAAGTGTTAACAGGATGTTACGGAATGTGTTCTTCATGTGTCATTTCTCCTTCGTTGGGGTTATGTAGAAAACTGTTTTACGAAAAATACCTTACCTTATTGGTTACCAAGAAATCAATGCTTGTTTATGCCCAGCAGTTGCTTCAGTGCATGCTTGGCAATAGACGGATTCTCTTTGAGGCGGCGCTTAGAGTAGGGGAGCCAATCTTCACCGTAGGGGACGTAGATACGTAATCGATGCCCGGCTGCGAGAATAATCTCACGTAATTCTTCATCGACACCGAGCAGCATCTGGAATTCGTACTGGTCGGGTTTAAGGCCCAGCTCCCGAATCAGTTTCATCGATTCAAAAACCAGCTGTTCATCGTGGGTCGCAATACCAACGTAAGCTCCCTGCTTGAACAGCAATTCGAGGGAAGCCATGAAGTTGCCATTGATCGCCTGCGGATTCTTCCATGCGTCTTTGCGCGATTCGACATAAATGCCTTTACAGAGGCGGTAGTTCTGGAAACCGTCCCCCAGATCGATAACGTCCTGCGGGGTGCGGCGCAGGTAGCCCTGAAAGGCGGTACCGACATGACCGGGGAATTCCTCGCGCAACTTGCGGAAAAATTTAAAGGTGACATCGGTGACCGGTACATCTTCAATGTCGATACGAATAAAATTGTTCAGTCTTTTTGCTTCGACGACGAGCTCATGAATAAGATCAAAGCAGCGATCTTCGTCGAGAAGCAGCCCCATCTGGGTCGGTTTGATCGACAGGTTTGCATCGAGTTTTTCGCGATCGATGGTTTGCAGGATATCCAGTCCATCGTTTTTGAAACTGATCGCCTCATCAAAATGGGTAATAAATTCACCAAGGATATCGATGGTGGTCATCATCCCCTGCTGATTCAATTCCTTGGTGACCTTAACCGCGTCTTCCAGTCGTGACCCGGCGATGTAACCTTTGGCAAACGGGCTGACGATCGGTTTCGGGACGTGCATAATGGTTTTTGAAATAACAAAATCAAATAGAGACATTTTTCGCTCCGCAAAAATAGGTTCAAGGGCAAGGTGCAAGGGCACAGGAACAAGGTTCTAGGTTTGAAGGTTGCAACCTCGATCCCTGTTCCTTGAGCCTTACTCCTGACTCCTGGCCTGGTGCTTTTTTAAAAGACTACTCGGCATCCAGGAAGGGATATTCAAAACTTTCCGGTGGTACGAAGTTTTCCTTGATCGAACGGACCGAGTTCCAGCGCATCAGGTTCTGCTTGCTGCCGGCCTTGTCGTTGGTGCCGGAGGCACGGGCGCCACCAAAGGGCTGCTGGCCGACGACCGATCCGGTCGGCTTGTCATTAATGTAGAAGTTGCCGGCGGCATTCTCGAGCTTTTTCAATGCCAGATTGACTGCTTGGCGATCCTGGGAGAAGATTGCGCCGGTCAGGCTGTATTCTGAGGTTTGGTCACACAATTCCAGGGTCGCTTCGAATTCAGCATCAGGATAGCAGTACATGGTCATGACCGGGCCGAATATCTCCTCCTCCATGGTTTTGAAGTGGGGATTGGTGGTGGTGATAATTGTTGGTTCGATAAAGAAGCCCTTGCTGTCGTCGTACTTACCGCCGATCGGGATTTCGGCATCACTGGCTGCGGCCGCGTAATCGATATATTCGGTAATGGTGCTGAAGGCGGCCTGGTCGATGACGGCGTTGAAGAAGTTACCGAAATCGCAGACGTCGCCGATCTTGAACCGGCTGACCTGATTCTTGACCTCATCCAGCACCGGTTGCCAGAGCGATTCCGGGATGTAGGCGCGGGAGGCGGCTGAACACTTTTGCCCCTGATATTCGAAGGAGCCGCGGACAATGGCCGTGGCCAGGGCTTTGACCTTGGAGGAAGGGTGGGCGACGATAAAATCTTTACCGCCGGTTTCACCGACGATGCGTGGATAGCTTTTGTATTTGTTTTCAGCAATGTTGTTGCCGATCTGTTTCCACATGCTCTGGAAGACCGGGGTGCTGCCGGTAAAATGGATACCGGCGAAGTCAGGACTGTCGAGGCAGGTATTGCCGACATTGCTACCAGAGCCCGGGACAAAGTTGATGACTCCATCGGGAAGCCCCGCCTCTTGCAGTAGCTTCATAAAGTGATATGGGGCATAGACCGCCGATGATGCTGGCTTCCACACCACAGTGTTGCCCATGATCGCCGGTGAGGTCGGCAGGTTTCCGGCGATGGCGGCAAAATTAAACGGCGCCACGGCAAAAACGAAGCCTTCCAGCGGGCGATTCTGGACATAGTTCCAGATGGGTGACGGCGAGTGCAGGGGCTGATCGGCGTAGACCTCCTGGGCAAAATAGACGTTGAAACGTAAAAAATCGATCAGTTCGCAGGCAGCGTCAATTTCAGCCTGTAATGGGCTTTTGCTGGTATTGAGCATGGTGGCTGCGTTCATCAGAAAGCGATAAGGTCCGGCCAGCAGTTCAGCAGCTTTGAGGAAAATAGATGCCCGCTCTTCCCAGCGCATGTTTTCCCATACCGGTTTCGCGGCCATGGCGGCGTCAATCGCCATCTGTACTTCTTGCGGACCGGCTTTATGATACTGACCGAGGTCAAGTGAATGATCGTGAGGGGAGGCGATTTTGGCCGTATTACCGGTACGGACTTCCCTGCCACCAATAACCAGGGGGATATCAAGCTGTTGTGCTTTCAGTTCCTCCAGGGATGCTTTCAGTTGTTGCCGCTCGGGTGTGCCGGGTGCGTAAGAGAGGACAGGTTCGTTTTGTGGAAATGGAATATTGATTCCAGCGTTATTCAGAACAGACATTGAATTACTCCTTGTTTATGAATTGGTCCATGAATGTTGTTTGCTGACACGGGGCTACATTAAGCAATCAGGATGCCAAACTCTGTTTTACAAGCAATAACAATTATATTTGATGGTTAACTGTATGTTTTTATGGAAGTTATTTTTTTCATGAAATTTTTAGTTGGTGTTTTTTGGGATATGAGGTGTGTGCTGTGAGCGTTTTTTTATGCGAAATTGCATAGAACCGGGTGTCAGGTCAGTCCATGTTTTTTAATTTTCCTGGCAATTGTTGACTGATTGACATTCAGGGCTTCAGCAATTTCGGTCTGATTATTAAATTGCTGCAGGGCTTTGTTGAGGAGGTCTTTCTCAACCTGGTCAAGGGTTTGTTGTAGAGACATCCCGGGGATCAGTTGGTCGACGGGGAATTGTTTCTCCTGAGTGTGGGATGTGATCTGTATGGGTAGATCGGGGAGGTCGATCAGTTCAGTTTCTGCCATGACCACCAGGCGTTCACAGATATTCTTCAGCTCGCGCACATTCCCGGGGTAGGGGTAGGCGGTCATGGCATCCAGGGCGGCTCGGGTCAGGCGTTTATGGGAATCGGTCTGTTTGCTGAAGATTTCAATATAGTGCTTGATCAGCGGGATAATGCAATCGTAGCGTTCACGTAAAGCTGGCATCTGGATGGGGATAACATTGAGGCGATAATAAAGGTCGAGGCGAAACTCCCCCCGTTCAACTATTTTTTCCAGATCCTGATGCGTGGCCGCCAGAACCCGAACATTAACGGTCCTGCTTTTGGTCTCACCGAGGCGGGTAATGCGACCATCTTCAAGGAATCTCAGCAGTTTGACCTGTGCGGGGAGGGGGAGCTCGGCGACCTCATCAAGAAACAGGGTCCCCTTGTCCGCCAGCTCAAAATGACCTGGTTTGCCACTGGTGAGTGCGCCGGTGAAAGCCCCTTTTTCATAGCCAAACAGTTCTGCTTCAATGAGTGATTCGGGGATTGCGCCGCAGTTGATTTTGATCAATGGCTGCTCTTCTCGTGGTGAGTTTTTGTGGATCAGGTCGGCAATCAGCCCTTTGCCCACGCCGGTCTCGCCCAGAATCAGGACCGAAGAGTCTGCTTTGGCAACTTTGATCGATTGTTGCAGGGCGCGAACCATCTCCGGGCTGCGGGCGATGATCTGTTGGGACTCCAGGTCGGCCTGCTGCATGGCCAGCATCTGGTTACGAAAACCATCTTTAATCGCTTCCTGTTTCTCCAGTTCATGCTGGAGATTGTCTATCTCGGTACTGTCCCGTTCACTGACCACAATCCTGATCAATTTGTCCTGTTCGTCAAAAACCGGAGTTGCAATGGAAATAAGTTTACGGCCATCTTTGTTCTGTAGCAGGGTGACCCGTTTTTTACTGATGCTGGCCTCGAGTGCGGCAGAGCGATCAATGAACCCGGCGTCGGTCAGATCGCGCATGTTTTGTCCAATAATTTCTGTGGCCGCCAGGGCGTGTATTTTCTCCGACGCAGGGTTCATGCGAATGACATTGGCATTGGCATCACAGACAAAAAGGCCGTCGTATGATGAGTCGATAATTGTGTCCAGCTCGCGAGAAAGGGTCTGAAATGAGGGGAGCCCCCGGGCCATGGTGTCAAGCTGGGATTCGTCAACCAGAATGCAGACAGCTGCACGGGTCTGGCCGTCGACAATAAATGGATTGACTCCGACCAGATATTCACGATTGGCGATTTGCAGGGGGATTTCACAGCTGGCGAGTGAACCGTCGAGAATTTTACTGACCTGACGCCAGAATCCGGGGAGTTCTGCTTTAAGAGAGGTCCCGGTGCGGATGTTGAGCCGCTCTTGAGCCAACTTGCTGAGCAGGGTGATAGAGCCGTTTGGGTCAATGACGACCATGATCCGTGCGGTTGCGTCAGCGAGAGCTTGTAGTTGAATGGTCTGTGTATCGGTATGCATGCAGATATTATGCATAAAAGCATTAACTATGCAATAGGGAATAATTATTTATTGAAGAATATAACAGCCGACGGCAGTTCCCTATGTGATTGGCCAAAGCGAATCTGGATGGACAGGGTTTATAGCGATTCCCAGAATTCAGCCGCTTCTTTCCAGCGGAAAGCTTCATCCATGTCCTGTGGAACACCTGTGCCGGTTGAGTACATAATTCCAAGGCAGTATTGAGCTTTGGTGTGTCCTTGATCGGCCGCATCGGTGAGCCATTTTTTTCCGGCAACGGCGTCCTTTTTGATTCCTTTCCCGTTAAGGTACATCACCCCCAGATTGTACTGGGCATCGGCATTTCCTCTATTGGCCGCTTCCAGCCACCAATGGTAGGCGAGTTGTAGATCCTGCTCTGTGCCAATCCCTTTGGCGAAATTGTGCCCCAGCACGACTTGAGCCCGTTGGTGTCCGCGGGTCGCGGCCTGTTTAAGTAGAACAATTGCCGATGCGGGATCACGGACCTCTTCGCTTCCGGAGGTCAGGAGTTTTCCCAGGTTGTAAATGGCATCGAGATAATTTTGTTCGGCAGCTTTTTGGAGCCAGATGCGCGCTTCCGTATAACTTTGCAGAACGCCGGTTCCTCTGGCATACATCATCCCCAGATGGTACTGAGCTGTGGGTAATCCCTGTTCGGCTGACTGGCGTAACCATTGCCGCGCTTTGGAATAATTTTTCTTAACCCCTTTTCCAACCAGATACATATGTCCAAGGGTAAACTGAACTTTGGGATTTCCCTGTTCGGCAGCCATTCCCCACCAGCGCCTGGCTTCGACAAAGTCTTTCGGGACGCCATGTCCTTTGGCATACATCAGCCCGAGATTGTATTGCGCATCGGCAAAATTCTGATCGGCCGCTTTGCGAAACCAGTGGAGTGCCTGGTCATAATCTGCGGGAACGCCGCGACCTTTGATATAGATTTGCCCGAGGACATTTTGGGCTTGTGGATATCCGAGTTCTGCCGCCTGCTGATAGTATTTTGCCGCTTCAACCGGGTTCTCTGAGGTTCCGGTCCCTTTATCATACATCCGGCCTAGCATGAAAATTGCCTTGGCATGCCGGTGTTGAGCTGCAAGTCGAAACCATTTCATCGCTTCGGCAAAAGATTTTTCCACCCCTTTGCCGCGAAAGTAATTCATGCCCAGTTGATAATGTGATTGTGCCATATCTGTCATCAGGAACCTCATTGCCGAATTTCTGCTGAACTGTAAGTTAAATTTAATGACCTATTATACACTAAAAAATATTACAGTGGAGAAAAAAGTGAGTTTATATATTGACATAATATGATTAAGATGGTCAAATCATAAATTATTGATGCTTTCGCCAAGCCTCATGGGATGGTAACCAAAAATTTCGTCCTGCAAGGCTGGTGGTTTTTCAGGGCGAGGGCATACATAATAATATAGTATGTCGAGATCCTGAAAAAAAACAGCGTAACGGCGCAGGCGGGCTTTTTGCGACGCCATCAATGAGTGGATAATTTATGCCGACTGAAAGGTTTATCGATGAATGATTATCAGAAGCAGGATATACTTCTTGAGTCCGGAACCAATGAAATGGAGATCATTGAATTCTATCTCGGGACACAGCCTTTTGGCATCAATGTCCATAAGCTCAAGGAAATTATTACTTTTGATCAGGAAGCATTGACTGTTGTCCCCGGGAGTGGGGAGGGGATGCTCGGGACTCTGTTGCTGCGTGGTAAAACCATTCCTCTGTTCGATCTGAAATCACATGTTACCCGAAAAAAGGAAGATTCGGACGCAGGGGTACGACAGGTGGTACTGGTCTGTGAGTTTAACGATCGAATCAATGGTTTCAAGGTCGATGGGGTCAATCAGATCCATCGGGTTTCCTGGGAGGACATTCAGCCGATGGCCAGCTTCATAGACCGGCATCGGCCCCGTTTTACCGGGAGTGTCAATATTGAAGAACGTGAAATTCTGATTGTTGATCTGGAGCACATCGTTGCCGAGTTTGATTCCGAAGCTGACCTCGATTATGAGGCAAATCTCCATGCTGCCGATATGCAGGAAAAATTGCCGCATACGCGGGAAAAGATGAAGCTGATATTGGCCGAGGATTCAGCTTTAATCCGGAATGGAATCAAAAAAGTCCTGACCGATTCAAACTATAAAAATCTGGAAGTTTTTGTTGATGGTCAGCAATGTTATGAACACATTCAGGCGATCAGACAACGGGTTATTGATGGGGAGCCACTTGGTAGCCTGTTGAACCTGTTGATTTCTGACATAGAAATGCCCAAGATGGATGGATTGACTTTGTGTAAAAAAATCAAGGACGATCCGGTATTGCGAGATATGAAGGTTGTCATGTTCTCTTCATTGATCAATGAACAGATGGCCATTAAATGTGATCAAGTCGGTGCCGACGGCTATGCAACGAAGCCGCAGATCCCTTACCTGGTTGAAATGATGGATGGATTTCTGGGAATTAATGGCCGGCAATAAATTCGATACCATAAACATCAGGGGGCGGGGGCGGTGGATTTCGTCGACCCCTGATGTTTAACCAATATTTTTTTCCAACCTCTGACAAACTCTTTTTGCGTCTTGCTGTGCCGTTTCAATTTGTGCCGGAGACATTTTGTTCTCCAGTGATTCAAGGGCTTTTTGTGCATCTTGATGCCCTTTTTCCGCCGGCAGACTCAGCCAGATATAGGCTTTGACATGATCCCTGGGGACTCCTCGCCCGAGTGCATACATCCCGCCCAGATTGTACTGGGCATCGGTATAGCCCTGCTCTACAGCTTTACTCCACCATTTGACCGCTTCGGTATCGCTTTTTATAACGCCATAGCCAAACACATATAGTACTCCCAGATTGTACTGGGCGGCAGCATTTCCCTGCTCAGCGGCGCGTGTCCACCAATGGCGAGCTTCATCGTAGTCTTGTGGAATATCTGTGCCATTGATGTACATACTGCCAAGATTGTACTGGGCATCAATGTCTCCCTGTGCGGCGGCGAGCCGATACCAGTCGACCGCTGCAAAGGGATCGATTTCGACCCCTTCTCCCTTTGCATACATAAAGCCGAGGTTGTGCTGCGCATCGACGTGCCCCTGTTCAGCGGCCATACGGCACCATTTAGCGGCCTGAACGGCATCCCGCTCGACCCCCTGGCCAAAAGCGTACATCACCCCGAGATTGAACTGGGCGTCAGCATGTCCCTGTTGAGCCGCAAGTCGGTACCACTTGATGGCCTCCTGCTCGTCTTGTTTTATCCCTTCACCAGAGGAAAACATCATCCCCAGAGTGTATTGAGCTTCGACATGGTTTTGCTCCGCGGCTTTCTGGCACCAGGCGAGCGCTTTTTTATGATCAGAATTAATCCCCAGACCGAAGGCGAGCATAACTCCGAGATTGTATTGAGCGGTGGCGTGACCCTGCTCAGCTGCTTTACGGTACCAGTAGACCGCTTTGGTATCGTCGTGCTGAACGCCTTTTCCCTGTTCATATAGATAACCTAGAGCCAGTTGAGCTTGAATATGCCCCTGATCTGCTGCTTTATTATACCAGCGTGCCGCTTCGTGATAGTCCTGAACGGCACCGTCGCCGGTTTCGCACATGTGCGCATAGTTGAATTGAGCTTCGGCATGACCTTGTTCGGCAGCAAGCTGATAGCGTGTCTCAGCAATAAAATCTTTATTGCTCATGATCCCTCCGTCACTGAGGCCTCGGTTTCCACTTAATGAACGATGGATAAAATAGCAGAAGTACAGCAAGTTGTCTGCAAATTTTTCTCGGGGAGATGATTGTTGAAGAGTCGAATCTCTACTTATATGCTTAAATTGCCGCAACACGGCTGTTGCGGCAGCCAGGACATGAATTTGACATCACCGGTAAAAGTTAGTATGGTAGTCGAGTACTAGGCAGCACCCGCCAGGGTGTTTCGGCCTTGCCCCGCAGGAAAATCGACAAGAACTTCACCCCGCGTGTTGCTTCGCAGATTTTCTTCTCAATCAGAGTTGCGCTTGGTTCTGTGGTTCCCGCATTACCGGGTCGCGGGTCGCTCTGTCTTTTCAAAAACTAAATAAGTTTCAGGGACGCTGCTAATAGCAGATCTCACCCCATATTATTGTTCGCTTCCGGCTGTGGCCCTAAGTGTCTTGTTCTCTTAACTGGTTTCCGTGTGCTTTTCAGCTTCGTGAGTTGTCGGTTAAGTTTTTGTATCTATACTATTATTCAAGGAGAGAAAATGTCAGATAGCGTTAAAATAGATGTTTGTGCCCCTTAGTGGTTTGTTCTTTTAACCGATTTCCGTGTTCCGTTCAGGTTCGCGAGTTATTGGTCAAGTCTTTGTGTCTATAAATAATAATTAAGGAAAAAAGATGTCAGATAGCGTTAAAATAGAAGTCAAAAACCTGTATAAAATTTTCGGCCCCCATCCGAAAACAGCGATGGAGCTTCTCGATGAAGGCCTCGATAAAAATGCCATCTTCGAAAAGACCGACACAACCGTAGGTGTTCAGGACGCCAGTTTTGAAATTAACACCGGCGAAATATTTGTCATCATGGGCCTGTCGGGATCAGGCAAATCAACCATGGTCCGGATGCTTAACCGTTTGATTGAACCAACCGCCGGGCAGGTGTTGATTGATGGTGAAGATATCACCTCGATGGATGATGACCAGCTGGTCAAAGTCCGGCGTGACAAGCTGAGTATGGTTTTTCAGTCATTTGCTTTAATGCCGCATATGACGGTTATAGAGAATGCCTCATTCGGCCTTGAGCTCGACGGTGTCGATAAAGAGAGCCGTGAAAAGCGGGCCCTTCAGGCATTGGAACAGGTTGGTCTGGATGCCATGGCAGGGAGTATGCCGAATGAGCTCTCGGGGGGGATGCAACAACGGGTCGGGCTGGCCCGTGGACTGGCCGTCGATCCCGATATCCTGCTGATGGACGAAGCTTTTTCAGCCCTTGATCCTTTGATCCGCACCGAGATGCAGGACGAGCTGCTGAAATTGCAGTCCAAAGCCAAAAGGACGATCGTTTTTATTTCCCATGATCTCGATGAAGCGATGCGCATTGGCGACCGGATCGCGATCATGGAAGGGGGACGGGTGGTTCAGGTTGGCACCCCCGAGGATATCCTGCAGAACCCGGCCGACGATTATGTGCGGGCCTTTTTCCGCGGCGTCGATCCGACCAATATTCTCAGTGCCGGCGATATCGCCACAGCGTCCCATGTGACCATACCGATTACCGATGGCAAAAACCCCCGCGCCGGACTTCAGCGGCTGATTAAAAACGATCGTGATTATGCCTATGTCCTCGACAGCGAGCAGATTTTCAAAGGGATCGTCTCCATCGATTCATTGCGCGACCTGCTTGAGCATGACGATGGCCCGCAACTCATTCCGAGTGCCTATCTGGAGGGGGTTGAAGTGGCCCATAAAGACGAATCACTCCAGGATGTCCTGCCGAAGGTTGCCGGGCACCCCTGGCCGCTGGCGATTCTCGATGACAATGGAAAATATCTGGGAGCGATTTCAAAGAACCTGTTCCTGAAAACCCTGCACCGCAATAAAATAGAAGAAATCGATGCAACCGAACTTGAAACTGATGGAGCGAAATAACCAATGAATTTTCTGAGTTTTGATAAACAATTAATCCCGCTCGACGAGTGGGTTCAGGCCTTTGTTGACTGGCTGGTCTTCAATTACCGTGATATTTTCCAGGCGATCAAAGCGCCGATTGATCTCTGTCTCAAAGGCTTTGAGTGGATTTTCACCTCCCTGCCGCCGCTTGTTGTGATCCTGATCTTTATTGCCGTCGCCTTGCGCTATGCCGGTAAAGGGGTTGCCGCGTTTACCTTTGTGACCCTGGTTCTGGTGGGCTACCTGGGGCTCTGGGACGATACGATGACCACCCTGGCCATGGTGGTCAGTTCGGTGTTCTTCTGCGCCCTGGCCGGGATACCGCTGGGTATCATGGCGGGACGCAGCGACCGTTTTGAGGTGTTCCTGAGGCCGGCACTTGACGCCATGCAGACCATCCCACCCTTTGTTTATCTGGTTCCGGTGGTCATGTTGTTCAGTATCGGGACCGTTTCGGGAATACTGGCGACCATTATTTTTGCCTTGCCGCCGATCGTGCGCTTGACCAGCCTCGGGATCCGTCAGGTTCATCCGGAGCTGATCGAAGCCGCCCTGGCCTTTGGTGCAACCCCCTGGCAGGTGCTGCGTAAGGTACAATTTCCGTTAGCATTGCCGTCAATCATGGCCGGCCTCAATCAAACTCTGATGATGGCTTTGTCGATGGTTGTTATTGCTGCCCTGATCGGTGCCGGAGGTCTCGGTAACCCGGTTGTCCAGGGGCTGAATACCCTTGAAATTGGTCTCGCTACCATCGGTGGCCTGGCTATCGTACTGCTGGCGATGATGCTTGACCGCATCACCCAGAGTTTTGCAAAGAAGTAGCATTTGCAAAGTAAGTAGAAGAAATGTGCCACAGAATTTATCTGTACACTGTTAACCCAAACTTTACTAACAAAAGGAGAGAAACATGAAACGTGCTTTATTAACAATTCTGATGCTCGCTCTGACCATGCCGGCATTTGCCGACGGTCACCTGCCGGGAAAAGGGGTTGAAGTCAAGCCCGCCCGCGCAACCTGGAATACCGGTTATTTCCAGGAAGCTCTGGTTCGTGCCGGCCTGACAGAACTCGGCTACGAAGTTGAAGAGCCGAAAGAGCTGCAGAACCCGCTCTTTTACCAGTCGGTTATGCTCGGTGATGTCGACTACTGGACCAATGGCTGGTTCCCGAATCACACCAGCCAGATGCCGAAGCGTTCTGAAGAGCGGGTTGACGTTGTCGGTTACGTCGCTAAAGCCGGTGGTCTGCAAGGCTACCTGGTGTCGAAAAAAGAGGTCGAAAAGTACAACATCAAGTCCCTCGACGATTTCAAACGTCCCGAGGTGATGAAAGCTTTTGATTCGAATGGCGATGGCAAAGCAGATCTGACTGCCTGCCCTCCGGGTTGGGGCTGTGAGAAAGTCATCACCCATCACTTCGATGTCTATGATCTGGACGACTTTATCAATCCGATCAAGGCCGGTTACTCCGCCAGTATGGCCGATACTCTGGCCCGCTACAACTCTGGTGATCCGATCTTCTTCTATACCTGGGCACCGAACTGGACCATCGGCAAGCTCAAGCCGGGCAAGGATGTCATGTGGATCAATGTTCCTGAGATCAAACCGCTCGAGTCCCAGAAGCCCGGTTTGGACCTCATGACCGTCAGTGGCATTGAAGGTGCTGTCAGCGATCCGCTGAAGGCCGGTTTCGTGGTCAGTGATATTCAGGTTGTCGCCAACAAGAAGTTTCTCCAGGAAAATCCAGCGGCTCATCAATTCTTCAAAGATTTCAACCTGGCTCTGGGCGATATCAACGCACAGAACACCAAAATGCAAGATGGTGAAAAATCTCAGGAAGATATTGAACGCCACGCTCAGGAGTGGATCAAAGCCAACCAGGGCAAATGGAACGGCTGGCTTGACGCTGCTCGCAATGCAGCTAAGTAATAATTGCTAAAGAGCCTGAATAAAAAGACCGGAGATATGTTTCTCCGGTCTTTTTGGTTGTGAAAACCCATCTGCATAAAAATTCAATTGGGGTAGGCACACCACAAAAAAAGGGACTTGCAAATCATGCAAGTCCCTTGATTTTTTTGGTTGCGGGAGAGGGATTTGAACCCCCGACCTTCGGGTTATGAGCCCGACGAGCTACCAGACTGCTCCATCCCGCGACAACGGTTGCCGACAGTAGCGGAATATAACGGTGTCGTCAACCAGTTTTTATCTTTTTCCCCCATCCTGTTGTGTCGCCCCGATTATTGGTGTAGAACCAATCACCATTTGGTGTAAAAAATATCGAAACGAAAATATCGGGGTGGTTGGATGAGGGAAACGATCGAGCTTGAACAGGCTCTGGAGAAAAGACGCAAGGGTGCCTTGCTGGTCGATGTGAGGACTCCGGCTGAGTTTGCCGAAGCAACGATCCCCGGCGCGGTCAATGTTCCTGTTTTCAGTAATGAGGAGCGGGTGCAAGTAGGGACTCTGTTTAAGGAACAGGGAAAAAAGGAGGCACGCAAGCGGGGTGTCCAGTTAGTTGCACCGAAAATTCCCCAGTTGATGGAGCAGATTGAAAATTTGCGACAGGAGGATCAATCGGGTCCGGTGATTGTTTTCTGTTGGCGCGGTGGAATGCGATCTCTCGCTATGACTACGTTTATGAATCTGGCCGGGATTCCAGCCCAACAGTTGCTTGGGGGGCATAAAGGATTTCGTCGCAAGGTTCTCGATTATTTCGAACACCAGCAATGGCCGCCAGTTTTTGTCTTGCGTGGATTGACCGGGGTGGGAAAAACCCGGGTTCTGCATCAACTTCAACAGATCGATTATCCGGTCGTCGATCTGGAAGGGTTGGCAAATCATCGTGGCAGCGCATTTGGTGCTCTGGGTTTGGACAAACAACCATCACAAAAAAAGTTCGAGGCTTTGCTTTGGGATCGTCTCGAACAGTTGCAGGATAAACCATACCTTGTCACAGAAGGGGAGAGTCTGCACATCGGCCGGGTCATGGTACCGAAAACATTTCATCAAGTGATGCAGGTTCAAACCAGTCTCTGGTTGAGTGCATCGATGGATGTCCGCACGAAAATAATTCTCGAAGATTACCCTGCCCTTGATCAGTTGCGAGCTCAGTTTAAAAGACCGATCAACGCTTTAAAAGAACGTTTGGGGGGGCAGGTTGTCCGCGAGTTTCTTGAACTGTTAGATACGGGGCAGTGGGATAAGTTGGTGCGCGAGCTGATGGTTCGCTACTATGATCCTCTCTATCTGCATACCTTACCTGAACACAGGGTTGAAATTGAGTTGGAAACGGTCGATTCTGCCACGCAGAAAGTTGCGGTCGCACTGGATGAGTTGGCAAATCAAATCCCCCTTTAATAAAAGATTAAAGGGGGATTTGATTTGCCAGTAACAGCTTTATCAAACAAGAAAGGCAATGGTCATGAAAATTACGGTGAAAAAAGGGCATGTCCTGGAGCATAAAACCCCCTGCCTGGTTCTGGGTGTTTTTGCAGGCAAATATAAACAAGAGCCACTGGTGCAGCTTGATCAACAGGTCGATGGCGCTTTTGGCCGTGCAACCCGCAGCAAAGAGTTCACCGGGCGCAAAGGGGAGACTCTGCTGTTGCACGGTGGTTCGCAGGCACCTGCCGAGCGGATTTTGCTGGTCGGGCTGGGAAAAGAATCGACTTTTTCCCTTGACTCTTTACGGCAAGTCACCAGCAGCGCGGTGAAATTGCTCGTTCAAAAGCAGCAGGGAGTGTTTCTCCTGGCATTACAGCAATTGCCGATCAAAAAGACCGCACCTGCCGAGCGGATTCAGGCTGTCACTGAAGGGGTGCTGTTGGCAGATTACCGTTATGACCGGTATCTCCCCAAGGCTCAACCGGGTCAACCCGTCTCTTTGGAGCGGATCGATCTGTTGATTCCTGGCGAAGAGGGCACTGCGATGGCAAAAGCCGCTGTCGCGGCGGCCGAGGCCATTGTCTCCGGGGTCTGTTTTGCGCGTGATCTGGTCAATGCTCCCGGCAATCTCAAATCCCCGGAATATCTGGCAATGCAGGCTGTTGCCATGGCAGAACAAACGGGCATCAGGGCCCGCTTGTTGGATCGTCGCGAGCTGGAACGGCAGGGTTTTGGTGCCATGCTCGGTGTGGCAAAGGGGAGCGAGCGGGAACCGTATCTGATTGTCCTTGAGTACCAGGGGGGAGCCGAAGGTGAGAAGCCGATTGCTCTGGTTGGCAAGGGGGTCACTTTTGATTCTGGTGGAATCTCCCTGAAACCCGCCGAAAAAATGGACGAGATGAAGATGGACATGGGGGGTGCCGCTACGGTTCTCGGCGTGATGCAAGCTGCAGCACGAATGAAGCTACCGATCAATCTGGTTGCGGTGGTTCCTGCGGTAGAAAATATGCCCTCGGGGAGAGCGATCCGCCCCGGCGATATTCTGACTTCGTTATCGGGAAAGACGATTGAAGTTTTAAATACTGACGCTGAGGGACGATTGATTCTTGCCGATGCCTTGACCTATGTTGGTCGCTATCAGCCACGTGTCGTCATCGATCTGGCAACTTTGACCGGAGCCTGCATCATTGCTCTCGGTCATCAAGCGGCAGCAGCTCTTGGTAATCACGAAGGGCTGATGCGGCAGATTATTAAAGCTGGGGAACGTAGTGGCGAACGGTTCTGGCAGCTGCCACTCTGGGATGAATATGCAGATTTGGTCAAAAGCGATTTTGCCGATGTGAAAAATACCGGAGGACGAGCGGCTGGAACCATTACTGCCGCCGCTTTTCTACAACAGTTTGCCGACAAGTACAAATGGGCTCACCTCGATATCGCCGGGATGGCCTGGGAGGAGCAGGGCAAAGCGGGGCAGCCAAAAGGTGGTACCGGATTCGGTGTGCGGGCACTGGTGGAATATTTGCGGACCGAAAAATAAACATTCAGGAGGGGAAATAAATTTTTCCGGGTAGCAAAATAAATCGTGCAAAACGAAAAATAAAAGACTATATAGTTGTCCCTTCAGGGGGTTCAATCTATGAATTTTTCATAAAATTTAAGGTTGATTTAAAATGAGCAAACTACATGTCGGGTGGCGTGAATGGTTTTCCATACCTGAACTGAGCATTGATAGAATCAAAGCAAAAATCGATACCGGAGCCCGAACATCGGCATTGCACGCCTTTTTTGTTGAGCCCTTTGATGAGGCTGGTCAGCAAATGGTTCGTTTTGGCATTCATCCGCTGCAGCGCAGGGATGATATTGAGATTATCTGTCAATGTCCGGTCAAGGATTATCGCGCCGTATGGGATTCCGGAGGGCACCAGGAGATGCGCTATGTGATCGAAACCCAGATTCGACTCGGGGAGCGAATCTGGCCTGTTGAGATGACCCTGACAAATCGTGACAACATGAAATTCAGAATGCTGCTCGGGCGGACGGCGATGTATGGAATGACGGTTTTTCCTGATAAATCCTACCTGTGTGGTCGACCGGACTTAAAATCTGAAATGAAAGTGAGGAGATAATGAAGATTGCAATTTTGTCGCGAAATCCGAAACTCTATTCGACACGTCGAATGGTGGAGGCGGGGACCGAACGGGGACATGACATGCACGTGATTGATCCGCTGCGTTGTTATATGACCATTGCCAGTCAGCGCCCAACGATTCATTACAAGGGAGAGGAATTGCTTGGAGTTGATGCGATCATTCCAAGGATCGGAGCATCCATCACCTTTTACGGAACAGCGGTGGCTCGTCAGTTCGAAATGATGGGAGTTTACAATGTCAATGAGTCGGTGGCGATCAGTCGCTCACGGGACAAATTGCGCAGCATGCAGCTTCTGGCCCGTAAAGGGATTGGCCTGCCTGTAACCGGCTTTGCCCACTCGACTCTGTATAGCAAAGACTTAATTGATCTGGTTGGTGGTGCGCCGATGGTGGTCAAGTTATTGGAGGGGACACAGGGGATCGGGGTGGTTCTGGCCGAGACCCAGAAGGCGGGCGAAAGTGTTATTGATGCGTTTCGTGGCCTGAATGCCGATATTCTGGTTCAGGAGTTTATCAAGGAAGCTCAGGGAGCGGATATCCGTTGTTTTGTCGTTGGTGATAAAGTTGTCGCGGCGATGAAGCGCCAGGGGAAAGAGGGCGAATTTCGCTCAAACCTTCATCGTGGAGGAAGTTCCAGTATTGCCCGGTTGACCCCGGAGGAGCGTTCAACTGCCGTGAGGTCCGCACGGATTATGGGGCTCAATGTGGCTGGTGTTGACCTGCTGCGTTCAAATCATGGTCCGGTCGTGATGGAGGTGAACTCATCACCCGGTCTTGAAGGGATTGAGGCAGCGACTGAGAAAAATGTCGCGGGGTTGATCATCCAATTTATTGAAAAGCAGGGCAAGCCGGGAAAAACCAGGACGCGAGGGCAGGGATGATCAAAAATAAACCCTTCAATTTTGGCGGCACCACTGTTCAGCCCGGGGAGCGCGCTACGATTGAACTGCCGATGGCGAAGCTCTATACCCACAATAAAATGACTCTGCCGGTTCAGGTTGTGAACGGTAAAAAAGCCGGGCCGGTAATCTTTGTCAGTGCGGCGGTTCATGGGGACGAAATCAACGGCGTCGAGATTATACGTCGTTTGCTAAACGGTAAAACCCTTAATTATCTACGCGGCACCCTGATTGCTATTCCGGTTGCCAATCCATTTGGTTTTATTCAAAGGGCACGTTATCTGCCGGATCGGCGAGATCTCAATCGATCTTTTCCCGGCACCGCCAAGGGCTCGCTGGCAGGACGTATGGCACACCTGTTCATGAGTGAAATCGCCAGTTGCTGTGATCTGGGGATCGATCTTCATACGGGGTCGAATTTTCGCAGCAACCTGCCTCAGGTCCGTGCCTGCCTTGAAGACCAGCAGACACTCGATATTGCTACCGCCTTTGGTGCGCCTGTCGTGGTCCCTTCTGAATTGCGAGAGGGATCTTTACGCGAGGCCGTCGCCTCTTTGGGTAAACCTGTTCTGGTTTTTGAAGGAGGGGAAGCGTTATACTTCAATGAGTCGGCGATTCGCACCGGGTTGCGGGGCGTGATCAACGTTATGCGCCACGTTGGCATGTTGCCGGTGCGGCGAATGAAGAAAACCTATGCCCCTGTTGTGACCGACCGGACCAGTTGGGTGCGTGCAGGCATGAGTGGGATTTTCTCCCGCTACGCTAATTTGGGGGATATGGTGAAAAAAGGTTCACTTCTGGGGATGTTGAGTGACCCTCTGGGTGATGATCAAGAGGGTGTTGCCGCGCCGTTTACCGGTGTTGTCATCGGTCAACTCAATCTGCCCCTGGCCCATGAGGGGGATGCGCTGTTGCACCTGGCCAAGGTCCCCGATCAGGATGAGGCTGAAGAAACACTGGACGAGTATACGTCAACACTGACTGATGAGGATTTTGGTCTCGAACGTTGATCGCCCGTTGCCAGTATCATTATTAAGAGGAAGCGGTCTGTAACGTCTCTGTTTGGAAGTCCATAAAAAAACGGTCTGGCCGCGAGACGCGAAGTAATCCAGCCAAGTGACTGATTTTATAAGTGACCGTCCGATAAGGTTCCCGGACCTTTGTCGATCATGGAGCGTTAAGCGCAGATTTTTGGGTACGACCATGTTTATAAAATCCTCCCTTCGATAGTATCAGATTGTGTAAGCAACGCGTCAATTTTTCCATTTTCAACATAAAACCGGCTTTTTTTGATCCTCGTTCCCTTGCTTGACATGAGGTTGGAACTGTTGCTAAATTGCCGCGTTCGTTCGGGATTAGAATAATTCTTATGATCGTCTTTTCTGTGAAAAAACATCTCTTCAGGAGTATGCAGTTTCTCTTGGTAGACTGGAGATAAATACATGCGTTTTTCTGATTCGCCCCCGGAAACTGATCTGCCCAAAGGTGTGCGTGATTTTTTGCCACTTAAAGCCGCAAAAGTAGAATACCTGCAGCAGCAATTACAGCAGGTCTATACGGCTTGGGGTTTCCGCCCGGTGATCACACCACAACTGGAGTATCTGGATGTTCTGGAGCGTGGTCTCGGTGAAGGTTTGCAGGAGCGAACTTTTCGCTTTGATGATCGTCAGAGCGGTCGCATGCTTGCTTTTCCTCCCGATATGACTCCTCAGATTGCTCGAATTGCCGCAACCCGTATGAGTGAACGACCCTTGCCGTTGAGGCTTTGTTACAATGGCCGTGTCTTACGTCACACCGAGCAACAAGCAGGTAAAGATCGGGATATCTTTCAATCCGGAGTCGAACTGATTGGCCTCGACAGTCCCGAAGCGGATGCCGAAATGATTGCCATGGCGGTCGAATCGCTGGCTGCGGTTGGTGCGCACGAATTCACCATCGACATTGGTCAGGTTGAATTCTTTCGTGGAGTTATGGATGGTTTGCCGTTGGATGCTCGTTTGGCCGAACAGGTGACCGATGCTATTCTACGCAAAGACAGTTCTGAGCTGAAGGGGTTGTTGGAACAAAGTGAATTGGGGGATAACACTTGTGAAGAAATCCTCGCCATGCCAAGACTTTATGGCGGACGGGAGGTTTTACAGCGAGCCGAAAAAACCGTGAACAATGAGCGTTCTCGCAGGGCTCTGGACGGCTTGAATCAAGTATTGGATGTTCTCGATGTCTATGGTGTGCTCGATCATGTCACGATTGATCTCGGGGAACTACGGGGGCTGAATTATCATACCGGGATCACCTTTCAGGGCTTTCTTTCCGGAGTTGGTTACACGGTTTGCAGTGGTGGCCGCTATAATAACCTGACCGAGAAGTATGGTTTTTCTGCTCCATCGACAGGATTCACCTTTAGTTTGTTGCATCTGTTGTTTGCCTTGGATAAAGTGCTGGATGAGCAGGTTGTCCCCAGTTGCGACCTGTTGATTTTTTCGACGGGTGAAAATTTGCGAGCGGCACAGCAATTAGCGTATCAGTTGCGGAAACAGGGCTATTCTGTGGCGCGGGACATTCTTGATCGGACTCGAGAGGATGCTCTTGAATATGCCAGAAAAATGAATTTTCGCTTTATGGCCGTTGTGGCTGGAGAAGAGCGAGATGTTGAAATGATTTCATTGCCGGATGGGGGGCAAAAACAGGTGTCCTGGCAACAGATGCACCTGGGTCGTTTTAAGTTGTAGTCACTTTTTTAATGAGTCGATGGCATCAGGTTGTCGACGTGACAGGAGCATAATAAAGCTATGGCCAACGTAATTATCGTCGGTGCCCAGTGGGGCGATGAAGGTAAGGGGAAGGTTGTCGACATTTATACTGAGTATTCCCAGGAAGTGGTGCGCTTTCAGGGGGGGAATAACGCTGGACATACTCTGGTGATCGGTGATCAGAAAACGGTACTTCACTTGATCCCCTCTGGTATTCTGCATGAAGGAAAACGGTGTATCATTGGTAACGGAGTGGTTCTCGATCCCAAAGTCTTTCTCGAAGAAATCGATGGCTTAAGAAAAAAAGGTTATTTGAAGGATGATAGCCAGTTGATGGTCGATGGGTCCGTTAATCTGATCATGCCTTATCATAAGAAGATCGACATTGCTCGGGAGCAAAAAGCCGGAGCCAAGAAAATTGGTACCACCGGGCGGGGTATCGGACCCACTTACGAAGATAAGGTGGGTCGCCGTGGTATCCGTTTTGCGGATCTGCTTAAGCCAGAGACCTTCAAGCGTAAACTGCATGAAGTATTGCCGGAAAAGAACTTCTATCTTGAGCAGTACCTTGGAGAACAGCCGCTATCCGAAGCAGCTATCATTGAAGAATACCTTGGCTATGCTGAGCGTCTGCGGGGTTACCTTGGACGTGCCTCAACAACTTTGGAACGGGCGGTAAAGGCGGGTCATAATATCCTCTTTGAGGGAGCACAGGGCAGCCTGCTGGATGTTGATCATGGAACTTACCCCTTCGTTACATCGTCTTCGACGATTGCAGGTGGAGCCTGTACCGGAGCCGGTATTGGACCACACCTGATCGATGCAGTTATCGGTATTTCCAAGGCCTATGTCACCCGGGTTGGCGAAGGACCATTTCCGACAGAGCTGGAAGATGAAATGGGCGAGCAATTGCGCACAGCCGGCAGTGAGTTTGGAGCAACGACCGGTCGTCCACGCCGTTGTGGCTGGCTCGATATCGTCGCCCTGCGTGAAGCCGTTCGTACTAACGGTCTCACCGGGATCGCCTTGACAAAGATGGATGTTCTCAGTGAACTGGAGGCGGTCAAGGTTTGCACTGCTTATCGGTACAGAGACGAACTGCTGGAAGAATTCCCGCAGGACTTTGATGTCCTGAAAGAGTGCACTCCGGTTTATGAAGAGATTGAAGGTTGGCAGAAAGATATCAGTGCTCTTGAAACCTATGATGAACTGCCGCAACAAGTTCAAGGGTACGTTGATAAGATCGAAAGTTGGTCCGGTTGCCCGGTTGTTCTTGTGTCGGTTGGACCGCGACGAGATCAAACCTTGATCCGCAGCAACCCATTTGAGATAAAAAGCTGAAAAAATAGTTGACGCATCAAAACGATTCACGTATAAAGTCGTTTCGTTGTTTGGGCCGGTAGCTCAGTTGGTAGAGCATCTGACTTTTAATCAGATGGTCGTGGGTTCGATCCCCCCCCGGCTCACCATTTAACGAATGTAGCATCCTGCGGATTCAATTTCCGCAGGGACTTAGCAGTTTTAAGTCCCTATCGTCTAGCCTGGCCCAGGACACCGCCCTTTCACGGCGGCGACGGGGGTTCGAATCCCCCTGGGGACGCCAAAAAAGAATGGCCCTTTCGAGTAATCGGGAGGGCCTTTTCTTTTTTCACGTTTTTCAGTTAGGGGATTCGAAGCGAAGCGAGCGCCGACTTGATGTCGGAAAAGCGGCCAAGGATGGCCGCGTCAGTGAACGGAGGGGAGCCGACGCAGGCTTGAACGTGATGTTCAGGCCGTAGTGGGCGAATCCCCCTGGGGGTTACGAGAAATAATCCCGCCAAGTAGCATTTAAACCTTACTAAATGGACTCGGGCTGCAGAGGTTCTGGGCGTTTTTGGCAACGGTATTGCAATTCAAACATTTATGGCCAGGATCTGCCATCAGATCCTTGACCTCCTGTTCTTTCCCTTGTTTTCTTAATTCACATAGATGCTTCCAGTGTCCTGCCGGATCTTTACAGTCGGTTTTTGTGTTTTCTGACATATGACCTCCGAGTGGGTGAGATGGTTTCTGAGGGTCAATGTTATCATCAAAGTCAAACATAAGTTAACCGGCCCAGCTGGGATTGTTGATAAAAAGCCACATTGTAATATCTCTTTATCGGACAACTATTTATGCGCATAAAAGGGATGCTATCTACTTTTTTATGCGCATAAATAGGTTAATTGTTGCATTTTTATGCGCATATCGCTATGCTTTTAGGAAATGGCTTACTTGAAAGGGGATAGGAATGCAACGACTGTTACTGGAAAACCTTCTAGCCTGGAAAGAAAAAAAGAAACGTAAACCACTTTTAATTGATGGTGCCCGTCAAACAGGAAAGACCTACCTGCTGGAAACCCTTCTGGGCGCGACCTTTAAACATGTCTTGCGTATTGACTTTTTAGAATCGCCCGAAATGGCAGAAGCCTTCTCTGACTCTCTGACGCCAAAAGATGTACTCTCCAATATTGAGCTTCTCACCGGAACAATATTCAATCCAGCCACAGATTTACTAATTTTGGATGAAATAGGTGAATGTCCTGCGGCAGTAACCGCCTTGAAATTTTTTGCTGAAAAAACCCCGGAGATGTATGTAGCTGCCAGTGGTTCCAACATTGGGCTGCTGAATGCTTTTCCTGTGGGTAAAGTTGAGCAACACAACCTGCGCCCACTGACATATCGCGAATTTCTCCTGGCTTCGGGTGAGAGCGCGTTGATCAAAGCGTTTGAAAGTCGGCTAAACACTGCTGCGGCACATGCTAAATTGTTTGCCAAACTAACCGATTACTATTTCACTGGTGGCATGCCCGAAGCAGTCAAAACCTGGTTCAGCATGTCCGGCAGCAGTATAGTCGAGCGCCACCAGGCCGTAGCGAAGATTCACGGCGATTTGATCTCCGGTTATCTGCGGGACTTTGGCAAATACTCAGGAAAAGTTGATGCAAACACAATAGAAGCAGTATTCCGTAATATACCAGTACAACTTTCTTCCGTGGTTGATGAATCGGTCAAGCGCTTTAAATTCAAGGGGGTATATGAGCGGAAATCTCGCTATAATGATTTCGAAAATGCCATCATCTGGTTAGAAAAATGTCGTTTGGTATTAACAAACTACCCGATTTCCGGAACGCCTCGCGCCCCCCTTGCTGCCTGCAGAAAAGACAGCATGGTCAAGCTGTTTCTGCTGGATGTCGGCCTGCTCCACCATATGCTGTCTATTGGTTACCAAGAGATCAAACACCAGGGCTATGAATATAAGGGGTTTATAGCCGAAAACTTTGTGCAACAGGAATTCGCCGCACAAGGGTTAGCGCCAACATTCTCCTGGAGTGATGCCCGTGCCGAAATAGAGTTTATTGTTAGCGACGCTACCGGCAATATTATCCCGGTCGAGGTCAAAAGTGGTAAACGCACCAAAGCAAGATCGCTGCGCTCCTATATTATAAAATGTCAGCCCCAAAAAACCATTAAACTAACCGGGACGCAAGGGTCATCACCATTGGAAAAGAAAGATATTGTCCTTCCACTCTATTACAGTGAATACATTGTGAGCCAACACCTGAAGCCATTGAGTTAAGTGTACTCACTATCCAAAAATGCTCGGTGGGAAACAAGTCGATAAAAATGACAAAATCAGACCCAAAAGAAATGATGGACCCCTATTTAGTCTGACATGATCAGCTCCTTGTATATCTGACTCAAATGACCATCCCGCTAGAGAAGCTCCAATCCGGTTTTTGCTATTTTAAAGAGTATTTTTTGCTTGCAACTTTTTACCGCTTTAAGGTATTAAATTCTTCCACGCAACAGCGTGCTTATTTGTCAGTCCCTATCGTCTAGCCTGGCCCAGGACACCGCCCTTTCACGGCGGCGACGGGGGTTCGAATCCCCCTGGGGACGCCAATTAAAACAAAAGCCTCACTGTGCAAACGGTGGGGCTATTGTTTTATCTACATTTGTTGGGATTCGAAGCGAAGCGAACGCTGACTTAATGTCAGAAGAGCAAACCGGATGTTTGCGGCAGAGAGCGCAGGGGAGCCGACGCAGGAACCCGCGTGATGCGGGTGACGAAGTGGGCGAATCCCCCTGGGGACACCAGAATCAACAGCCTCTTCCTGAAAATGGAAGAGGCTGTTTGCGTTTTGTGTTTCAGTAAAATGTGCTATTCTGCTCGTCATCAAAGGAAATGACTCATGACACAACAATCACCATGCGTAGAAATTTTTTCTGACGGAGCCTGTTCCGGCAATCCCGGCCCGGGAGGCTATGGCACAGTTCTGCGCCAGGGGAAACACGAAAAAGAACTTTCTGGTTATGCTCTGGAGACAACCAATAACCGGATGGAAATGCTCGGAGCCATTGCCGGGCTGGAAGCACTCAAGCGTCCCTGTCGGGTTTGTCTGACAACCGATTCTCAGTATTTAGTCAAAGGGATGACAGAATGGATTGAAGGTTGGCAGCGGAAAGGGTGGAAAAATTCAAAAAAAGAGGAGATTGCCAATCGTGATCTCTGGGAGCGATTGCTGGTGCTTGCTCAAAAACATCAAATTGACTGGGTTTGGGTGAAGGGGCATGCCGGCCATTTAGAAAATGAACGCTGTGATGAGCTGGCCCGCCTGGAGATTATAAAAGCTGCTCCCGATATTGACTAACAGAGATACTGATTTTTTTGCCAAGGAGAGAACCGTGTTTATTGAACAACAAATTGATCAATTTCTTGCGGCTCCGGTTTTCGGGGTCGTTGGTGCTTCATCCAACCGGGATAAATATGGCAACAAGGTTTTGCGCTGTTATCAGCAGAACAATCGTCGGGTGATACCGGTCCACCCCAAGGAAACACAAGTCGAGGGGGAAAATTGTGTCGCGACGGTGACTGATCTGCCCGAGGAGGTCCAGAGTATTTCGATTATCACGCCGCCACAAATAACCGAAAAGGTGGTTAAGCAGGCTGCTGCTCACGGCATCAAAAATATCTGGATGCAAATTGGTTCTGAAAGTCCGGCAGCAGTGCAATATTGTCAAGAGCAGGGTTTGAATGTCATTGCTGATGGCAGTTGTGTCTTGGTGGTGCTGGGCTATCATGAGCACTGATATGGCTAATAGCAGGTTCGCAAATCGGGCTGTTTTAGGAAAAGAGTTTCCGCGGCAAGATGGGACGCAGGAGAAAGTCTGATGAGCATGTTCCTGGACTTCGAGTCAATTACCAAAAGCATGGGGGAATTGCCACCATCACCCATTGTGGCAGCCAAGCTGCTTGAGTTGCTGCGCAAGCCCGACTTGACAATTAAGGAGTTGGCGAATGCGGTCTCTCTTGATCCGGTCATTTCAGCACGTTTGCTGCGAATAGCTAACTCGGTTTTTTACGAACAGATGAAGCAGATAGGTACGGTTGATCGGGCAATTGTTACCGTTGGTCATAATGTCCTGCAAAACCTCGCTTTGGAATACAGTCTGCGCTCGACGAGCAAAACCTATGGTGTTATGGAGCGTAAACTGTGGGAAAATTCGATCGGTTGTGCTGTTGCTTGCCGCATGCTGGCCGATCACTTGACCGATATCGACAAGGAAGAGGCCTACCTTGTTGGGTTGCAGCACCATATCGGCAAAGTGGTGATGATAAATCGCGATAAAGATCTTTATAAACAGGTGTTGCGGATTGTTGAGTCAGGTCAGGGGAAGTTGCGGGACGTTGAGCGGGGGCTTTTTGCTTATTCGCATGAAATGGTCGGTGCGGCGTTGCTCGACCACTGGAATTATCCCAAATGGATTGTTGAGGTGACACTGCACCATCATGAGTTTGAATCTCTACGCACAGAAAATAATGCCATATTCATTGGCTGTGCACTGGTGAGTCTTGCCAGTGATTTTTGCCGTTATTTTGGGATCGGATGTGCTGAGGATTCTGAGATCAGCTTGACTCTCTGTCGAGGTGCTCTGGCGCTGGAAGCCAATCCCATGATTGTTGCAGAGCTGGCAGAGAGGTTTTATCCGGAGTTTGTTAAAGAGCGGAACCTGTTCCTGTCATAAGTTTTCTGCAGGGAGCTTCTTTGTTTTCAGCCGTTCCTTGTGAAATTCAGCACCATTTATTCGCCTTTCCACTTTATCATCCAGGGAGCAGGTTTATGTGCAAGAAAATTTTCATTGCTGCAACCGGGCAGCACTGTGGCAAAACCACAACCAGCTTGTCCCTGCTTCATCTTGCCCGTAAAAAATATGATCGAGTTGGTTTTATCAAACCATTCGGACCTAAGAGAACCAGCTATCTGGGGAAGCTTGTCGATATCGATGCCGCTTTAATCGCCCATGTTTATGGAATGGATGATCAACTTGAGCTGATGTCTCCGGTGGTTCTTGATGCTCATACAACCCGTGATGTTCTTGAGGGGAAGATTGACCCGCAGGACTATCTTGAACGAATTTGTCATGCAGTGAATGAACTGGAAAAGGAATGTGATTTTCTGATTATTGAGGGGGCTGGTCACACCGGGGTCGGATCGGTGGTGGGACTTAATAATGCGCAACTTGCTCAGCAGCTTGGTGCTCCGGTTTTGCTAGTTGCTGGTGGCGGGGTTGGGAATGTGATAGATGCCATTGAGCTGAATCTGGCTCTGTTTCGTGAAACGGGTGCTGAAGTCCGGATGATTTTGCCAAACAAGTTGATCAAGACTAAGCGGGAAAGTACCTTGAATTATCTTCAGCTTGCCTTTAAGGATTCATTGATCGAGGTTGTGGGTGGGTTTAATTATTCACCGATTCTGGCCGATCCAACCCTGAAATATTTAGCCCAATTGTTGCGAATTGATCTTCAGGCCGATCGGGATCAGGCGAGTCGAATTGTTCACCATGTCCAGCTTGGAGCAGCTTCGACACAGCGAGTTGTCGATCTGTTGCAGGAGTCAACCCTGGTTGTTGTTCCAAGTAGCCGGGATGAAGTCTTGGTGATGTTGTCAACCCTCTATCACTTGCCTGAATTCAAAAAGAAAATTGCCGGATTGGTTATTATCGGAGTTGTTCCCCTTGCAGAGATTGTGCAGCGAGTTCTTGATGATGCAAAGATTCCCTATATGCGGACGTCTGAAACAACGGCTGAAATTTACACAACGATTCAGGAGGATGTCGCTAAAATTGGTGCCGATGATCAGGAAAAAATTGCCTTGGTCCAACAACTGGCTGAGAGTGAGCTCGATTTCGAGTTGATCGATTCACTCTTTTAATTTCAAAGTGGAGCAATTGCCGTTTCAGGCAGAGGATAAATAATTATGGGGTTTCTGAAAAAGATTTTTGGCGGCGGGGGTGGTTCAGTTGAAGGATTACGTAAAGCGGTTGCGCAACAACGTTATGCTGATGCCAGGCTGTTTGCCGAGCAACTGGCAGATCAATCACTGGATGAAGCGGAAGCTGCTGAGGTTGAAAAGCTTCGCGTTATTGCCCGGGATGGACTGGCAGAGCTGAATCTGAATGAGGCTTTGGGATTGCAACGTTGTGGTGATTTTGAGCAGGCGACCGAACATCTACAGTTGGCACAGGAACAGGTTTGTAGTGCTGACCTGGGTAAAAAAATCGAGCAGGCAATCGCTGCCGAGCCGCTGGTTGCAGAAATCGACTCGACGGATACGGAGCTTCCGGCCCATTGTGCCACTTGTGTTCCTCAACCAAGTTCCCTGCTGGAAGGGGAAGAATCTATACCCGCTGAAGCCGATATCCAGTTGGAGTTGATTCTTACCTCTTATCCCGCCGATTTAGCAGAGCGCTATATGGCAAAGAATGAAACCTTCAGGACCGCATTCTTATTGTCGCATGCCGGTCAGGATGAGCAGGCTTTGCCGCTCTGGAAGGAGGTAGAGACAGAGGATCAGGACGACCTTTACTGGTTTGAGTTGGGGGCTCTTTTTGCACGCAGTGGTCAATTGACGGAGGCGTGTTCTGCTCTGGAGATGGCGTTAGAACAAAACCCTGAACTGTCACTGGCGATCGAAGCTCTTGTTCCGGTTTTGATTGCCACAGAGGATTTTCAGTCAGCGGAACAGCGGTTGCAGCTGTTTCTCAGTCAAGGGGTGGTCCCATCGTTCTGTTATGCACAATTGACATCACTCTATGTCCAGCAGCAAAAATACCCTCTTGCCGCTGAACATGCCCGTCAGGCACTTGCAGCAGGGAATACCGAATCAAGATTTATGTTGTTGGCGGCATCGGTTCTGGAGCATGTCGGGGCGTTAGATGAAACTGAGAATGTCTTGCAAAAATTACCTGCAGCAGGTTGTAGAGGTGGAGTCAATCTCCCTTTGGCTGAATTCTGGTTACGGCATAAGCGGGAACTGGGCAATATCCTTGATACTTTCAATGCCGCTTGCCGGGAATATCCAGATGAACCACGCTGGCAATTACGGGTTGCACAGACCTATCTGGCGAGAAACTGGGTTAAGGATGGTTTGAAATTATTGCAGAAACTGGTGGATGATCCCCGCCTGGAACCAGAATTGGCTGAAGAGGCGAAGAATCTCCTCGCTGAGCAGCAGGGTTGATTATGGCGACTCTCCCTGAGTTAAAAGAATATCTGGCAACTCATCATATTGAAGTGTGGGAATATGTCGAACCTACCGAAACGGCTGCAGCGGCAGCGAGCGCTGTGGGTTGCAGTGTTGCTGAAATTGCAAAAACACTTCTGTTTCTCGTCGGTGGAAATCCCGTTGCGGTTGTGACTTGTGGAGATGTCAAAGTGAAAAGCTCCCGGTTGAAGCAGGCTTGTGGATTATCCGGGAAGGTGAAATTTCCTCAGGCTGACGATGTGCTGAGCTACACCAGCTATGCGCCTGGTGGCGTCTGCCCTTTTTTACTGCCTGCCGATTTGCCCCTGTTTCTTGATACTTCGTTGCAACGGTTTCCAGTTGTTTATGCCGCAGCCGGGAACAGCCATTCTGCCGTTCCGGTAACGCTTGCTCAGTTGAAAAAATTAACAGGTGGCGAGGTTGCTGAACTTTGTACTTCGATTTCTAGTCCCTTGTAGTCCATAAATTTTGTCGAATCTTTAAGCGTTACCGCCTTCTGGATCACCATGATTCATCATAACCAGTGTCGTGTCACCCATGAAGTGTCGGTACTTGCTGGTTCTTTTACGCGTCAACTGCGTTACGTTTTCCGCTGTATAGCTACGACTATGCAGCGAAAACCGCACCTTGTTGACACGCAAAATCCCGGCGCAATTTTCCGCCATCTCATGCATGACACGACACTAGATCTTTATTAGTTTTCTTGAATTTTTTAATACTCTTGTTATAATACTTTTTCATTGAAGTATACTTGGGAGGTTTGTCAGGCTTCCTGTTTTTTTTGACAGATATTTTTTTTGAGGAACCTGCCCATAATGGTTTTAGATACCGTTAAGCCGTTGGATGACAGCTATAAAAATACTTGGGGATTTGCTCAGCTTCTTGAGCATATTGATATCGGGATTCTGGTTCTGGATGTGAATCAGCAAGCGATTGATTATTGCAATGCCGCATTCTTTGAGGTGTTGCAGGATGAACAGCTCTGTCGGAGTTATACAGATCTGTACGATTTGTTTGTGCGGAACGTCGAAACCCTGGATGATTTTAATCTCGCTGGGCGTGTTGCCCATCAAGTGACCCATCAGGGGCGTCTGTTCGGCCACTCTGTCTATAAGGCGGCATCCCACTATCGCTGTATCTTTATCCGTGATATTACTGAGAAAAGCCGCCTTGAATCAATCGCTCAAGCCGTTAATGCGATGGATAATATCGGCTTCATTTTTTCCGGGATTCGACATGAAATTGGTAACCCGCTGAATTCCTTAAAAATGGCCTTAAGTGTGTTGCAACAGAGTTCAGGAAGTCCTTCACCAGAGATGTTGAAAGAATATATTGGCCGTGGTCTGGCCGATATCGGACGAATGGAGTATCTGCTCAATTCATTGAAAACCTTTACCATGTATGACAGTGTTGATCTCAAAGATCTCCATCTGGTTGAGTTTATGGGGAAGTTCATATCGTTGATTGAGCGCGATTTTCAGTCATACGGCATTCGGATTAAAACAGAAATTCCACTCGATATTGCTTCGGTCAGAATTGATGAACGGGCATTGCATCAGGCTCTGCTGAATATATTCAATAATGCTGCCGATGCGTTAAAGGAACAGGATAATCCTGAAATCAGTATTCGTGCTGAAGTTCGTGATCAGTTGATGTGGCTGACAATTGCTGATAATGGGTGTGGAATCTTTCCGGAGCAGTTGAAACATCTTTTTCAACCATTTAACACCAGTAAAGTTAATGGTAATGGCCTGGGCTTGACGATTACGCGTAAATTACTGGCAATGATGAACAGTGATATTGAGGTCACCAGCCAGTTGGGTCGCGGAACTCAGGTGATGATCCGGCTACCGATTATGGACACTTGACTTGGGAATAGGTAAAAGGGTGAAAAAAATACTGATTGTTGATGATGAAAAATCGTTCCTCCTCTCTTTGAGGGATGGTTTGGGTAAGCACAGTGATCAATTTGAAGTTTTGACCGCAGAAAATGGTCGTGAAGCTGTTGATGTTTTACGCTCAGTGTCGGTTGATCTGTTGGTGACCGATTTGAAACTTCCTGAAATGAATGGCTTTGAGCTGTTGGCCTGGACAAGTCGCCACCAACCACAATTGCCGGTGATTGTCATGTCTGCTTTCGGAACTCCGGAGATTGAAGCCCGTTTGGCCAACATGGATACTCTGCAGTTTCTGGAGAAACCCCTCGATATCCAAATGCTTGAGAATGGGATTTTTAATGGCTTGAATACCGGGGGGAAAAGCTTTATCCGTGGGGTGACTCTGGCGACTTTCCTGCAATTGATGAAAGTTGAGAAGAAGAATTGCACGCTCAAGATTTCCAACAGCAGTGGTACCGGATACCTGTACGTGCGGCGAGGTGAATTGATTGATGCCGAGTTTGGTGATCTTGTGGGGCTGGATGCGGCTCTGGAAGTTGTCAGCTGGAATGATGCGGAAATCGAAATGGATGGAATTTGTCGCCGGCAGGACGATATTATCAATCTTTCGATGGAACATTTATTAATCGAGGCATTTAAGCGTAAAGATGAAGCGACCCAATTGGATAATTCTTCTTCGATTGGCGTGAACGAACGCATAGATGGTTTTTTGGATAGTTTATCCGAGGCGAAAAAACCGGTTGAGAATACCGCAAACGTTGCACATCAACAACTGGGGAAAGTACTGACCCGGTTGGCTCAGGTACGGGAATATTCGATTTTTGATGAGCAAGGGGCTCTTGTCGGTAAAAATACGGGTCAATGCTCATTGGCACAAATCGATCCTGCCGGGTTTAATGATTTACTCACGCCCCTTACGAAAGATCTGAACTCAGGTCAGTGTCACTTTGTGACTTTTAATGGCTCTAACCGGAATCGTTATCTGCTGTTTTCCAGTCAGCAATGCTGCATCCTGGCCATGTTGAAACCGGGAACACAAGCACAACAAATTATCAGGGAAGTTGAGCGAAACATATAATGGTCAGGATTGTTTTATATCGTCATAAAGACCAATACCTTTCTGGAGAGGACAAGGGATGATACATTTAATTGATGAACTCAAGGTGATCTCAGGGGTTATAGGTGCTTGTGTTGTGGATTCCCGGGACGGGGTGAAAGTGACGAATCTGCCGTCAATTTTCAAGCCGGAACGAATGAATCAGGTTGGCAGACATTTGCTGAAACTCTACTCTGCAGGGCGGATGAGTTTTGATGAGCTGACCGATATCACTTTGCAGTTTGATGAATTGGTGGTAGTCGCTCGTCAACTTGAGAAGGGAAGGTTGCTCTTTGCCATTTGTGATCCAACCTTCAACCACAACCTTTTGACCATGTCATTTAATTTACTTCAGGAAGAATTCAATCTTGGCAATTTTGTTGAAGATACGACCGCAGCCCCCCCAACCGAAGAAAAACGGTCAGAGGTCTCAACCGAGGGGGCTATCAGCGAACCACTGCAAAATCTGCTCGACGAGATGAAGGGGCTCCTTGGCAAAATCCTGGGACCGATGGCTGGCTTTATCTTTGATGAAGTTGTTGAAAATTGGACCACTCAGGGAGCCCCTGATTTTTCCCGGATTGAGGAGCTGATTGAGCAACTGAATCAAGAAATTGCAGATCAGGGTAAAATCGATCAATATCGTCAGCTTATGACCCCGGTGCTCAAAAGTTTCCAGAAAGGTTAGACGCTTATGGCAACTGCAGAAGATTTTATTGGCCGAATTGACCAAATTGACGGTGTCGCTGGTTGTTTACTGATCAAAAAAGATGGTGCTGTGCTCGGTCAGACAGTCGATGATCCAGAGGTCTACTCAGCGTTGATGCAGATGGGCTCGCAATCATCCGACGCAATTATGGCGAATACTGGTTGCAGCTACTGTCGCTACCTCAGTTTTAATCGGACTAATCTGAAGAATTTTTATGTTTTTCCTATTGATAAATATCTATTGGGGGTTGTTCAGCAGGCTGACTGTTCTGTTGCCTTTATGCTTGACAAGGTCTCCCATCTTATTGGTAAGGTTTCCACTGGTGGCACTGCCAAAGTTTCTTGAAGTATAAGGGTGGTTATGTTCGATTTGTTGCAACAACGAAGAAGTGTGCGTAAATTCAGGCACCATTGTGTAGAAACAGAAAAAATAGCCCGTCTGAGCGAGGCGTTGTTGCGTGCTCCAACTTCAAGGAATTTGCAACCTTGTGAATTTGTCCTTGTTGATGATGCTGAAATATTGGCAAAGTTATCTACAGCAAAACCTCATGGAACTTCCTTTTTCACTTCGGCGCCTTTGGCGGTGGTGATTGCTGCCAATCCCGGAAAATCGGATGTCTGGATAGAAGATTGCTCCATTGCTGCAATTATTGTGCAACTGGCAGCTGAGCAGTTAAATTTGAAAAGTTGCTGGGGACAACTTCGTTTACGGACACATGCTGACGATGTCAGTGCCTCGGAATATGTTCGTCAATTGGTCGGACTCCCTGAAGGGATGGAGGTGCCAATAGTGATTGGTATTGGCTATCCCGAAGAAGATATGGCCGGCCACTCTCGTGAATCCTTGTTGGATGTGAAAATTCATCGTAATCAGTTTATTAATCAGGAGGAATAATGTCAGTCGCCGTAGCAGGGAACAAAGTCAAAATTCATTACACCGGAACCTTTGATGATGGTGAGGTCTTTGACTCATCGCGCGAAGCAGAGCCACTCGAGTTTGAGGTTGGTGCCGAGCAGGTTATCTCTGGCTTTGATAATGCTGTCACCGGAATGGCGGTTGGGGAAACCAAGCAGTTGCGGTTACTGGAAGACGAAGCTTATGGTCCCTATAATCAGGAGATGGTTTTTGCTGCTGAACCAGATCAATTTGAAGATGGTTTGAGCCCGGAAGTTGGACAGCAGTTTCAAACTGAAATGGAAGATGGAACGCCATTGCTGTTGACCGTCAAGGCGATAGAAGATGGAAAAATTGTCCTTGACGCCAATCATCCCATGGCGGGGAAAGCTCTCAATTTTGATCTCGAGGTTGTTGAGATAAGTTAATAACAGAATTAATTCGTTGGTTTTAGAAACCACAGAGGCATTGAGACACAGGAATTATTCTAAGTCTTGATGCTCCTGTGGTTTTTATTTTTGCTGCATAGCCAGAGCTATACAGCGAAAGTCGCAATGCAGTTGACGTGTAAAAGACCTGCCAGCTACAAAAGGTTAAAGGGGCAGAGTACTGGCTTTAATCAATGTTGGGTCGAATTCCCCGCGGCTTGCCGCGTTAATCACATGTAGATACTCTGTTCCAATGCAAGTGTTTTTTGTAGAAAATCACAGATTTTCTGCTGTGACCATGTTGAAAAAAAGGGTGTTGTCAAAACAGGTTCTATTCTTCAACATGGCATGAATCGCATGTAATAACTTACGCATGACAGCACACAGTGCCTGCATTTTTTTAAGTCCTTGG
>LLYT01000019.1 GCA_002049545.1 Deltaproteobacteria bacterium tcs-42 | reverse complement strand
CGGCGACAGTCGAACGGCCATGGACGGCGCAAAGTGGCCCTTGGAATGGGTGCCTCAAGGCATTGCTGAACAGTTACGAAATATATTGCGCTGGCGTCGCAAAAAGTCCGCCTCACAGCGTTACGGTGTTTTTTCCGGATCTCGACATGTCTGATGTATCCCTTTGCCCCTGCAAAAACACCGAGCCTTGTGGAGCGAAATTTTTGCCTGCGGGCGACTCGAGTTTTTGCGAGGGCATCCATATATAGATCGAGTATAGCAGATGATATTGTCAAAAGCCCGTTCTTGTTTCAGGGTTTTTCCGGACCTCGATGTGTTATCGGTATTTCTTCCCCTCAAACAAATATGGCGACGTGCATGGCCATGTTTGCGCTGATCAGTTTCGAGGCTTTTGCCCGCCCATTATGCCAGATTCTGATTTTTTCAGGCAACTGCTGAACGGGAGTTACTTGGAGCTCTGTATTGCATTTGTCCAGTTTTGGTGCTAAATTCCACGACGATGAAGACAATACTATTCAAGCGAATATCTGCGTATGAGCCCCAGCAAACATTTTGACGTTGCTGATGCCGCTCTGGCCGCTCAATTGTTCGGTCAGCAGAATAAGCATCTAAAACTGATAGAGAAAAAACTTGGCATCCGCCTTGGCAGCCAGGGAACTGAGATTCACTTGTCCGGTGAACCAGCCCAGGTGCATATCGGCTATCGTCTCCTTGAAGAGCTGTGTTTCTTGTTGCGTGAAGGCATGCCACTTTATCCTGCCGATATTGATTATGCGATCCGGATTCTTTCCTCTGATTCAACAACCTCTCTGAGAGATATTTTTTGCGATACGGTTTTTATTTCGGCTCGCAATAAATTGATTACTCCCAAAAGTCTGGCACAGAAAAGTTATATCGATAATATTCGGGAGAATCATGTAAATTTTGGAATTGGTCCCGCTGGAACTGGCAAGACTTACCTGGCCATGGCCATGGGGGTTGCAGCATTGATGCGCAAGGAAGTGAACCGGATCATGCTGGTGCGTCCGGCGGTTGAAGCTGGAGAAAAACTCGGCTTCCTGCCTGGTGATCTGTCTGAAAAGGTCAACCCCTATCTACGGCCACTCTATGACGCTCTCTACGACATGCTCGATTTGGAAAAAGTTAAGACGCTGTTGGAAGCGGGGGTTGTCGAGGTTGCACCGTTGGCTTTTATGCGTGGTCGAACTCTGAATGACGCTTTTGTTATTCTGGATGAAGCACAAAATACGACGACTGAACAGATGAAAATGTTTTTGACCCGTCTGGGGTTCGGCAGTCGGGCAGTTGTGACGGGTGATGTGACCCAGATCGATCTGCCACGTGATAGCCAATCGGGGTTGCTGCATGCTATAGATGTGTTAAACGGGGTTTCCGGGATTGCATTTACTCACTTCAGCGATGTCGATGTTGTCCGTCACCCAATCGTTCAGGCTATCGTGCGCGCTTACCAGCAGGCAGATCGTCAGGATATTGGTTAGAACTGTTCCGCCAGGGAGTGTCTGGTGCTATTGAGGATATATGACTAAAGAGGAAAAAAATAACTCATCTCAAAGTCGGGCTACCTTTTTTAATGGTGGGGTACAAAGGCTGCGCAACCATCGACAGCCACGACTGGGGGTGGGGCTTCTCGTCCTGGTCGCAACCCTGCTGACTCTGATTATTGTCCCTAAAGGGGGGTTGATCCCCGGTTATTATGCTCCGGGTGATATCGCGACGCGAAATATTAAATCACCCCGCGATCTGTTGGTCGAAGATGTTTTGCTGACTCAGGCAAAGCGCGATGAGGCAGGCAATGCGACACCCATCGTTTACGATCTGGACAAGGGTGCCGGAGCTCAGGCCGTTAAAAAGATTCGCAAGGGGCTTGGGTTGCTGCAGCAGCAGAGTCGAGTTAAAAGTTTGAACGCAGACGATTTTTTACTGCAATTAGAGGCCGATTTTGGGATTCCATTGACGGTTGAGGGGTTCAGACCGATACTCAACCTGGCGGCAAATCAAAATATTGCTGATTTGACCGGGGATCTGCTGACACCAATCTTTAAACGACCAATCGTTGCAAATTTACAGACCTTCGAAGCTGATCGAAATCGGGGCATTGTCGCCATTGAGCACAGCGGGGGGGAAGAAATAGAATCGGGATTGTTTGAACAAACAATCGGGTTGAATGCTGCTTTGCTTCAGGCACAACAGCAGTTAGCCTTAATCCCTGGAATAACTTCGACTCAGCAGAAGACGTTGTTAAAATTGGTACAGCAGCAATTGCGCCCCAGCTTGACTATCAACCAGAAGGCAACAGAACAGCGACAACTCGATGCACGAGAACAGGTTGCGCCCGTGTTGTTTCAGGTCAAAGAGGGGGAGATGGTCGTTCGGGAGGGAGAGCGGGTGACTGCCGACCAGATTCTCAAGCTGCAGGCGATTCGAACTTCGGGGTTGGATAACCGCAGTTTTCAGACGGCTGCAGGGTTGCTGATCTGTTCTCTGTTACTGATATATGTCGGGTTTCATTTCAGTCAAAGGAATATCAGAAAATTTCGACCCGACTCCCGTGATTCGTTGTTTCTTGCCAGCGTATTTATTGTCCTGTTTCTGCTGATAAAGATATCAATTTTTATTGCTGCTGGAATGGGTAGTACCTTCGCTTACATCGATTCCTCGACCTACCTCTATGCCATCCCTTTTGCTCTGGGCGCCATGTTGGTGCGGATTGTCCTTAATTCAGAAACAGCTTTCCTGTTTGCTATCTGTTGTTCTGTTCTGGTCGGTTTCCTGTTTGGTAACAGTTTATTGATGGCGGTTTATGTCCTGACTGGCAGTCTTGTTGGTGCACACGGTGTCCGTCATTGTCAGCAACGAACCACCCTGTATCGAGCCGGGCTATGGATTGGATTAACCAACATGGCTCTGATCATCGGAATTCATTTATTGACCGGCCACGATTTTGAGCTGCAGTTGCTCTGGAAGCTTGGGTCCGGTTTCTTTGCCGGGCTGGCCAGTGCCGTTATTGTCAATGGCACTGTCCCGTTGGTGGAATCCATATTCAAGTATACCACCGACATTAAGTTGCTCGAACTGGCCAACATGAATGCGCCGATCTTGCGCCAATTAATGATTGAAGCCCCCGGAACCTATCACCACTCTATTTTAGTTGGCAACCTGGCGGAGTCTGCCGCTGAGGCGGTTAATGCTAACCCGCTGCTGACCCGGGTTGCAGCCTATTATCACGATATCGGTAAAATTAAAAAGCCCCTCTATTTTATTGAAAATTCAGGGGGACAACGAAATAAGCATGATAAATTGGCTCCGTCGATGAGTGCCCTGATTCTGACTTCACATGTCAAGGATGGGGTCGATCTGGCGCGTGAACACAAGCTTGGATCTGAATTGGTCGAAATTATCCAGCAACATCACGGTACAGCGCTGATCAAATTCTTCTACGATCGGGCAAAAAGTCAGGCAAACCCCGGAGTGCAACACGTTGATGAGCGCGATTATCGCTATCATGGCCCCAAGCCACAAAGCAGAGAAGCGGCGCTGATCATGCTGGCCGATGCAGTTGAAGCGGCCAGTCGGACCCTGACAGACCCGACACCAGCACGGGTCCAGGGAATGGTACAGAAACTGATCAATAACATCTTTATTGATGGTCAGCTGAATGAGTGTGATTTGACCCTCAAAGATTTAAACTTGATTGCCAAGAGCTTCAATCGCGTTTTTTCCGGATCATTCCATCATCGAGTCGATTATCCGGAACCGGTCCATATTGTCCGGGAGAAGGTTGATAGCGGAGAAAATGTTCCAGCCAGAGAAAAGGTAAAAACCAAAAGTGCGAATTCAGATACAAAATTGTCAGCGATTCCACAAGATCCTGAAGCGGCCACTGAGGAAGGTAGCCCAGAGGATCTTAAGCGTCTCGGGATATCCTGAGGCGGAACTTTCGATTCTGATTCTCGATAATGGCGCGATTCAGGAAATCAATCGTGAATACCTGCAACGTGACCGCCCGACGAATGTGATTTCTTTTGCCATGCAAGAAGGCGAAGGGGCTGGTTTGTCGCCTCTGGTTTTGGGCGATGTGGTGATTTCAGCAGAACGGGCGGGTACAGATGCGGCTGAGGCTGGTATCCCGTTTGAGCATGAACTCTGGTTTCTGCTGATTCATGGGGTGCTGCACTTGCTTGGCTATGATCACGAACGTGGCAGCGCATGCGACGCTGAGCGGATGGAAGCCCGGGAATCTGAACTTTTCGATCTGTTAGTTCGGGAGTTCCCTCTCAATGGTTGATTCAGGAGAATAAAGAACAAGTGGACAACGATCATTCACAGGAACCGGATGGCTGGCTGAAGCGGTTGATCCGTAGGTTGAGCCATCGACCACAAGCAAACAACGAAGAAGAACTGCAGGATCTGATCGATGCTTCGGAACAGCAGGGGATAATAGATGAGGGTGAAGTGGGCATGCTTCAGTCGATCCTGGAGCTGGACGAGACTATTCTGCGTGAAATTATGATTCCGCGTACGGATATGGTGTGCGTTGATGCTGAAGCCCCGTTCAATACCCTTCTTAGTGCCATTCTACAGTCGGGACATTCCCGAATCCCGGTTTACAAAAATAATATCGACAATATTGTTGGTCTGGTCTACGCCAAGGATCTTCTCCATTACTGGGGGCAGCCCATCGATGCAATGACTGTTGATGAGATCATCCGTCCTCCCTATCTGGTTCCCGAGACGAAACAAGTCCGTGTTTTGCTTAAAGAGTTCCAGGAGACCTGCATTCATATTGCCATTGTTATTGATGAATATGGTGGAACTTCGGGGCTGGTGACCATCGAAGATCTGATTGAGGAAATTGTCGGGGAAATTCAGGATGAGTATGACCTCGATGAAAAAAGGTTGGTCGAACAACCGGATGGAAGTGTGCTGGTTGATGGTCGTTTGAATTTTGAAGAGTTGGAAGAATATTTTGATATTGATATTGAAGTGGCGCGGGATAAGTTTGACAGCGTTGGTGGTTATATTGTCGAGCATCACTGCAGGGTCCCTGCTGTCGGTGAGCGAGTGAGGGTTGGCGAATTTGATATGCTGATTGAACAGGGCGATCAGCGTGCTGTCCGCCAGGTTCGAATTTTTCCGCTCGCGGTGGCTGATAGCACAGATGGTGAGTATTGATGCGCCTGGTCAAACCTGACCGGATCCTGATCATTGCTGCTGGTTCTGGTTTGCTGCTGGCGGCAGCCTTTCCCCGCCCCGATCTATTCCCCCTTGCCTGGGTTGCATTGGTGCCGTTGTTGCTGGTTATGCGCTACCGTCCGTTTGCTTCCGGGTTGACTGCGGGGGCAGTTTTTTTTGCTACGGTTCTCTATTGGTTGAATTTTGTTATGACCACTTACGGTGGTCTGCAACCCGTTTTTTCGCTCCTTGCCTACCTGTTTTTAGTGACTTACCTTGCCGTCTATTTTGGACTGGCAACCTGGATTGCCAGTCGCCTTGAAACGGTTCTGAGGCTTCCATATCTGTTGACTTTGCCACCTTTATGGGTCGCCCTCGAATACCTTCGTGGGACATTGTTCACCGGATTCCCCTGGGCGATTATCGGTTATTCACAGCAAAATTTTTCTCTGGCGATTCAAAGCTCTGATGTGACCGGCGTTTATGGGGTCAGTTTGATGCTGGTTGCAGTGAATTGTGCGATCGCTGGAGTGATTGCGGCACCAAAAAGTCGATTGGCATGGTTGGGGGTGGCAGCAATCATCACGATTTCCATCAGTCACTTTGGTTATGGTGTCTGGCGTGAGGCACAGCCTCTGGAGCGGCGAACAGAACAACTGCGGGTTGCCCTGATTCAGGGGAATATTGACCAGACCCAAAAATGGGCGCCCGATCACCGGAAATCGAGCATTGATCGCTATCAGGACCTGTCGATGCAGGCGCTGGAGGGCCGACCCGATTTAGTGATTTGGCCAGAGGCCGCGACCCCCTTTTTTCTGCAGGATCATTCAGATCTTGCGGCGCAGGTCAGGCAACTGCCGAAGCAGTTGAATGTCTCTTTGCTGGTTGGTAGTCCTGCTTATCAACAGTTATCTGCCGATAAATATCAATACTATAACAGTGCTTATCTTTTTGCTGCAGATGGGGAGGAACTGGGACGTTCCGACAAGATCCATCTGGTCCCTTTTGGCGAGTATGTCCCCCTTGGAAAGTTATTAGCTTTTATTGATAAGCTGGTTGTTGGGGTCGGCGATTTCTCCCCGGGCAAAGTTCGCCCATTGCCGTTGAATGGACATCACCTTGGAGTGTTGATCTGTTACGAAGCAATCTTTCCGCAACTGGCGCGCAAATATGTACATCAGGGGAGTGACCTGTTGGTCAATTTGACGAACGATGCCTGGTTCGGGCACTCATCGGCCCCTTATCAACACTTGGCGATGACCCGATTCCGGGCGATTGAGAATCGTATCTGGATTGCCCGGGCAGCAAATACCGGAATTTCTGCACTGATTTCTCCGGCGGGCAATGTCGCTCTGGCAGGGCCGATTTTTGAGCCATTGCAATTGAGTGGATCGGTTGGAATGGGGGCTGAAGCAACATTTTACACGCGATTTGGCGATGTGTTTGCCTATGTCTGTCTGGGGATCAGTGGAATTTTCCTCGTTATTCTCTTTTTGCGGCGCATAGAAAGGTTTAATTCGTGAAAGTGACAGCAATCATTCCCGCCCGTTACGGATCGACCCGGTTTCCCGGAAAGCCCCTGGCAATCATTAATGGCTTGCCAATGATCCAGCATGTATGTCAGCGGGTTGCGATGGCCAAAATGGTGAACCGGGTTATTGTTGCCACGGATGATGCCCGTATTGTGGCAGCCGTTGCGGATTTTGGTGGCGAAGTGATGTTGACGCGAGCCGATCATCCGACCGGGACAGATCGTTTGGCTGAGGTTGCCGCAAAGGTTGATGCTGAATTGATTGTCAATGTCCAGGGAGATGAACCGCTCATCAATCCGCAAATGGTCGATCAGGCTATTGTGCCACTGGTCAGGAATCGACTCATTCAAATGGGGACACTTGCCAGCCGCATTGATCAGATTGATGATTTTCATAACCCGAATGTGGTCAAGGTGGTCAAGGATCAATCGGGTTTGGCCCTTTACTTTTCCCGTTCTCCGATTCCCTGGCCACGCGATCTGACTCCTCACCAACTTGCTGAAGCTTTGCCCCGATTGGGTTTGTTGCGCCATATTGGTCTCTATGTCTATCGCCGGGAATTTTTGTTGGAATATCCTTCCTGGCCGAAAACACCACTGGAAAATCTGGAAAACCTGGAGCAGCTACGCGCCCTGGAACATGGCGTTAAGCTGTATGTGGCAGAGACCGGCTACAGTTGTCATGGCGTTGATACACCCGCAGATCTTGAGCGGGTTTCCCGGCTTATGTCAGCAGAAAAAAATTAATTAAAACGGGTTCTTATCCTCTTTTTTAAATATGGACGGTTTTTTGCATGATCAGGGTTTCTTTCACCTCTGTTTCTGTGTAGAATCGATTTCGATGGCGTCGTATAAAAGTCCGCCCGCCAGTGTTGCAGCGCTTGTTTAAGGCTTCAACATACAGCATGTATGCCTTCACCCTTGGATAACCACTACGCCTTGGAGTGCGAACTTTTCACTTGACCATCTCATTTGGTTTTTGCGAAACCATCATTTTGATTTGGTGCGTTTTTTATTAAAGCTGTACTAGAGCAGCCATTTTAGATGAAGGATGGAATGAGTAAATGAAGACCAAGTTTCTCTTTGTGACCGGCGGGGTGGTTTCTTCCCTCGGTAAAGGATTGGCTGCGGCCTCAATCGGGGCTCTGATGGAGGCTCGTGGACTGCGAGTTTCAATGCAAAAAATGGATCCCTACATCAATGTTGATCCCGGGACGATGAGCCCTTTTCAGCATGGTGAGGTTTTTGTTACGGACGATGGTGCTGAAACCGATCTCGATTTGGGACATTATGAGCGCTATACATCGGCCAAGTTATCACGTAAATCAAATTTTACCACCGGCCAGGTTTACGATTCGGTCATTCGTAAAGAGCGTCGTGGTGATTATCTCGGTGGGACGGTTCAGGTTATCCCTCATATAACCAACGAAATCAAACAGAAGATCCTCAATAATGCCAAGGGGGTCGATATTGCGATTATTGAAGTGGGCGGCACGGTTGGTGATATTGAGTCTTTACCTTTTCTTGAAGCGATTCGCCAGTTTCGTGCCGATTGTGGCAGGGATAACGTTCTCTATATCCATCTGACCCTGGTACCCTATATCCCTACGGCTGGCGAGTTGAAAACTAAACCAACTCAACATAGTGTCAAGGATTTACGTGAGATCGGTATCCAACCCGACATTCTCTTGTGCCGTTGTGATCGTGAAATTCCGCGTGATATGAAGGCAAAGATGGCACTGTTCTGTAATGTGCCCGAAGAGGCCGTTGTTACCGCTCGCGATGTTGAGACGATTTATGAGGTTCCGACTGCTTTTCATGCCCAGGGGCTGGATGAGAGGATTGTCGATTATCTGAATATCTGGACCAAGGAGCCCGATTTGTCGGACTGGGGGAGAATTGTCGAGCGGGTCAAACATCCCGCCGGTGAGACAACGATTGCTATCGTTGGAAAATATGTTGGTTTGACAGAGAGCTATAAATCGTTATCCGAGGCTTTGACCCACGGTGGAATCGCCAACGATTGTCGGGTCAACTTGAAATATGTTGATTCCGAGGCATTGGAGCGACATGGCGTCAATGGGACTTTTGACGATGTTGATGGAATTCTGGTCCCGGGTGGTTTTGGTGAGCGCGGCAGTGAAGGGAAAATCGCTGCAATACGGCATGCCCGGGAAAACAAAATCCCGTTTTTTGGCATTTGCCTGGGGTTGCAGATGGCGACCGTCGAATTTTCGCGTCACGCTTGCGCTATTGAAGATGCCAATTCTGCTGAGTTCCACGAGGCTGTGGCTAACCCGATTATCCATATCATGGAAGGGCAGAAAAAGGTCAAGGGGAAAGGGGGAACCATGCGTTTAGGTGCCTATCCTTGCGATCTGAAAGAGGGTTCCCTGGCGCGCAGAATCTATGGAAAAGATCACCTGTCCGAGCGACATCGGCATCGTTTTGAATTTAATAACGATTATCGCGAAAAGTTAAAATCTTGCGGCTTAGTTTTGTCGGGAATAAATTCTGAGTTGAATCTGGTCGAAATTGTTGAATTAGCCGATCACCCCTGGTTTCTCGGCTGTCAATTTCACCCTGAATTCAAATCGCGACCGATGGAACCCCATCCATTGTTTGAGTCTTTTATCGGTGCTTGCCTGAAGCAAGGTCAGGGGAAATAGATGCAGCAAGTCAATGTCGGACCGGTCTGTTTTGGTGGCTCCAAGCCGTTGGTTTTAATTGCCGGACCCTGTGCTATTGAAGATGAAAATCTCACCTTGAGAATAGCTGAGGGGCTGAAGGAAATCACTCAGGCCCTGGGGTGTGAGTTGATATTTAAAGCCTCCTACGATAAGGCCAATCGAACCTCGGTGACCTCTTTTCGTGGTCTTGGGGTGGAACGGGGTTTGCGGATTCTGGAGCGGGTCAATAAGGAGTTTGGCTTGCCGATTATTTCCGATGTTCATAATGTCGGTCAGGTTGCCGCCGCCGCAGATGTCCTGGATGTTTTGCAGATCCCCGCATTTTTAAGTCGCCAGACCGACTTGTTAGTCGCTGCGGGGAATTGTGGCAAGCCGGTTAATCTGAAAAAAGGGCAGTTTCTGGCGCCTTGGGATATTGAGCATGGCGTCAGGAAAATCGCTTCAACAGGCAACGAGAAAATTTTGTTGACGGAGCGAGGTGTCTCTTTCGGTTATAACAATCTTGTTGTCGATATGCGCTCACTGGTGATTATGCGCGAGACGGGTTATCCGGTTATTTTTGATGCGACCCATTCAGTGCAGTTGCCGGGTGGAGCCGGGGGATCTTCCTCAGGGCAACGACAGTATGTTGGTGCTTTATCGCGGGCAGCTGCCGCAACCGGTGTTGATGGTCTGTTCTGGGAAGTGCACGAAGATCCGGATCAGGCTCTCTGTGATGGAGCCAATTCCCTGCCGTTGGCACAGGTGAAAGCGCTACTGCAGCAAATCCTCGAATTTGATGCAATCTTCAAACAAACAGAAGCAGGGAGTGAAGGCTGATGATCGAAACGGCAAAACGGGTTTTGCAGATTGAGGCTGACGCTGTGTTGGCATTGCAGGCCCGGATCGATGGTGACTTTTCCCGCGCCGTCAAGATGATCCTCGATTGTCAGGGCAAAGTCGTTGTGACCGGGATGGGAAAATCGGGGCTGATTTGTCAGAAAATCGCGGCAACCATGGCCTCTACCGGAACCCCGACCTTTTTCCTCCATCCTGCTGAAGGGATTCATGGCGACCTTGGAATGTTGTCAAAGGGAGATGTCGTTATCGCTGCGTCCTATTCAGGTGAAACCGAAGAGGTCTGTCGGATTCTCCCTGTGATCAAGAGAATGGGGCTGCCACTGATTTCGATTTCCGGGAAGCCGAAAAGTACCTTGGGCATCGCCGGCGATGTTCATCTCGATATCAGTGTTTCTGAAGAAGCTTGCCCGTTGGGGCTAACACCGACCGCCAGCACGACAGCGACTCTGGCTATGGGTGACGCCCTTGCTGTGGCTCTGCTGGAAGAACGGGGCTTCAAGAAAGAGGATTTTGCCCTCTTTCATCCAGGGGGAGCCCTTGGTAAACAGCTGCTTCTGCGCGTAGAAGATCTGATGCATGTGGGTGCTGAAATTCCGCTGGTAGCGCCAGAAACCCTCTTGCGCGATGCCTTGTTTGAAATCACCAGTAAAAAGCTGGGTGTCACTGGTGTTGTTGATGGTCAAGGTGTTTTGGTCGGAATTTTTACAGATGGTGATTTGCGCCGGATTATGGAATTGGGACTGGAGAGTTTGCAGCAACCCATCCAGCAAGTGATGACAACTGCGCCCAAGAGGATTCTGCGGCATAATTTGGCCGCGAAGGCATTGCAGCTCATGGAAGCCCATTCGATCACATCGTTATTTGTTTTTGCTGATGAAGCGGGAACGGTCCCGGTTGGTATTGTTCATCTGCACGATCTACTTAAGTCCGGGGTGGTTTGATGCAGGATCGACTGGCTAACATCAAACTGCTGTTACTTGATGTTGACGGGGTTCTGACCGATGGTCGGATTATCTATGACAATCGGGGCAATGAACTGAAAGCTTTTGATGTGAAAGATGGCCATGGGTTGAAGATGCTCCAGCGTGCCGGGATCAAGGTTGGTATTATCACCGGACGTTCATCTGAAATTGTCAGTCGACGTGCTAAAGAACTGGGGATTGACATCCTCTACCAGGGAGCTTTGCGTAAACTGGAACCGTATCTGGAAATCCTTTCCGAGCAGGGATTGACCGATGAGCAGGTCGCTTACGTTGGTGATGATGTGGTCGATCTGCCGATTTTGCGTCGGGTCGGGTTCAGCGCAACTGTTGCTGATGCTGTCCCTGATGTTGCTCCTTTGGTTGACTTTGTCGCATCTCACTCCGGTGGTCGCGGTGCGGTCCGGGAAATTTGTGATCTGCTGCTGCAGGCTTCGGGGCAGTGGGATGAACTGACAAAGAGATACTTTGACTCTGATTCTGTACGGGGCTGATGTTAAATTTACGGCACTTGCTGGCTCTTCTGATTCTGGTTTCTGTGGTTGTGTTGACGACAGTTATTTATCGGCATCTGCAGCAGCAGGGTCCGGAAGAAGTCCTCAATATGTTGCCCGATGATATTGATCTTGCTCTGGAGGATCTCCATTACACCCAGAATGAGGATGGTCAACAAAGTTGGACTCTCGACGCTGATCAGGCAGAATATCAACGTGATAGCAGCTTGGCAGAACTTGAAGCGGTCAAATTGTTGTTTTACGGCACCGGGCAGTTTGGTGATATCAATCTGCGTGCCGACCAGGGACAGTTAGCCCAAGATACGCGTCAGATTGATCTCTGGGGAAATGTTGTCTTGAATACCGAGCGTGGGGAGCAGCTCTTTACCGAGCGGTTGCATTACGATGATCCGCTTCGTCAGTTGCGTACCGCCGATTCCTTTCGGTTTTTCTCTCCCCAACTGGAGTTGACGGGAACCGGGTTGCAGGTTGATATCGATCAAGGTCGTATGCTGGTGAAAGAGAATGTCTGGATGCTGTTGCATCCGGCGGGCAGGGAGAAAAAATAGATTATGCGTCGATGGTTTTTTTTGTTATTGCCTGGTCTGCTCTGCTGGTGTGTGCCAGTTGTCTTTGCGGATGACACAAAGCCTGAGCTGGACAGAAATCAACCCGTTGAAATTACGGCACAACAGCTGGAAGTGTTGCAACAACAGCGGCAATCGATTTTTATCGGGGATGTCATTGCCAGGCAGGGGGAGATGACACTTTATGCGGAAAAGCTGATTGTCTTTCTGCAACCGGATCAAGATCAAGTCGAGCGACTCGAAGCGCTTGGTGGGGTGCGAGTTATCCAGCTTGACCGAATTGCTACAGCGGAAAAAGCGGTTTTCTACCAGTTGGAAGAGAAGTTGGTTCTCAGTGGAAATGCTGAGGTTACGCAGGGCAAGAATAATATTTCGGGGGATGAAATTACCCTTTATCTGAAAGAAAACCGAAGTCTGGTTGAAAGCTCTGAAAATGGCCGGGTCAGGGCGGTCATTATTCCTGAACAGAAACAGGAAAAGCAGTGAGCAGAGTTCTTAAAGCAACCGGTTTGCATAAGTCTTATGCGGGGCGCGAAGTTGTTTCTGGAGTCGACCTGGAGGTTCACTCCGGTCAGGTGATTGGCCTTTTGGGTCCAAATGGTGCAGGTAAAACCACCAGCTTTTATATGGTGGTTGGGCTGGCAAAGCCCGATCAGGGAAAAGTTTTTCTCGATGATCAGAATATCACCGAGTTACCCATGTATCGGCGCGCCCGTTCCGGAATCTCTTATCTGCCGCAAGAAGCATCGGTTTTTCGTAAGTTGACCGTCGCGGAAAATCTGTTGGCGATTATAGAAACGCTGAAGCTCACCAGGGGGGATCAGCAGCATCGATTGGAAGAGTTACTGGACGATTTGAATATTGCCCACATTCGCGATTCGAAGGGCTATGCCCTTTCCGGGGGAGAACGACGGCGGGTTGAAATTGCCAGGTCACTGGTCCTTGAACCTGCGTTTCTGTTGTTGGATGAACCCTTTGCCGGGATTGATCCGATTGCTGTGATCGATATTCAGAATATTATTTCCCAGCTCAAAGGACGGGGGATTGGTATCCTGATTTCTGATCACAATGTTCGTGAAACGCTTGGTGTGTGCGATCGAGCGTATATACTGAATCAGGGGGCGTTGCTTGAATTTGGTACCCCTGAAGAAATTGCTGCCAGTTCTGTCGCTCGGGAAATTTATCTGGGAGACAAGTTCAGACTTTAATGACGGACAATGGTGACGGTTGGTCGCTCGATTGTTCACAACCGGAAAACTCCGGCAGGCGGTGCCTGCCCTTGGAATGAATAACACTATGGCTCTTGATCTACGATTACAAGCTAAACTCAGTCAACAACTGGTGATGACCCCTCAGTTGCAGCAGGCCATCAAATTACTGCAACTGTCGCGGCTGGAACTGGTTGACGTTGTGACTGAAGAATTAGCTGAAAACCCGTTACTGGAAGAGGGTGTCGAGACAAAAGAGGAGCATGATGAAGGGGTAGCCAATCTGGAAGGGGAGTCGGTCACCCCAGCTGAGGCCGCTCCTGAGCAGGAAGTTAAAGCCGAGTCGGAGGGGATGAACGATATCGACTGGCAGACTTATCTTGAAGGTTACAACCTGAATAGTAGCGATACACGCAACAGTTATGAGGATCATGAAGATCGACCATCTTATGAGAGTTTGCTGACCCGGCATGAAAGTCTGAATGACCATTTGATGTGGCAACTGGGTCTTTCGCTGTTTTCCGATGCAGAACGGCAAGTGGCGGCCGAAATTATCGGTAATCTCGATGATGTGGGCTATCTGTATGCCAGTCTGGAAGAGATGGCACAAACTTCGGGACAGGATCTGGAGTTGTTTGAGGCCACCCTCAAGCGGGTACAGCAGTTTGATCCAGCCGGTGTCGCTGGTCGAAATCTTCAGGAATGCCTGCTGCTCCAACTGGAGCGAATCGCGTTGTCCGATTCTCTGGCGGCAACGATTTTACGTGATTTTATTGATGAGCTGGAAGGGCGCAAATACTCTGTTATCGCCAAGGCGCTCAAGGTTTCCCTTGACGATGTGTTGAATGCAGCCAAACTGATCTCCGGCTTGGATCCAAGGCCCGGAAGGGTCTATAACGAAGAAGATGTTCACTATATTTCTCCCGATATTTATGTCCATAAGGTCGGTGACGAATATGTGGTGACTCAGAACGACGATGGTCTGCCGAATTTGCGAATCAATTCTTTTTACCGAAATGCGTTAACCGATTCGAAAGCGGTTGATAAAAAAGCCGGGGAGTACATTCAGGATAAAATGCGCAGTGCCGTCTGGTTGATTAAAAGTATTCATCAGCGTCAGCGCACTATCTATAAAGTGACAACCAGCATTGTCAAGTTTCAGCGCGATTTTTTCGACCATGGCATAGAACATCTGAAACCTTTGGTTCTTCGCGATGTTGCTGACGATATTGAGATGCACGAATCGACGGTCAGCCGGGTGACAACCAATAAATATGTACAGACCCCGCAAGGGTTGTTTGAATTGAAATATTTTTTTAATAGTGCAATTAATACGACTGATGGAGATGCCGTTGCTTCGGAAAGTGTGAAAAGACGTATCAAAGAAATTATCGCTGAAGAAAATCCCAAAAAACCTTATTCAGATCAGAAGATCGTTGGTCTTCTGGCTGAGCTGGATATTCATATTGCTCGTCGTACCGTAACCAAATATCGGGAAATGCTCGGTCTTGGATCATCGACGGAGCGCAAAAGACTCTTTTGAGAGTTTAACATTTTCTTTCAGCCGTGAGGAATGAGATGCTTCATGGCCGATTTTGCGTTATAATTGAACCAATCCAGACTCCATACCGGAGCCTGTTGAAGCAAGGAGGTTGCCCTATGCAAATTGCCGTTACCTTCCGCCACATGGAAAGCAGTGATGCCATTCGCAGCTATGTGGAAGATAAATTGGCCCGGGTGAAAAAGTACATCGATGAGCCCATCGATGCCCAGGTGGTATTATCAGTGCAGAAGAAAATAAACCATCGAGCCGAGGTTACCATGGTCGCTAAAGGGTTGACCATGAAGAGTACTGAAAGTAAAGAAGATATGTATGCCGCTATCGATTTGATGGTTGATAAAATTGAACGGCAGTTGAAGCGTTATAAAGATAAATTAAAGCAACACAAGGTGGATAGTGGGATTCAGCGGCGCTTGGAGAAAACCGTTTTTGCTGCCGCAAGTGTTGATGAGGAGGATGGAGGCCCTGAAATTATCCGCACTCACTCATTTTTTGTCAAGCCGATGTCGGTGGAAGAGGCGGTCATGCAGATGGATCTTCTGGGTAAAGATTTTCTTGCTTTTACCGATGATAATTCTGAAGAGATGAATGTTGTTTATCGGCGCAAAGATGGAAATTATGGTTTGATCGTCCCTCAGGGGAGTTAAATATTGGTGAGACGGGTCTTTTTCATCGTGTGAAAAAGACCCGTATTTTTTTATTGCTGACAAGATAAGATTGTGACTATGAAAATATCTGAACTACTGGATTCTCAGGCTATTGTTGCCGATTTGCAGGCAAAAGATAAACCTAAGGCCCTTGCAGAATTAACCGATTCACTGATCTCCTGTGAGCCTTCTTTAAACCGGGATGATGTCATTGCGGTTTTACAGGAACGGGAAAAGCTGGGTAGTACCGGAATCGGGGATGGCGTAGCGATCCCTCACGGTAAATTGGCAGGAATTCCTGAACTGAAACTGGTCTTTGGGCGTAGTCATTCCGGAGTTGATTTTGAATCGATGGATGGGCAGCCGGCTTATCTGTTTTTCCTGCTGATTGCACCCGAGGAGTCTGTCGGTGTCCATTTGAAAACTCTGGCGAGGGTTTCCAAGCTGTTAAAGGATGCTTCTGTCAGAAAAAAACTGCTGGATGCTCCAGATCATGAGGCAATTTACCAGATTATTCTCGATGAAGAGGGACAGAGCTGATCTCAGAGAACCTCTTTTTGTTATTCTACCGAAAATCGGTTTATTGAAATTATGCCAAAACTCACTATCCAGGAAATTCTTGACGAAGAAGAAGCAGGCCTCGATCTCGAACTGTTGTCCGGTTCAGGTGGGCTGTCCAATGTCGTTTCAGTTCCAAGAATTCAGAAACCCGGATTGGCGTTGGCAGGCTACACAGACAGTTTGCATCCGGATCGAGTGCAAATCATTGGTTCCACTGAACTGAGTTTTCTGGAAACCTTGTCTCGAGAAAAAGCGGTCGAAACCTTGCGAGCACTGTGTCGCACAAACCTTTCTTGTCTGATCGTTACTAAAGATCAGGAAACTCCGGATTATTTTCTGCAACAAGCTGAAGCAGGAAATATTCCACTGCTGCGAACCAAACATCTCAGTTCTAACTTTATCGCACTGCTGACCCGTTTTCTCGAAGAACGCCTGTTGCCAACATCAACACTTCATGGCGTATTGATGGATGTTCTTGGTATCGGTGTTTTGCTCCAGGGCAAAAGTGGGGTTGGCAAGAGCGAATGTGCCCTTGAGCTCATTCTGCGTGGTTATCGACTGGTTGCCGATGACATCATCAAGGTGCGTTTTAAACTTCCTTCGGTTGTCTTTGGCGAAGGGATGGATCTGCTCCACTACCATATGGAAATCCGTGGTTTGGGTATTCTCAACATTAAACATCTTTTTGGTGTCGCCGCAATCCGGGAGCGTAAAAAGATTGACCTCGTCGTTGAGTTGGTGAAGTGGGAAGATGACAAGGAGTACGATCGACTCGGACTGGAAGAGAAATTCTTTAATATTCACGGCGTTGATTTGCCCTTTGTCCGGATTCCTGTCGCTCCGGGGCGGAATATCAGTACCATTGTTGAAGTCGCGGCACGCAATCAACTATTGAAAGAAATGGGTTATCATAGTGCTCTTGAGTTCCAGGACCTTCTGGAAAAACGGATGGCTGCGGCAGCGCATCTCCATTCTCACACTATTATCGGGGATGATCTGGAATGAATCGACGCATCCTGATCATGACCGGTTTGTCGGGGTCCGGGAAAAGTACTGCGGCCAGAGTTCTTGAGGATCAGGGCTTTTTTGTTGTGGATAATTTACCACTGGTCATGCTCCCCGATTTTATGCGGCGTGCTGGTGAAGGATTGACCCCGAACGCTGACGTTGCAGTTGTTATAGACGTTCGTAACCGTGGTTTCTTGACCGATTACGAGAAGGTTTTTGAGCAACTAAGGCAGGATGGGTACACGTTGGATATCCTGTTTTTTGAAGCGGTAGATACTGTATTGCAGCGCCGCTACTCGGAAACACGCCGTTCACACCCTCTGGCAGTTTCCGAAACCGTTCTGGATGGAATAGAAAAGGAGCGCCGTCAACTGCACATGCTGCGGGATTCAGCGACAAAGATCGTCGACACCAGTAACCTGAATTCCCGCCATCTGCGTGACCTGATGCTTGATTTCCTGGGAGAAGAACACGAATCTTTGCTGATTGTGAATCTAGAATCGTTTGGCTATCGCTACGGTTTGCCTCCTGCTGCTGATCTGGTTTTCGATGTGCGGTTTCTACCCAATCCCCATTATATCGATGAATTACGGCCGCTGACGGGTCTGGATTCCACCTTGCGGGAATATGTTCTTTCGCAGCAGGCTTGCCGTGACTTTCGCTATCACCTCGATCATTTGCTCGGTTTTTTGCTGCCCCATTATCGTGCTGAGGGGAAAAGTTATTTGACGGTTGCAATCGGTTGTACGGGAGGCAGACACCGAAGTGTTTCGATTGTTGAAGATCTTTATAGCAGTTTTCCTGAAGCCGATGTTGTTCTCCGAGTTAACCACCGTGATATTGACAAGGGGTAAATGATGATCGGTGTTGTGGTTGTGAGCCATGTTGGATTGGCAAATGAGCTATTGCATGCAACGGAGCTGATACTTGGCCCACTTAAGGCCGTTGCTGCAGTCAGTATCGATCGTGATATGCCGGTTGATGTTGCCAAAGAGGAATTGGAGAAAGCGGTGAGCCTGGTTGGAAAAGATGGTGATGGAACAATCATCTTAACTGATCTATTCGGGGGGACACCGACCAATATCAGTGCCGAATTTCTCCACGAGGGGGTGGTTGAAGTTCTTACCGGGGTTAATTTGCCGATGTTGATCAAGGCGGTTGGTGCTCGCGTCAATCAAGACCTTGACGGTCTGACAGCACTGCTTGAAGATTACGGCCAAAATGCAATTATGCGCCCCTCTGAACTGCTACGTCGGGTTTAAACCGACGCATTGGAGAATTGATGAGCCTTGTTCTGACCCGTATTGATAATCGTTTAATTCATGGCCAGGTTTTGGAGGCCTGGGTTCCCTTTGTTGGTGCCGATTGTATTGTTGTCGCCAACGATATTATCGCCGGGAATCGTTTGAAAAAAATGATGATGCAGGCTTCGGTTCCCAGCCGGGTGCGAGTTGAAATTGGTACGGTTGCAGAGTCTGTTGATTTGTTGAAATCGTCGCAACTCAGTTGCTGCAGGGTGCTCTTGTTATTCGGTACAACGTCCGATGCGGTGCGTGCATATCGTGACGGCTTAAAATACGACCAGTTGAATCTTGGTAATCTCCATGCAGATCGAGGCAAGGCCAGGCTCAGTTGTACTTTGTTCTTGAATCCTGCCGATGTGGACGATCTGGAGATCCTTGATCGGGCAGGAATCAAGATTACCTCTCGTTGCATTCCTGCTGATGGGGAACAACCCTGGCGTAGATTGATCCCTGCTTTGAAGGGGGGGATGTCATGACCGTCAGTCTGGCTTTTGGGGCTCTGATCTCCCTGATCTGTGGGTTAGATCGTGTCGCGATTTTACAGATTATGATTTCAAGGCCAATTGTGGCAGCTCCTTTGACGGCTCTTGCACTTGGTGAACCCCTGGTCGGCTTACAGATCGGGGTGATGGTTGAATTGCTGTGGCTGGCACGTTTACCGGTTGGAGCAGCAGTCCCACCTGACGACACCCAGGTGGCCATTGCAAGTAGTGTCCTGGCGATTGTTCTGGGTGAGACACTCAATGCTTCAGGGATGGAATTGTTGCTTCTTTGTCTATTAATTGCAATTCCCCTGGGCAAGGTGGGGCAATACTTTGATCATATTGCCAGGCAGTACAATGTCCGGCTGATAAAGCAGGTTGATTCGGCCCTCGATCGAGGTTCTTTGCTGGGGGCTGAATTTCAGCATTTGCGCGGGCTGACAAGTTTTTCTCTAGCGTCGGTCGGGACTTACGCGATTATTGTCCTTGGTGGTTTGTCGATTGTCCCGTTTCTTTGGCCCCTTCTGCAACAATCACTCAGTCATTCCTCTGCCTGGATTCAACTGGCTCTTCCGCTGGTTGGAATTGCCGTTATTCTGGGGACGATTAATGTCAGCAGGGCGATTACTCTGTTTTGTGCCTCTTTTGGTATGTCCTTTCTGTTGATGTGGTTGGTGTAGTGATGACGATCTCATGGCGGACACGTTTATATATCTGGTTTCGTCTTTTATTACTGCAGGCCAGCTGGAACTTTGAACGATTGCAGGGGATCGGCTTTTTCTACTCCCTGTTGCCCGGGCTGAGGAAACTCTATCGTGATGAAAAACTGATAGAAGTCAGTCGTAAGTATGTTGGTTATTTTAATACACATGTGTATCTGGCACCCATGGTCGCTGGTGCCGTTTTGAAGCTGGAAGAAGATCAGGCCTCCGGGATTGCAGATCCGGTGCTGAAGATTGATGATTTTAAAGAGATGGTTGCTGCCCCCTATGCCGCGATTGGTGATGCCCTTTTTTGGGGTGGTTTGCGACCCTTGGCTGCGGGAATCACCCTTTTCCTCGCGATCAAAGGGATTCTCTGGGCGCCATTGATATTTGTACTGACTTATAATTTAGTGCCAACCGTGTTTCGGACCGTTTTTTTTGTGCGCGGCTATCGCCAGGGGATGGAATCGGTTGAGTGGATACAAAAACATCGATTGCCAGACTGGGCTATCCACACCAAGGAAACCGCAATTGTTATCCTCGGTGGATTGAGTGCTTTTATGGTTTTCTCCCACTTGAATCAACAGCAGTTACCTGGCTGGTTAGGTTTGTTCACCCTTCTTCCTATGGTCCTGTTGGGGTTGGTGGCACGCAAAGGACTATCAACGTTATTGTTGGTTTTTATAACCGTCGCCAGTATTTTTCTCATCGGATTATTCTGGGCTGATATGGTTTTTCTAATCGCATCATGAGGGGTCAGTTAAATTATGCAAAATCGTAACTTTACAATAGTCAATCGCTTGGGATTACATGCCAGAGCGGCTGCGCAATTTGTGCAGACGGCTAATAGATTCGATTCTGATGTCAATTTGATCAAAGACGATATCGAAGTCAATGGCAAGAGCATCATGGGGATTTTACTCCTTGCGGCACCACAGGGGACAGATATTGCTGTGACTGTGGATGGTGCCGACGAACAGCACGCGATGGATGTTATCGCAGAATTAATAGAGGATGGTTTTGGTGAAGATTAAGGTCGCTAAAGACACTTATCTGGTTGGGATCGGGGTTTCTCCGGGGATCGCTATCGGTGCAGTCAGTCTGCTTGATCAGCACCCTCTGGTTGATCAAGTCTTGATTGAGTCGACAGAGGTCGAGGCTGAATTGTTGCGTTTTCAACAAGCGATTGAACGCGCTCAGGAACAGCTGCAAAAAATCAAGCAGGCAGTTTCCAGGCAGCAACATCTGCGCGAACATCTGTATATCATTGATACCCATTTGCTCATTCTTGAAGATGAGATGTTGGTCGATGGCACCAAAAAAGCGATTCGCGCACAAATGAATGCTGAGGGTGCTTTGTCGCAGGTTCTTGAGCAACTCCGGGCATTGTTTGACAATATTGACGACGAATACCTGCGGGAGAGGCGTTCCGATGTTGACGCTGTTGGAGATCGTCTGTTACGTATTCTCACTGGTGTCAGTGAGCGTACAATTGACAATATCGGTAAGGAATCGCTGGTGGTTGCTCATGATCTGTCTCCGGCAGAAACAATGCAGATGGACAGATCCAAGATCCTTGGATTTATCACCGATAAGGGGGGACGGACGTCCCACACTGCAATTCTGGCCCGCTCATTGGATATCCCGGCAGTTGTTGGTTTAGAATCCATTACATCAATGGTTTATGATCGGTTACCGGTCATTATTGATGGCTCCAGTGGAGTCGTTGTTCTTAATCCCTCGGAAGAGACCTCCAGGGAGTATCTTGAACGCCAGCAATCCTACGAATACCTGGAACGGGACCTTGAGAGTTATCGTGATCTTTCGGCATTAACTACAGACCAGGTTCATGTTGCTTTGCGTGCCAACCTGGAAATTGCCAGTGATATGGAGCAAGCTAAAAAGCATGCTGCCGAAGGGATTGGTCTTTATCGAACAGAATTTCTCTATCTCGGGCGAAGTGAACCCCCCGATGAAGAAGAGCAGTACCGCTCCTATTGTGAAATACTTCAACAGGCGGAAGGGGAACCGGTTACAATCCGCACCCTTGATATTGGTGGTGATAAATTTGTCCCTGAATTGAACCTCGAAGATGAGGCTAACCCGGCAATGGGGTTGCGGGGCATTCGCTTCTCTCTCCACGAGGAACGTCTGTTCAAGGTTCAGTTGCGGGCAATATTACGCGCTTCCAGTTGTGGTAAAATCCGGATTTTGTTCCCGATGATCAGTGGCGTTGCCGAAATCCGGGCCTGTAAGAAGATTTTGTGCGAGATTCAAGCTCAGTTAGATCAAGAGGGGCTTAGTTACGATCCCAATCTTGATATCGGAATTATGATTGAAACCCCGTCAGCAGTTATGATTGCCTCTTTGTTGGCGCCTGAAGTCGATTTTTTCTCGATTGGCACCAACGATCTGATTCAATACTTTCTTGCTGTAGATCGGGGAAATGAACATGTTGCTTATCTCTACGAGCCTTTGCACCCTGCAATATTACGCGCGTTAAAGGCAACTTGTGATGCGGCCAATGATGCTGGTACCGGAATTTGTATCTGTGGTGAAATGGCTGGTGAATCACTTTATACCTTGGTATTGGTTGGGCTTGGAATGGACGAGCTATCTATGAATCCAGCCTGTATTCCGAGAGTTAAGCGGGTGTTACGGCAGATATCCAGGCAGGATGGTAAATTGTTGGTAGATAAGTTATTGTCCTTGACGAGCAGCAAAGAGGTTTCTACTGCGATTGAGCAGGAAATGCGGAGTCGGTTGCCCGATATTTTTGCGCGACCGCGGATATAACAATATAAAAGAAAAGGATAAATACAAATGGCGATGACCGACTTTTTATTTACGTCTGAATCGGTGGGAGAGGGACATCCCGATAAGGTAGCTGACCAGATTTCTGATGCCGTTCTTGATGCCATTCTCGAACAGGATACTAAAGCCAGAGTGGCCTGTGAAACATTGGTGACGACTGGTATGGCAATGATTGCCGGAGAAATTACCACAAGTGCCTATGCTGATCTGCCTGCCATTGTCCGGCAAACTATCAAAGACATTGGCTACAACGATTCAGCCATCGGGTTTGATTATAAAACCTGTGCTGTGATGACCTCGATAGACCAGCAGTCTCCCGACATTTCTCAGGGAGTGAATGAGGGCGAGGGGATGTACAAAGAGCAGGGTGCCGGCGATCAGGGACTGATGTTCGGCTTTGCCTGTGATGAAACACCTGAGTTGATGCCAATGCCGATTACTTTTGCCCATAAACTGACACAGAAACTTGCCGATGTTCGCCAGAGTGGCGTGCTCGATTTTCTGCGTCCCGATAGTAAATCTCAGGTTTCAATTCAGTACATTGACGACCAACCACAGCGGATTGATACTGTCGTCATCTCAACTCAGCACGGACCGGATGTGAGTTATGATGATCTGAAAGAGTCCGTTATTGAGGAAGTGGTCAAGCCGATCCTCCCACTTGATCTTCTTGACAAAGAAACTCGCTACCTGATCAACCCGACCGGACGCTTTGTTGTTGGAGGGCCCATGGGGGATTGTGGTTTGACCGGACGAAAGATTATTGTTGATACCTATGGCGGTCAGGGCTCGCATGGTGGCGGGGCATTCAGTGGCAAAGATCCGTCAAAAGTCGATCGTAGTGCTTCATATATGGCTCGTTATGTTGCAAAAAACATTGTTGCTGCGGGGTTGGCACGCAAGTGTGAAGTCCAGCTCGCCTATGCAATTGGTGTTGCGGAACCCGTTTCTGTGATGATCAATAGCTTTGGTACCGGGGAAATCCCATCAAATAAAATTGCCGAGATTGTACGGGATGAGTTTGATATGCGCCCTGCGGCAATTATCCAGCAGCTTGACCTGCTCCGGCCAATCTATCGCCAGACAGCAGCTTATGGTCATTTCGGGAGGGAGTTGCCTGGATTTACCTGGGAAATAACCGATCGGGTTGATTCGCTTCGATCCCGTGCTGGATTATAGGTATGGTTCATTGGTAGTAAAAGCAAAAAGGGCAGATCTGTTACCGGAGCTGTCCTTTTTGCTTTTTAGTGAGGTTCAATCGCGAAAACGTTTCAGTATTTCCTGATACTGATCAATGCGTCGGTCACGGAAAAATGGCCATAGCTGTCGAACTTTTTCGCTGTGATCCAAGTTGAGATTGACAGATAAAAGTTCTTCTGTGTCTGCACTTGCCTGGGCAAGAACTTCCCCCTGACATCCTACAACAAAGCTGCTTCCCCAAAAATATATCCCGGCGGTCGCCTGACTCGGATCAGCTTCGAAGCCGACCCGGTTTGCCGTAATGATCGGAATGGCATTGGCGATGGCATGGCCCTGTTGCACTGCCATCCATGCGGCCAGTTGGCGTCGCTGCACTGCCGGATTATCGTCCGGGCTGTGGCCGATAGCGGTTGGATAGATCAGTATCTCTGCTCCCGCAAGAGCCATCAATCTGGCTGCTTCGGGATACCATTGATCCCAGCAGATCAGGACCCCCAGTTTTCCGACTGAAGTTTCAATCGGATTGAATCCCAAATCCCCCGGGGTAAAATAGAATTTTTCGTAGTAGCCCGGGTCGTCGGGAATATGCATTTTTCGATAGGTGCCAGCGATACTACCGTCCTTTTCAAGAACCACAGCGGTGTTGTGGTATAGCCCTGCGGCGCGCCTTTCAAACAACGAGATGACCAGAACAATCCCTAGTTTTTTTGCCAGTTCAGCAAATTTCTGCGTCGTGGCACCCGGGATACTTTCTGCCAGATCAAAATGGGTGGTATTCTCCGTTTGACAGAAATAATGACTGTTGTGCAGCTCCTGCAAAACAACTAACTCTGAACCTTTGGCCGCAACCTGACCGATTTGTCTGCAACACTTTTCAATGTTTGTTCTTTGGTCAGGGGTGCAACTTTGTTGCACCAGGCCGACTTTTAAAGATTTCATGACAGGACTCCTTGTGGCAGTTGCATGGTTATGCAGTGCAGGGAACCGTGCTGCTTGATCAGCGGACGACAATCAATGCCAATAATCTCTCGATCGGGAAAGGCCTGGCCAATGATTTTTATAGCCAGGGTATCAGCAGGATCGTTATAGGTTGGAACCAGAATCGCTTTGTTAATGATCAGAAAATTTGCATAGGACGCCGGCAAGCGCTCAGTGCCATCATAGCATGCTTGTGGCCAGGGGAGTGGGAGCAGGCGGAATGGCTGTCCCTGTTGGGTCCTGAATCGCCCCAGCTGTTGTTCCATTTGTTGCAATGCCGGATAGTGCTCATCCGTCTCATCGCCACATTGGACATAGACAATTGTATCATCGGGACACAGCCGAGCCAGGGTGTCGACATGAGAGTCGGTATCATCACCGGCCAACCAGCCGTGTTCGAGCCAGAGAAAATGGTTGAATCCCAACAGTTCGGAGAGTTTCAATTCAAGTTCTCCTTTGTTCAGGGTGGGGTTGCGATTTGGGTTGAGCAGACAGGCTGATGTTGTCAAGAGTGTTCCACTGCCATCACTCTCTATACTGCCCCCTTCCAGAATCAAGTCGCAAGCATGCATTTTTATCCCCCTGAATACTTCCGTATTGTAGAGATTCTGAGTTGCCTGATTATCTTTGTCTGCTGGAAATTTCAGCCCCCAGCCGTTAAAAATAAAATCGAGTAGTTGGGGATTGTTATTATTGAAAACCGTCAGCGGACCGAAATCACGAACCCAGGTGTCGTTGGTATCGACCTGAAATAGCTCTATGCGGGAGAGATCAATGTCTGTTTTTTGTAGCGCATCACGAACAGGCTTAAGTTCCGGTGCCATGATGATAACAGCCTCAAAACGGCTGATCTGGTAAGCTAGTTCGCTGTAGACTTCTGTGACTTGCTTGAGGATTGGTCGCCAATCGGTGTGTTGGTGTGGCCAGGCCAGGAGAATTGCATCCTGCGGCTCCCATTCGGCGGGGAGCCGCAGGATGTTTTTGAACTGGTGTCCCATGTTCAGGTTCTACCATCAATCGGCGGCAGGAGCTTGTTCAATTGACATCCCTTCAATAATGACAGCCTCTTTTGGGACGTCTTGATGGTGGCCGTTGTTTCCGGTGCTGACCTTGGCAATTTCATCGACAACTTCCATCCCTTCTGTCACTTGTCCGAAGACAGCATAGCCGTAGCCATTGGGAGTTTTCCCCTGATGATTGAGAAAGTCGTTGTCGGCCAGATTGATAAAGAATTGACTGCTAGCACTGTCAACCACTTGAGTGCGGGCCATAGCGAGTGTGCCGCGAAAATTTTTCAGCCCGTTGTCGGCTTCGTTCTTGATTTCTCCCCGGGTTCTTTTCTGGGCCATCTCAGGGGTAAATCCACCACCCTGAATCATGAAGTTCGGGATGACCCGGTGGAAAATTGTTTGATCGTAATAACCGTCACGAACATAAGTAAGAAAGTTTTCAGCGCTGACAGGCGCTTTATCACTATTCAGTTCAATGACGATTGACCCTTTGTTTGTCTCTATTTTTACAATCGGTCGTGTGCTCATGCCAAGTTCCTCCCAAGAATAATTTAGTGCTGGCGTGTTGAATTGCTTTTCACTGTCGTTGATACCACATATTGATGCGAAATTGGATAGGAAATCCCGAAAGGGTTTGTGCTGAAGTGGTGGGACAATACTATCCCGGGGTAACTGAAAGTTGATGCTTTCGCAACAACTCATGGGATGGCGACGCCATCAAAGTTGTCCATTTTTCAGTAGCTCAATGAATTGCTCATTTGGCACCGGTCGACTGAAGAGGTAGCCTTGATAGAGAGGGCAACCCTTTTCTTCCAGAAAATCGAGCTCAAATTTGGTCTCTACCCCTTCTGCAATAACTTTAAGCTCCAGGTGAGCTGCCATGGCGATAATGGTATGAACAATGGCAGCATCATTCGTGTCGGTTTCAATGTCGCTGATAAAGGATTGATCAATCTTTAAAATGTCCAGTGGCATTTTTTTCAGGTAGGCCAGTGAAGAGTAACCCGTACCAAAATCGTCAATCGATAGCTCAATCCCCAGTTTCTTTAGTGATTCCATCTTCTCGATGGTATCCGGAATGTTATCAATCACCATCCCCTCGGTTAATTCAAAGCCCAGTTGGTTTGGATCTGCCCCCGTTTCTTCGAGGATGCTCTTCACCTGCCTGACAAAGTTTGGCTGGCGAAACTGACGAGGGCTGACATTGACAGCAAGGTGATGAACCGGGAGGCCCTGATCATTCCAACTTTTTAAGTGCTCACAAGCAGTACGTAAAACCCACTCTCCAATTGGCAGAATCAGGCCGGTCGCTTCTGCGATGGGGATGAAGACTGCAGGTGAAATAAAGCCCTTTTCGGGATGCTGCCAGCGTGCCAGGGTCTCTGCTCCGAGAATCTGACCTTGACCGTCGACTTGTGGTTGAAAATAGAGGGTCAATTCCCCTCGCTCCAATGCGTGGCGTAATTCTTTTTCGGTGGCCAGTCTGGAATCTGCTGCCGCCTGCATACTTGGCAGAAAAAATCTAATTGTATCGCGTCCATCGTCCTTAGCTCGATACATGGCGGTATCCGCATAGCGGAGGATGTCGTCACCCGTTTCCTGGCCTTCCTTTCCGGAAGGGAACATGGCGACACCGATACTTGGTGTGATGTGGAGTTCATGCCCATCGATAAAATATTTTTCTGCCAGATGCCCCCTGATGTTCTCGGCTTTTTGTTGTGCCACTGCCGCCGCATTGGTTGAATCGGGACCCAGGTCGGGGAGAAGCATGACAAATTCATCTCCGCCGAGTCGTGACACAGTGTCTTCACTACGCAGGTCGTGGAGTAACCGTTTAGAAACCTCTTGCAAAAGAACATCGCCCACCGGGTGTCCCAAAGAATCGTTAATGTTTTTGAAGCGATCCAGATCAAGGAAAAGCATGGCCCCGAAATGGTCATAGCGGCGTGCCCGAGAGATGTTCTGCTCCAGGCGATCAAGCAGTAAGCGCCGGTTGGGAAGCTCGGTCAGAGCATCATAAAACGCAAGGTATTCAATCCTTTCCTCAGCGAGCTTGCGCTCGGTGATATCACGTAAGGTTGCACAAATTTTATCTTCTGTCTGATTCAGACCCATCTGAAAACTGGCACTAAGAGAGCAGGGAATCAGGGTTTTGTCTTTATCCAGAAGATGGAGTTCGTAATCAGAAATTTTATTCTGGGTCTTTAATTGGGTAAACAATCGATCCCGGTCATTTGGGTTGGGGAAAATCTTATCGATATTGGTGCTGAGGATGTCTTCGCGGCAATATTGAGAAATATGAGAAATTGATGGACTGATTTCGGTCACTTTTCCATCAAGTTGCATTTCCAGATAAACATCTTGTAAATTATCAAAAATGACGCGGTATTTCTGTTCGCTATTTTTTAATTTAAGGTGCGATTGATTCAGATCTTTAACCGCTTTTTGTAATGCTCGGGTCCGTTTGGTGACTTCTTCTTCCAAGTGTTCCTGGTAGGCGCGGTTTTCAACAACAAGGCGAGAGCGTTCCATGGCCTGGTTGATGGCGTGGAGCAGAACAGACATATCCTGAATGGGTTTCAGCAGATAGTTCCATGCACCACAGCGGATTGCTTCGATGGCATCACCAATGATGCCGGTGCCGGATACAACAATGATAGGGGTGTCGGGGGACTCCTGCTTGATTTTTTCGATAACCTCAAGGCCATCCATTTCCGGCATTCTCAGGTCGCAGAGCACCAGGTCTGGTTTTTTCTGGAAAAATAGATCCAACCCCTGCTGACCATTTTCAGCCTCAACGATCTGATAATCATAATCTTCCAAAAACATGCGGAAACTATCCCGGATATTTTCTTCATCATCAATTGTCAGAATCACTGGATTGATACGTTGAGTCATATGGTCGCCATCCCCCCCTTTTTTTTGAGATTGTAGGGATACAAGTCAACTGCAAAATCGTATTATGCCAACTGTTGCGTGGTTAGTCAAACTTAATTTAGTAATTTAATCTAATCAATGCCGGTTCAAATTTCCCGCGGCTTGTCGCGTTAATCACAAGTGTGGCACCGCCCACCACCTGTGATTGGTGACGCAAATTCTGGGTGGGCAGTTGCCCACCCAGAATTTCGATACCCCGTTGCTTGCTGCAGGGAGATTCATTTGTTCTTTGTTTGGTGTGGTTGTTCGTGGCAGAAGGAGGTGAATAAATTACTGTGCGAGGGCGCTAATCGTCTGGTCAGTTTTGGCACGGAGAATCTCATTTGCTTCTTCAGACAGGTAGAATTTTTCCCGGTAATTGTCGGCAATGCCGCGTAAACAGGTGTCCCCATTGGAGCCGTAATGGAATTGGTAGCTGAGCAGGTTGGCAACATGGGCGGCTGCTACGACATCTTGATCAATGGAAGTTAAATGGGGCTGGTGATGCCAGCAGATTGCATTAACGATAAAGGGTGGTAAGGCCCACCATTCAGCAAGGAAACCACCAAGTTCCGCATGCTGGGTTCCGTACGTTGCCATTTCGGCTTCTGTTAGTGGGAGTTTTCGGTTCTTGGCAAATTCAATTGCCGTCTCAAATTGCATGGGAAAGAAACTCGCTGCAGCGAGTTTCCCCAGATCGTGGAGAAGACCAGCGACAAAAGCACGATCATGATGGACAAAATCGGTCGGATGAAGTGATTTAATCAAGAGTCTGGAGAGGACTGCGGTCGCCATTGAATGTTTCTTGAATTGCCCAAAATCGAACCCTTTAATCTCGGGGAGTTTTGCTGCGATGGTGCGATTCACCGATTCTGAAAGAATAAGGTTTTCGACAATATCGGTGCCGAGGACGATGATCGCTTTTTTGATCGTATCAACCTGGAAACGCTGACCGAAAAGGGCCGAGTTTGCCCAATGTAAGAGGATACTGGAAATAGCAACATCTTGGCTGATATAATCGGCCATTTTTTCGATATTAACTTCATCACCGACAATGCAGGCACGAACGTTGGAGTAGCTCTCGGGGAGTGCAGGGAGGAGAGGGATCGAATTAATCAGAGCCTGAAACGCAAGGCTGTGTTTTTTTTGTTGGTGACTCTGACGTATTGCACTGCGAAGAATCTCTTTCAGTTCTTGATCAATCCATGGTTTCGGGATGATCTGCTGACAGTATCCTTCTGCCAGGGCCTTGATAACATTGTCCTGATTGGCGTAACTGCTGAGATATATACGTACGATACCGGGATAAAGCTTGTGGATTTCAGCAAACAGCTGATGGCCATCCATGTCGGCGGTTTGAGTGTCAGACACGACCATGTCGACTCGATGCTTTTGCAAATATTTCATGGCTTCGGCGGCGCTGGAGACGAAGTGACACTCCCAGGCTTCGCCCTGTAATAATTGTCGGAGCCTTTGCAGGGTGTCTTGTTCGTGGTCAACAAAGAGAATTGCTGGGCGAGCATGAGTCATACAATAAAATCCATATTGACCTATCTGTTGCTGTTGGGATGTGCAGCCAGCTGAGAAAAATTATTTACCCGATTCACCCGGATATCCACTTCGACTTTCCGTCAGTCAGCCACAAAAAACTACATTTGTTGCCACGTTTTTATCTTGGCTGCAGGGTCGGTCTTGGTTCCTGATTCTAGCGTTTCAAAATTGCAGACTGTTGGTAGCCGATTGCGCACAAAGCATAGAATAGAGCTTAAAATCTGCGTTGTTTTTTGCGAGAAATTTTACCGATGATCCATCCACCAAAGAAAACACCGCCACCGGCAAGAAACCATTGAATCATGTTGGAACGATGAAAATTCTGGTTTTCTTCGCGCAACACCAATAATTCACTGTTCAGCAAGTTGTTTTTTTCGGCCAGTTGTTCATTTTCGGCACTCAGGTTGAGAACATTTTCTGACTTGCTTAGCAGGTTTTTGTATTCACTGCTGGCTGTGTCCAGTTCCTGCCGGGCTTTGGCCAGCTGTGAAGAGAGTTCAGTGATTCTGGTTTTGTGGTGACTCGCTTTGCTTTGACTGGATTTTGTGTCTTGCAGTTGCGTTGCCAGCTGTTGTTTTAACGTCTCTATCTTTTTATTCAGCTGCTCAATTTGAATACTTTTGGGCGTGTCCTTGCTGACATAACGACTACGGATATAGCCCTCAACTCCTTTTGGCGTGACCACCTTGACGAAAAACTTGTCCTCGTCCAGAATCTCTACCGGGGTTGCAGTCGGTAATGTCTCCAGGATCTTATACTGATTCCCTTTGCCGCTTCGGACCGTCACAATCAGGTGATCGGAAATATAGCGGGTTTCTGCATATGCAGAAGAGGTCGCAAGCAGGAATAAAAGGGCGAAGAGAATAGAATGTAACGAGATTTTCATATCACGCTCTCTTTGAATTTTATGGGTTGTAGATGGTTAATATTACAGACATAAAGCTGTAAATTCAAGGGTTAATCGGGTGGTTTTTCGTTGCTTTGTAATGCAGGCTGATAATTTTTTCAACTTAAGGTGAATTTAAGGTAGAAAAATAAACTGATTGTGGAGGCAATCAGACTCAGAACCAAGGTGGCATGGATATGGTCACTCTTACGCCGCAGACGTTTGCTATTGAGGAATAATCCCACGATGCTGGTGACGAAACTCAGCAGGAGCATGATACCGACATAGCCGATTAAATCCATGTTCCAGGTGGGGTTGAGACGTTGTACGCCATAGAAGTGATCGAGAAAATTCATTCGCTTCGGTTTGGCTATAGCAATAATAACCACAGCAATCGCCAGTGAAATAACTGCTGCAGCATTTGACCAGGCCAGCAGGCGAAGGGTCAGGTCGGGGTGTTTGCGTCGGTTGCTGAGTCTCAGGCTCATTGATTGTTCCCTCTCTGGCCGTTTGTGGGACTGTTTGTTATCATCAGTCTATGTTAGTATAGCCGTAATAATTGAGTAGCAGAACAGGAAAGTTCAGAAAATGGAAAATTCAGAAACCCATAGCGGGAATAAAACCAAAGATTGTAACAAAACAAAGGAGCAGGTCACAACCCCATCGCTCTTTAAAGTTTTGATGCATAATGACGATTACACCACGATGGAGTTTGTTGTTGAGGTTTTGCAGGATATTTTCCTTAAATCCGCGACAGAAGCAGAAAAAATCATGTTGACGATCCATTTTCAAGGGGTTGGATATTGTGGAACCTTCCCCCATGCAATAGCAGAAACCAAAGCTTCCCGGGCACGTTTAAAAGCTCGCAAAGCAGGATTTCCGTTGCGATGTACCCTTGAGGAGGCTTGAGAAGCGGTGGCAGAAATGTTTAAACAAGATGTGCAGATTGCGTTTACTCTGGCGGTTCGTGAGGCTCAGCGACGGCGGCATGAATACCTGACGACTGAGCATGTCCTCTACGCGTTGCTTTTTGAAGGAGCTGGTCAACAGATTCTTGTCTCTTGTGGTGGTGATATTGCTGGCCTGAAAAAAAATCTGGAAGATTTTCTGGAGACAAGTATCGAGTCTCTTCCCGAAACGACAGACGTTGATGCGGATGAAGATGTCCCTCGGCAGACGTTGGCTTTACAGCGGATGCTCCAGCGAACCGTATTGCACTTGCAGGCTTCACAGCAGGAGGCGGTTGGGATTGGTGATCTGCTTGCCGCTATTCTGGAAGAAGAGAATTCGCATGCTTGTTTTTTTCTTCAGCAGCAGGGAATTGAGCGGGTTGATCTGCTCGATCAGATCTCCCATGGCCAACCTTCTGCTAGTACCCGTGAAAAACCAAACCAGCGCCCCGCTGATCCCACTCCAGATGAACCCGCCAAGCCAAAACAACAACCAGCCGACCCTCTGGAGTCTTTTACGATTGATCTGATTGCCCGGGCTAAAGATGGCAAGATTGACCCTTTGATCGGACGGAACCGGGAATTGGAAAGAACCGTCCTGATTCTCTGTCGGCGGCGGAAAAATAACCCTCTTTTTGTCGGTGAACCGGGGGTTGGGAAGACCGCTATGGCTGAGGGGCTGGCACTGCGGGTGGTCGAAGGGGATGTCCCTGAGCTCCTGAAGAACGCTGAACTTTTCACTCTCGACATGGGAGCATTGCTGGCTGGCACCAAATTCCGCGGAGATTTTGAAGATCGCCTTAAGGCGGTGGTTGGTGCTTTACAAAAACGTGACCAGGCGATTCTTTTTATCGATGAAATTCATACGATTGTTGGAGCGGGTGCGACCAGCGGGGGATCGCTCGATGCATCTAATATTCTCAAGCCGGCGCTCGGTTCAGGTGAATTGCGCTGTATCGGTTCGACCACCTACGAGGAGTATCGAAATCTGTTCGACAAGGATCGTGCCCTGTCTCGCCGGTTTCAGAAAATTGATCTGCACGAACCAAGCAGTGATGAAACACTCGAGATTCTGCAGGGCTTACGCCCCCGCTATGAACAACACCATAAAGCTGATTTTACCGATGAAGCGCTCGAATCAGCGGTGCAGTTGTCGATAAAGCATCTTCCGCAGAGACATTTGCCCGATAAGGCAATCGACGTGATTGACGAAGCGGGTGCACAGCATCGTTTGGATGGGCATCCGAAGCGGTCGGTCAATATAAATGATATTGAACGGGTCGTCGCACGGATGGCACGTGTTCCGATGCCCACGGTTGCAGGAAGTGATCGCCACCGCTTGCGCTATCTTGAACGCGATCTGAAACGGGTAGTTTTTGGTCAGAATCCTGCACTTGAAAGTCTGGTCAAGTCAATCCACCGCTCACGTGCCGGGCTTGGTCATCCCGATAAGCCCGTCGGTTCTCTCCTTTTTACCGGGCCGACCGGAGTGGGCAAAACCGAAGTTGCAAAACAGCTGGCACAGCAACTCGGGGTCAAGTTTTTACGTTTCGACATGAGTGAATATATGGAGAAGCATTCGGTTGCCCGGCTGATTGGATCCCCTCCAGGATATGTTGGTTTTGATCAGGGGGGATTGTTAACCGAAGAGGTGGGTAAGAATCCCTGGTCGGTGCTGCTTCTTGACGAAATCGAAAAAGCTCATCCCGACCTGTTCAATATCTTGTTACAGGTGATGGATCATGGAACCTTGACTGACAACAATGGCAAAGAGGTTGATTTTCGGAATATTGTTCTGATTATGACCAGCAACGTCGGTGGGCGGGATATGAACATTGTCCCGATTGGTTTTGGTCATCGCACTGCCGAAGCCCCCAAAAATCAGATCGAAAAAGTATTTTCTCCCGAATTTCGTAATCGACTCGATGCCGTCATCAACTTTGCGCCCCTTGATGAAAGTGTCATGTTGCAGGTTGTCGACAAGTTTCTTTTGGAGTTGTCGTCACAGTTGGCCGAGCAGAACGTCACTCTCAAGGTTTCTGCTGCCGCACGGCGGGAGCTTGGTCGGCTCGGTTATGACCCGTTATTTGGTGCGCGTCCCCTGGCACGTTTAATTCAGGCTGAGTTGAATGACCCATTGGCCGAAAAAATTCTTTTTGGTGAATTGCGCAAAGGTGGCAGGGTTCGGGTTGGATATCAATCGGGTAAATTTTCTTTTCGATTTGATTGATGGCTTGCTACCAGCTGGATGATGAACTCTGGTTTCCTCCGGTTGAGGCAGCAGAAGATAACGGTCTTCTGGCGGTCGGCGGAGACCTTTCCCCGGAACGTTTGTTATTGGCTTATAGTCTGGGGATCTTTCCCTGGTACAGTCCTGGAGACCCGATTCTCTGGTGGTCTCCCGATCCTCGCTGCGTCCTTTTCCCCGGGGAACTGCACATCTCACGTTCTCTCCAACGTTTTATGCGCAAGCAACCCTTTCGAATCAGTTGCAACGAACATTTTGCCGGGGTTATTTACTGGTGTCGTCGATTGAGAGCCGGTCTCGATGGTAGCGGCACCTGGATTACTCCAGAAATGGAAAAAGCATATACGCGATTGCACCAACTCGGGTTTGCCCATTCGGTTGAATGTTGGGAGGGGGATCAGTTGGTGGGTGGTTTGTACGGGGTTTGTATCGGGCGCTGCTTTTTTGGTGAATCGATGTTCAGTCGCAGTAATAATGCTTCAAAGGTTGTGCTGGTGCACCTGGTCGATTCTTTACGGCAAAAGGGCTTTGAATTTCTCGATTGTCAGCAGACAACCGATCATCTTCTCAGTTTGGGAGCGCAGGAGATTTCCCGACACGAGTTTTTGCAATATTTGCAGAAAGCAGCTGTCCCCTCAGGATCGTTAGAAAGTAATTTTATATAATGTGTATCTGCTTTTTGACTGTCGATGGGTATGGTGGAGGTGCTGACGAAAATTCCATTTCCATCGTATTCAGGTGTTTTTGAGCCTGTTCAAGATTCTTGTTGTCGCTTAACAGGCTGTTGAAAAACAGCCTGTGGAGCCCATGGACGGGCGACCAAAATCGAGGACTGGTTTCTAAGTCCTTGATTTTGTGAACAAGACGGAAATCGAATTTTCGGCTTGTGGAGTTGAAAAGGCCCAGGATGGGACTTTTTCAACATCCTGTTAATAGTGTTGATACGTTGGAACTTAACCGGTTATAAGTAGATGTTTTGTAGATCAAATTATGAGAATGGATTATTCGCTATGATGGTTGTATTGTCTGCCCCTTTAAGTCTGCTTTGTTTCCACCTTGCCTGGCTCTGCTACCGCAAGGATTGCCCCAAACCTGCTCTGGTCTCCTTGTCGTTTGCGATCATTCTATTGTTGATTACAGTCGGATTTGTTGGTGTCAGTATGTTTGCCTGGGATAACTTGAAAGATGGGCTGGCTGTTTCATGGTTTTTTTCCGGGCCGTCTGTCGTCCCTGTTGCTTGAGAAAATATCGCTATTTGATGAGGGTATGGAATCGGGAACTTGAGCGATATTATCCAGGCAATTCCGCTGGATTCACCTCCGGGATACCGAATCAGATTGAAATTCTGATGAGTTTATAAAGTTGTCCCGTAACGGGCGACTCGCAGCCCGTTTCCCTCAGTGACGGTGACAGTCCGTCCCTGTGTAACCGTGAGAGACATAGGAGGCCAACATCAGGATTATCACTCCGGGTAGCACCTCCCCGTCGCACCCATCGAACGGGGTTGCCGGAGGTAAGTAACTCGCTACGTCGTGAGGCGGGCGGGAGAAG